>JAKAJN010000010.1 GCA_021813725.1 bacterium | reverse complement strand
GACGCGTGGACGCTCGAGCGGCGGGACGATGAGTTGCGCGCCGTGAGCAGCGGCGGTGACGCCACCGCGTGGCGCCCGGCGCCGCTCGTGCTGCGCGTGGACCGCGCCGACGATTTTGTGCTCTACAATGGCCGGCGCTACCGCGGCGTGCTCCGTTTCTTTGCGGCCGACGACGGCGTGGGCGTCCTCGTCGTCAACGCGCTCGCCGTGGAGCCGTACCTGCGCGGCGTCGTCCCGCTCGAAATCGGCGGCCGCACGCCGGCGGAGCAGGCGGCCGTCGAGGCGCAGGCCGTGGCCGCACGCAGCTACACGTTTGTTCGGCTTGCCGCCGCGGGAGGGAGCGCCGCGCGGCATGCCAACTATGATCTCCTCTCCGGCACGGCGGACCAGGTGTACGGCGGCGCCGACGCCGAGCGGCCGTTCGGCGACGCCGCCGTCGCCAGCACTGCCGGACTCGTGCTCAAGTATGGCGGTCGCACGGTGGACGCGCCGTACTCCGCTTCCTGCGGCGGCGAGACGGCGAGCCCGGATGAAGTGTGGAGGTCCGGGAGCCAGCCGTACCTGCGTCCGGTGAGCGACCGCATTCCCGGTACCCAGCGCTACTACTGCGATCCCGCGCCCCGGTTCGCCTGGACCCGCACCATCGAGTCGGCCGAACTCGACGCGGCCCTGCGCCAGTACCTGCGCGCCTATGTCAGCGTCCCCGCGAGCGGCCCTGGTCACGCGACCTCCGTGAGCGTCGAGTCGCGCACCCGCACCGGACGCGTCGCCGTGCTCCGCATCGAGACCGATGTCGGCCGTTTTGCCGTGCGCGGCAACGACGTTCGCTACGTGTTGCGGCCTCCCGGTGGCGAGATCCTGAACAGCACCTATTTTTCCGTCGAACCGGAGACCGGCGTGGGCGGCGTGCTGCGGCGGCTTGTCATCCGTGGCAACGGCTGGGGACACGGCATCGGCATGTGCCAGTGGGGCGCCATCGGCCGGGCCCGCGCCGGGCAGGACTTCCGCACGATCTTGCGCACATATTATCCGGGCACCGAGCTCGGGTCAGCGAACTGACACCAGCGATGCTGAGCATTCCGTCACGGGTTACGAAGATTGCTGCTGGCGCCGCCTTCATTGCGGCCGCTGCGGGTGCCGCGACGCGCGCCGTCGCGCAGGCAAACCCGCTCCCGGCAGCCGCGCACGGCGACACGGTCATGGCGCGGCGCCTCACCGTCTCGCTCTTCACCTTCGGGCCCGGCACGGCGGTGTTCGAGCGCTTCGGCCACAACGCCATTCGCATCGCCGATCCACTCAGCGGCCTCGACATCGCGTGGAACTGGGGGATGTTCTCGTTTGAGGAGCCGAACTTTCTCGGGCGCTTCCTCAGCGGCGACACGCGCTACTGGATGGAAGGCTTCTCAACGGTACCCCTGCTCACCTACTACCAGGAGAACGACCGTCAGACGGTCGAGCAGATCCTGAACCTCAGCGGTGCCCAGAAGCAGGCGCTCCTCAGTTTCGTGCGCTGGAATGAGCGCGAGGAGAATCGCTTCTACCGATACGACTACTTCCGTGACAACTGCTCGACGCGCGTGCGCGACGCGCTCGACCTCGTCCTCGGCGGGGTGCTCAAGCGGGCCTGGAGCGACTCGCTGAGCGACCACTCGTTCCGCAGCGAGGCCCTGCGCCTCACTGAAGGCACACCGCTCAGCCGTCTCGGCATCGACATCGCCCTCGGGCCGCGCGCCGACCAGCGGATGACGGCGTGGGAAGAGATGTACGTCCCAATGCGGCTGCGTGACCGACTCCGGGGCATCACCATTCCGGGGCCGGACGGCGCACCGGTCAAGTTGGTTGCGAGCGAGCGCGTCGTCTTCTCCGCCCAGCGGGCGCCCGAGGCGCCGGCGCCGGAGGCGTTCCCCGCCACGTATGTGGCCGTCGCACTTGGCGCGCTCGTGCCGCTCGCGCTGCTTGGCGGCCTCGCCTTTGTGAGCGCCCTGCGCGGGCGCTGGCAGGGTGCGCAGCGCCTGGCGCGCATCGGCATCGCGGTCATCTCTGCCGCGTGGTACGCCGTTGTCGGACTGACGGGCACCGCCGTCGCCTTCATGGAACTCTTCTCGGCGCACGTCTTCTGGTACGGAAACTGGAACGTGCTCCTCCTCCCACCGCTCGGCCTTGTCGCCGCGTGGTTCGTGCCGCGCGCGGTCCTCAGCGGTCGCGGCGCGTCAGCCGCGCGCTGGATCGCCGGACTCTGCGGCGCGGGCGCGTGCGTCGCGCTGGTCGTCGCCGTCTCCGGCGCAACGTCGCAGGCCAGCGGCGCGGTTTCGCTGGCCTTTGCGCCGACGACGCTTTACCTCGCCCTGCTCGTGCCGGCCCTGACGCTCATCCGGCCGGCGTCGGCGTGACCTACGCCGTCGGCATTGACGTCGGCGGCACATTCACCGACCTCGCGGCAGTCGGCGGCGACGGGCTCGTCGTCACGCGCAAGGTGCTGAGCACGCCATCCGACCAGAGTGAGGGTGTGGCCGCGGCGCTCGACGCATTCTCGGCGGCATCGGGGCAGATTTCTCGCATTGCCCACGGCACGACCGTGGTCACCAATCTCCTGCTCGAGCGGCGCGGCGCACGCGTCGTGCTCTGCGCGACCCACGGGGCCACCGACTTGCTCGAGCTCCGACGGCAGGAGCGCGTCGCGCTCTATGACCTGTCGGCTTGGCATCCGACGCCGCTCGTGACCAGCGACGACGTGGTGGCGGTGCGCGAGCGGCGTGAGCCGGACGGCGTGCGCCTGCCGCTGACCGAGTCGGAAATCGCACGCGTGACGGCCGACGTGAAGGCGCGCGCGCCACAGGTGGTGGTCATCTCGCTGTTGCACGCGTATGCCGATGGGACGCACGAGGCGCGTCTGGCTGATGCGCTGCGGCGCGCGCTTCCTGCAACAGAGGTGGTCTGCGCGCACGAGGTGCTCCCCGAGATTCGCGAGTACGAACGCACGGCCACGGCGGTGGCCGAGGGCTACGCCCGCCCTGCCGTCGCCCGCTATCTCGCCCGGCTTGGCGACACCGTCGGGAGGCGCGGACATCCGGCGCCGAGCGTGATGACGTCGGGTGGCGGGATGCGCACGGCCAGCGAGGCGGCGCACGCCGCGGCCGCGCTCGCGCTGTCGGGTCCGGCGGGAGGTGTGGTCGGCGCGGCCGCGGTGCTGCGCGCAGCCGGCTTCGATCGCGCGCTGACCATCGACATTGGCGGCACGAGCGCCGATGCGGGGCTCATCGTGGATGGCGAGCCGCTCATCGAATCGGGGGGCGATGTCGCTGGTGTGCCGATCGCGCTCCCGCGCGTGCTCGTTGACACCGTCTCCGCCGGCGGCGGTTCGATCGGGTGGATTGACGATGGGGGGGCGTTGCGCGTCGGACCGCGCAGTGCGGGCGCCGCGCCGGGTCCCGCTGCCTTCGGCCGCGGCGGCACGCTCCCCACCGTCACCGACGCGAACCTGGTGCTTGGTCGCATTGCGCCGCATCCGATGAGCGGCGGCGTCACGCTTGATGCCGCGGCATCGCGACGTGCCATCGAGCGCGTCGCCGTTCCACTCGGCGCGACGACCGAGCGTGCCGCCCAGGCGATGATCAGCATCGCGGATGCCGAGATGGCGCGCGCCCTGCGCCGCGTGAGCGTGGACCGAGGCGTCGACCCGCGCAGCTGCGTGCTGATGGCATTCGGGGGCGGTGGGCCGCTGCATGCCTGTGCGTTGGCCGATCTCATCGGCTCCACCACCGTGCTCGTGCCGCCGCACGCCGGCGTCCTCAGCGCACTTGGCCTCGCGATGGCCCCGGAGCGGCGCGAGACGGCCGCCAGCGTGATGGCCCGCACCACCGATCTCGACGCTCAGCGCATCCGCGCCCTCGCGGATCGCCTCGCCGCCGAGGTGACCGGCGAGGTGCGTGCGTGGATCGCTCGCACGCGGTACGTGGGCCAAGGGTACGAACTGGACGTGCCGTTCGAGCCCGGCGACGATGGCCAGGCAATCGCTGCGCGCTTCACCGAGCGCCATCAGGCACGCTACGGGTTTGTCCTCGACCGCGCGATCGAAGTCGTCGCGGCGCGCCACACGGCAAGTTCGCGTGCCGAAGCGGTGCGGTTCGCGCGCCACGGCGCGGCGACGTGGAGCGACCGCGCCCGCGTCGACGATGGCGCACCCTGCGACGCGACCGTCTCCGGCGAGGCCGTGATCACCCTGCCCGATGCCACGCTGTACGTCGCGTCCGGCTGGACAGCGCGCGCCCTGGCGGTGGGCGGGTGGCTGCTGGAGCGCACGCGATGACGCACCGGCGCGAGGTTGCGACATGAGCGGCTTCGACCCGCTGGCCATCCGCGTCTTCGCGTCGAGCGTCGCGATGATCGCCGAGGAGATGGGCGCGGTGCTCACGCGCGGATCCCTGTCGCCGAACATCCGCGAACGTCGCGACGCGTCGTGTGCGCTGTTCGACGCCGAGGGACGGATGATCGCCCAGGCGGCGCACATCCCGGTGCACCTTGGCGCAATGCCCGAGGCGGTGCGCGCGGTCCGCGAACGCGGACCGGCCGCCGGCGACGTCTGGCTGCTCAACGATCCCTATCATGGCGGGTCGCACCTGCCGGACCTCACCATGGTCGAGGCGATCGCCGCCGGCGGCCGCACCGCGGGCTTCGCCGCGGTGCGCGCGCACCACGCGGATGTGGGTGGCATGAGCCCGGGCTCAATGCCGTTCGGTGCGAGCGAGCTGGTGCAGGAGGGCATCGTCCTCCCGCCCATTCGACTTGCGCCCGGTGGCGTCATGGATGAGTCGCTCCTGAACCTCGTCCTCGCCAACGTGCGCACGCCGGCCGAACGACGTGGCGATCTCGCGGCCCAGCGCTCGGCCTGTCTTGCCGGCGCGGCCGGATGGCGCGCCCTGCGCGAGCGCGAGGGCGTGGCGCACGTCGAGGCGGGCGCCTCCGCACTCCTCGACTACGCGGAACGCCGCGCGGTCGCGCGGCTCCGCG
Organism: bacterium; assembly: GCA_021813725.1. GTDB lineage: Bacteria > Gemmatimonadota > Gemmatimonadetes > Gemmatimonadales > Gemmatimonadaceae > PNKL01. The sequence continues at coordinate 38,616 of JAKAJN010000010.1, read as the reverse complement.
AACTTGGCGATCTCGACGCCGAGGCCGAGGATTTTCTCGAGGGCGATGGCGTGTCGGAGGAACTCGTCCCGGTGCGCGTGCGCCTGCGCGTGCGAGACGGCCGGCTCATCCTCGACTTCCACGGCACGAGCCCGCGCGTGCGCGGCAATATCAACTGCCCGGTGGCGGTGACGCGCGCCGCCGCACTGTTCGTCCTGCGCTCTCTCCTCGACGACGACGTGCCGACCAACGACGGCATCGCCCGCCCCATCGAGATCATCACGCCGCACGACTGCCTCATCGCCGCGCGGTGGCCAAGCGCCGTCGCGGCTGGCAATGTCGAAACGTCGCAGCGCATCACCGACCTGCTCTTTGCCGCGCTCGCCAATGCCGGCGTGGCCGCGCCGGCGCAGGGGCAGGGGACGATGAACAACATCACCTTCGGCGGCCGCGGCTGGACGTTCTACGAGACGCTGGGGGGCGGCCAGGGGGCCAGCCAACGCGGCCCGGGTCCGAGCGCGGTGCACGTGGGAATGAGCAATACGCGCAACACCCCCATCGAAGCGCTCGAGCAGTCGTATCCGATTCGGGTCGACGAGTATGGCGTGCGACGGGGGTCGGGAGGGCAGGGTGCGCACGCCGGCGGCGATGGCGTGGTGCGCCGGTATCGCGTGCTGGAGCCGTGCACCGTCACGCTGTTGACCGAGCGGCGCGTGCGTGCGCCGCGCGGGTCGCACGGCGGTGGCGACGGCGCCTGCGGACTGAATCTTCTCAACGGCGAGCCGCTGCCGGCCAAGTGCCGGCGCGAACTGCAGCCCGGCGACGTGCTCTCCATCGAAACCCCCGGCGGCGGCGGCTACGGCCGCTGAACGCATTGGCGCGCGCGGGCTGCGCGTGCCACCTTTGGCCGTCCCCACCCCTCCGCCATGAAGAAGATTCTGCTCGCCCTCGTGGGCCTCGTCGTCCTGTGTGTCGCGGTGCTCGTCGCGAACACGGCGCGACGGTCCCGCGGTGCCGCCGCCACGGACGTGGCGCCGGTTTCTGTCTCGGTGGATTCCACCGGCGCCATCGCCCGGCTCGCCGGCGCCGTGAAGTTCCAGACGATCAGCTACGAGGAGGGGACGCGCGCTCCCGATTCCGCCGCGTTCCGCGCGCTTCACGAGCATCTGCGCACGAGCTTCCCGCTCGTCCATCAGCATCTCACGCGCGACGTCGTGGCCGGCCTCGCCCTCCTCTATTCCTGGCGAGGGAGCGACACGACGCTTGCCCCCGTGGTGCTGATGGGCCACCTCGACGTCGTCCCGGTGATTCCCGGCACCGAAGGGCGGTGGACGCAACCGCCGTTTTCGGGCGCGGTGGCTGACGGATACGTCTGGGGGCGCGGCACGCTCGACGACAAGGTCTCGGTGCTCGCGGTGCTCGAGGCCGCCGAAGGGGCGTTGCGGAGCGGGTTCCAGCCCAGGCGCACCATCTACTTCGCGTTCGGCCACGATGAGGAGGTCGGAGGGAGCGGGGCACGCGCACTGAAGGCCGAACTGGTGCGCCGTGGGCTCACCAGGCCGGCGCTGGTGCTCGACGAGGGGGGCGCCATTATGCCAGGGAACGTGGTCGGTGCGCGCGGAACGGTCGCCCTGGTTGGCGCCTCGGAAAAGGGCTACCTGTCGCTGCAACTGAGCGTCAAGGGGACGGGGGGCCATTCGTCAACGCCGCCGCCGCACACCGCCATCGGCCGGCTTGCCACGGCCATCACTCGGCTCGAGCAGTCGCCGTTTCCGCTCGTCCTGGACGGTCCCACGCAAGCGATGATGGAACGCCTGCGGTCCCAGATGCCGTACGCCTCACGGCTCGCGCTCAGCAACCTCTGGCTTTTCGGACCGCTCGTCGCGCGCGGCATGGCGGCGAAGCCGGCCGGCGCGGCGATGCTGCGCACGACCACGGCGGTCACCATCGTCGCCGGCGGCGTGAAGGCGAACGTGCTGCCCATCGAGGCGCAGGCCACCGTGAACTTCCGCATCCGCCCTGGCGAGACGATGGCGTCCGTCACGGAGCGCGTGCGGAAGGTCATCGCTGACACCGGCGTCGCCATCGAGCCGGTGGGGTTCCGCACCGATCCCTCGCCGGTGAGCGATGCCGATGGGGCGGGATTCCGGGCCATCGAACGGTCGTTGCGCGAGGTCGTGCAGGAGCCGGACCTGATCGTCACACCCTATCTGGTGACCGGCGGCACCGATGCCCGCAACTGGTCGGACCTCAGCACGCAGACCTTCCGGTTCCTCGCCGCGCCAATGACGGCCGACGCCCTCACGCGGGCGCACGGCACGAACGAACGGGTCGCGGTTGGCGGCTACCTGACGGCGGTGCGCTTCTTCGACCGACTCCTGCGGAACACCGACGCGCTTTAGCGCGTCGCCTGCGTCGCGTCGGCCCGTTTCCTCGCTTCGGCGAGATACCCCGGCGCGACGTCGAGCAGTCCGGCCAGCTTGCGCAACAGCACCGACTCGTGGTCCTGCACTCGTCCGTCGGCAAGGATGACACCGACCATCACCTCGGCCAGCACGACTCGCTGGCCGACGTCCAGATGCTCGCAGATCATTCGCGTGAAATGGAAGTGATCCACCGCGCGACGGCGCTCGGCCTCGGCCAGTGTCAGCAGCGCCTGGACACTCGGGAGGTCGAGATTGAAGTGCCGACCGAGCGCCGATTCGATGTGGGCGCGCTCGGGTGGTGAGAACGCTCCGTCGGCGTACGCGAGGTCCAGCAGCAGGGCCGTCGCGGCCAACTGGATCTCGTCGTGCGGCGATTCCGTGGACGCGGCCGAAATCTCGACCGATCGTCGTTGACGGATGAACCTGCGAAGGGTCTCAATCATCTCAGCTACTGGACGATCAACGGGGAACATGCGTCTCAGTTCCCGCGCGCTGGCCGGCGCAGCGGCGTCGCCGCGCCCGGCCCCTACTTATGCGACAGCGACCAGACGTAGGCCGCCACGGCTTCCACCTGCGCATCGCTGAGGTTCATTGGCCCGCCACGGGCGCGCATCCCGAAGCGATGTGCTGGATCCTTGATGGCCGTCTGCGGCACGCCCTCCGTGATGATCTTCACGATCTCCTCGAAACTCCCATCCTTGAGCTGCAGCCACTTCTCGTCGTTGAGGGCGGGTGCGTTCTGCGCCCCGACGCCGCCCTTGCCGTGGCACCGCTGGCACGAGCCGGCGTTGAACAGCGAGTCACCGAGGGCGACGTTCACCGGCGTCACCTGAGGTGGGCGGCGGACGCCGCGGTGGCACGCGGCAATGGAAAGGAGGCCGACAGCGGCGACGATCAGGACGGAGCTTGTACGGCGATGCATGGGGGACTCGCGAGAGAAGGCGGTCAGCGGCCGGTCATCTGGCGGGGCGGCTGAGAAAACTATACGCGATCAGCCCCCGGTTCGGCGAGGGACCGGGACGGTCCCTCCATCCGCGCTACGGCGTCGTCAGCCGAATTTCCGAGTCGAAGTCGAGCGCCAACACGGAGCAGATGGGGTCGCTCGCGCGGTCCGGGAGCGTGACAACCACACCACGATCTTCCAGGCGCGCGCGGAGACGTTCGCGCGGCGGCGTGCCGAGCAGGTGCGTCCGGCGCGGTGCCGACCGAACGCCGGGCAAGAGCAGTTCACGCTCGATGGGCCAATCGGGGAGGAAGCAATTCAGTCGCCGTGGACCGAGGGTCACGCGGAACGACAAGCCGTCGAACGGCGAGGCCTGCGTGCCGTGGATCGCCTCGCCGTGGATCTTCATCCACCGCGCCAAGCCCTGCAGTCGCCCCACACTCTCCGTCGGCACCGAGCCATCGCCCTTGGGACCGACGTTCAACAGCAGATTGCCCCCCTTGGAGGCGGTCTCGGTGAGCAGGCCAACCAGCGCGGGCACCGACTTCCAATGATGGTCGGCGCGGTTGTAGCCCCAGTTGTCGTTCATCGTGATGCACGACTCCCAGTCCACGCCCGGGAGACCGCGGTCGGGAACTTTCTGCTCCGGCGTGCCGAAGTCGCCGAGTTTGGGGCGCGTGAGTTTCGCCTCAAGCCCGTTCGCCGGCTGGCCGACGACGCGGCTGTTGATGAGCGTGCGGGGCGCGAGCTGATGCACGTGGTCGGCCAGCGCCTCGCCGCGCGCATACGTCCAGGTTTCGCCCTCCCATTCGCCGTCGAACCACATCACGCCGATGTCGCCGTACCAGGTGAGCAGTTCCTCCACCTGCGCATGCAGGTAGCGCACGTAGCGGTCAAACGACGCCCCCGCCGCGGGGCGCGTCGCCTGCTCCCATGCCCGGCGCGGCAGGTAGTCGGGGTGATGCCAGTCCATGATCGAGTGATACCAGCAGGGAACCACGCCATGGCGGCGGCAGGCATCGGCCACCGCGCGCATCAGGTCGCGCGTGTACGGCGTGCGCGCCACGTTGAAGTCGCCCTGCTTCGTTGGCCAGAGCGCGAAGCCGTCGTGGTGCTTGGTCGTGATCACCAGGTACTTCATGCCCGCGTCGGCGGCGAGCGATGCCAGCCGGTCGGCGTCGAAGGCCATCGGATTGAAGCGACTGAGGAACGTGTCGTACTGATCCACCGGAATGCGAGCGTTGTTGCGGATCCATTCGCCGTAATCGGTGCGGCCGTTCCATTCGCCGGCGAGTGTGGAGTAGAGGCCGAAGTGCACGAACATCCCGAAGCGAGCGTCGCGCCACCACGCCATGCGGTCGGGCGCGGCGTCCGACGCCATCGCTGTGACGAGCGGACGGGCACGCCATGCGAGGGGCCCGACGGTCGAGAGCAGCGCGGCGTGGGTGCCGGCGCGGACGAAGTCGCGGCGATTCATCATGGTGGCACAAGTGTACAGCGCGCGTCGCTTCCTTGACAGCGCGAAGCGAGTCCTCACAATCTTAGGTCCAGTTTCTTCGAACTCCCCCGAGGGAGCGCCCCCTGACGTCCAAATGTTCGAAGTGCGGCGCTGAAACAGCGCCCGACGCCATCTTTTGCAGTCGTTGCGGCCTCAACTTCACGCTGGAGCAGTCAGCCATCGTGCGGGGGCCCGGATCCGCGTCTGGTGACGACGCGCTGCGGACGCTCAACGCGGCACTCGCCGGACGTTACTTCCTCGAGCGCGAACTCGGCCGCGGTGGCATGGCCACCGTCTATCTCGCCAACGACCTGCGGCACGAGCGCGAAGTGGCCATCAAGGTGCTCCTGCCGGAACTCGCCGCGTCCATTGGCGCCGACCGGTTCGAGCGCGAAATCCGGCTGGCGGCCAAGCTGCAGCATCCGCACATCCTCGGCCTGTTCGACTCGGGAGTGGCCGACGGACTGATGTTCTACGTCATGCCGTTCGTGAAGGGCGAGTCGCTCCGCGACCGTCTGGACCGCGAAGGGCAACTCCCGATCGAGGATGCGCTGCGCATCACCTTCGAGGTGGCCGACGCGCTCGGGCATGCGCACGGGCAGGGGATCGTGCACCGCGACGTGAAGCCGGAGAACATCCTCCTGCAGGGCGACTACGCACTCGTCTCCGACTTTGGCATTGCCCGTGCCGTCAGCGAAGCGGGGGGCGCCAAGCTCACGCAGACGGGAATGGCCATGGGCACGCCCGTCTACATGGCGCCCGAACAGTCGGTGGGCGAGACCGTCGGCCCCACTGCCGACCTCTACAGTCTCGGCTGCATGCTGTACGAGATGCTCGCCGGGGAGCCACCCTTCACGGGGAAAAATGCGGTCGCCATCATGGCGCGGCACGCCATGGAACAGGTGCCGAGCATTCGGATCGTGCGTCCTACCGTCCCAGAGGAGGTCGAGGAGGCCATCTTCCAGGTGATGGCCAAGGTGCCCGCCGATCGCCCACAATCGGCGGCCGCGTTCGCCGAGTTGATGGGTGTGCCGCTTGGCGCCACCTCGACGATGAAGGCGCGCGCAACCTCGCAGTACCGCCGCCCGACGCCGAGCATGGGCGAGTCCACGGTGCCACCGCGCCCGCGATGGAGGACTCCGGTCGTGCTGGTCGCCCTCCTGCTCCTTGTGGCCGGCGGCGGATTCGGCGCCTGGAGTACCTACACGGGCCGCCGCGTTTCCGCGGAGGGCCCCGATGCGCGGCGTCTCGCCGTGCTGTACTTCCAGGATCTGAGCCGCGATTCCTCCCTCGGGCCGCTCGCCGATGGGCTCACCGAGGAACTGATCCGCACGCTCTCCACTTCCGCGAGCATCAACGTCATCTCCCGATCCGGTGTCGAGCGTTTTCGCGGGACCGACGCATCGCCCGACAGCATCTCGCGGGCCCTGCGCGTCGGGTACCTCGTGCGGGGCGATGTGGAACCGGATGGCGACAAGGTGCGGGTGACGGTGCGCGTCGACGATGCAAGCGGGGTGAACCTGAAGCGCACCGCGTTTACCGGCCTGGCCGCGAACCAGCTCGCGATGCGCGACACGATTGTGCTCGTGGCGTCTGACCTGATTCGACAGCAACTGGGCGAGGAATTGCAGCTCAAGGACCAGAGTTCGCGGACGGCGAGCCGAGACGCGTGGTTGCTGCTGCAGCGTGGCGAACAGGCATGGAAGGGGGCCGAGGGCGCGCTCGCGCGCGGTGACGCCGCGGCCGTCGAGGCGCAGTTCAATGCTGCCGACTCACTGTTCGCGCTCGCGTGGAAAGCGGACCGCAAGTGGGCGGAGCCCGAAACGCGCCGGTCGGCGCTCGCCTACCGGCGCGGACGGTTGGCGGGCCGCGACGCCGCCGCGATCACCCGTTGGGTCGGCCTCGGCATCGCGCACGGCGACAGTGCGCTCGCCATTGACCCTGACAACGCCGACGCGCACGAAGCGCGCGGCTTCAACACCTACTTCGGCTGGATCTCCGGCATCGACGAGGATGCAGGCAAGCGGGCCGCCGCGCTCGCCGCCTCGCGAGCCGACCTCGAGCGGGCGACGGCGTTGAATCCCCGCCAAGCCGGCTCGTACGCCATGCTGGCGTCGTTGTACTACCAGGTGGATGACGCCACGCTGTCCGACGTGCTGATCGCGGCCACCCGCGCCTACGAGAGCGACGAGTTCCTGTCGAACGCCAACGTGGTGCTCAACCGCCTCTTCACGGCGAACTACGATCTGGGGCAGTTCGAGAAGGCGGCCCAGTGGTGTGCCACGGCCCGCGCCCGCTTCCCCAAAGACATGCGCTTCACGCGCTGCAAGCTCTACCTGCTGACGACGCGCATCGAGCCGCCCGACATTGCCGCCGCGTGGGCGATCAGTGATTCCGCGGTCGATCTGGCGCCGCCGGCCGCGCGGCCGCTGGAGCGGCTCACCTCCAACATGCTCGTGGCGGCCGTCATCGCCCGCGCGGCAAAGGCGGGCCGGCCGGCGCTGGCCGACAGCGCGCGACGCGTCGTGCGTGCATCGCTCGGCGACCCCCAGATTGACGGCGTGCGAGAACTCGCCTTCTACGGATCATTTGTTTACACGATCCTCGGTGATAACGCCGACGCCGTCCGGCTCCTGAAGGAGTACCTGGCGGCCAATCCCCAGCGCCTCCCCTCCATGCGCAACGATCCGGGGTGGTGGTTCAAGGATCTCGATCGTGACCGCAGCTTCCGCCAGCTCCTCGGGCTCGGGTAGCGATCCAGCGACGACAAATTGGCGGCACTCCCCTCGATCAGGTTTCCCCTGATCCGTCAGGTGTTTCCCAGAATCGATCTCGGTATTGCCTTACACGGCTGTAGGACATATTGTCTACAGCCGTTAGGAGATAGTCCTAATGGCCAAACCAGTCCAGATTGGCGGGCAATCCGCTAGCCGGCGGTTCCGGAAGTCCTTTTCGGCCCCTCCGCTCCTTTGGCGATCGAGGCTCCATGCGTTCATCCGCATTCTCCCGCGTTGCGTTTGCTGTCTTCCTACTGACGGCCGCCGCCTGCGGAGACTCCGTGACTGGCAGCGGCGTTGCTGCGCCGGGTGAGACTTTCAGCCATCGGCGCCCCACTGCGCCGGCACTCACGCCGGGCCAGTGCACCACGCTGGACGGATTGCTCGCGCTCGCCGATTCGGCCTTCGGCGCCGGATCGCCAGACGCGAACTCCGTCAAGGGCAAGATCAACAACCTCCAGCATCAGCTGGATATCGGCGACACCGCGGCGATGGTGGATCAGGCGTTCAGCATCGTCAGCTTCACGCTCAAGAAGCACAGCCAGAGTCCGCTGCCGGGCGGCGATGCACTGGTGGTGCGACTCGTGAATGCCGTCTTCTGCTACGCTGGGCTCTCGATGTCCATCACGAGTCCGGCGAACAGCTTCCTGATCTACCCGAGCGACCTGCCGCAGACGCTCATCTCGAGCGACGGCCTGGCCGGCATCAAGCTTGACTCGTTCCCGGTCACGGAACCAACACTCATTACGATCGCGCCGATTCCATTTACGCAACCGGCACCGGGGAGCGGCCCGCTCAGCACGAAACTCGACCAGTATCCGGGGTTCTACTACTTCGACAAGTTCTCGCCCACGGGCGCGCCGCTGTCGCGGCCGGCCGTGGTGGCGGTGTGCGCCACCGGCACGATCGCCGCCGACGTCCGCGCCCGGCTGCGCCTTGGCCACGATGCCTCATATGGCTTCGAACTCACGCCGCGCGCTGATGGCACGTTCCTGACCTGTCCCACGGCGGTCGCGAGCAACTCGTCCAACTCACTCGGTTCGCGCCTGCTCTCGCTGCTGGCGCCGCGCTCGGCGTGGGCTGCGGATCTGCTCGACTTGTCGGGCGGCGTAGGCGGAACGGTCACCGAGCTCAGCCCGTTTGGCGTCGTCGACGAGTCCGTCACCCTGTCGGGCGGCGTCGGCGGCACGGTCACCGAGCTCATTCGCAGCGACGTGCGCGGCGGCCTTCGCGGCGGCGTGTTGCGCAGCTACTCGTCCACGTGCGTTGTGGCCCAGGCCCCAGTCGGCACACCGCTCGATCCAGATTGTCGGCCGAACGTGCAGCTCAAGACTCCGCTGGGCACCCTGCTCACCGGCGCGCCGGTCGCCTTCGCCGTCGAGTCAGGCGGCGGGGTGGTGGCGGTGCAGGACGCGCAGGGGAGCTGCGTTGCCCCCTTCGCCACGTCGGTCACTGCAAGCACCTCACTCACCGGCCGTGCGGCCGTGTGCTGGACGTTGGGTGTCGTCCCGGGCCCCAACACCGTGCGTGTGACGCCCGGTGTCGGCGGCGACATCCCGTCCGGCGTGAGCTTCCAGCCGTCGTCCATGCTGTACACGGCGACGGCCAATCCTCCGTCGGCCTTCACCTTCCTGGTACAGCCGACGGGGACCATCACGGCCGGTGAGCCGTTCAACGTGACGGCCGCGGCGGTGGACCTGAATGGCGTCATCGCGCTTGGCTGGAATGGCACCGTGACGCTGACGTTGAACCACGGCACGTTCGCGGGCGGCGTCTCGTCCATGACGGCGACGGCGGTCAACGGCGTTGCGTCCTTCTCGGGCCTGTCGATCACGGCGGCCGGGACGGACTATCGGGTGCAGGCGAGTGCCGACTTCTTCGGCAACGCCGTCACCACGGCCGGGAACAGCTTCACAGTGGGCGCGGCGGCCGCGTTCGGTCTGCGCATCGTGGCTGGCAACGGTCAGGTGGCGTTGGCCGGCAGCACGCTTCCCGTGAATCCCACCGTCGGGGTCACCGACGTGTACGGCAACGCAGTGCCCGGTGCGAGCATCGACTGGACGGCGGGCGGGAGCAGCGGCGGTTCGGTGTCGCCGAGTGCCTCCAGCACGAACACGGCCGGCGAGGCCGCCACGACGTGGACGATCGGCGCGGGCGCCAACGAACTGCGTGCGACGCTCGGTCGGGCGGCGCTGGGCGACACCGCCGTCCTGTTCACGGCCACGGGCACCACGCCCACACTGGTGTCGCTGAACGCGTGTGCGCCTGGTGGTTCGGGCGATCCGTTCACCGACGCGTCGAGCCCGTACGCCTTCTACATCCCCGATCCGGGGAATAACAAGACCATCAAGCAGATTCAGCTGTACGTGTCGTCGGCGGGCAGGGCGAACGCGCCGTCGCCGTACCAGCTGCGGCTGAGCCTGCAGCGCGGCACGTTCGACGCCCTGTCCTCACCACCCGTGTACACGACCGCCAACGTCTTCCTGCGGGGCAGCAACAGCGAAGCGAAGGTGGTGACCTTTACCCTGGCCACGCCAATCGTTGGTGCAAACGGACAGTCTGCCCGCGCCGTGATGCTGCGACTCGAGGCGGTGACCAACCCGGACGGCGCCAAGCTCAGCTTCAACACCGGCCCGTGTGCGCCCGGCAAGTCATGCAAGCCACCGCCGGGGTGCAGCGCCACCGAAGTGAGCAGCCCATTGCCGTATCCGAGCGGGACGTTCTATCGCAAGAGCGTCGGTATCAACGTGCTCGGCAACTAGGTCAGCGCTCCAGGATCAGGCCGAAAACAGGAACTGCCCCTCACGGGGCAGTTCCTGTTTTCGCATTCGCGCAGGGTCCTGGGCTACCGCTTGCCTGCGTCGAGATCGTTCCAGTTCATGATCGCGTTGAAGCCCAGCGAGTACGTCCCCTGCGTCTGCCACCGCCAGAACGGACGAATGGCGAACATCACCACGTGTCCCTTGCCGACGGGCGAGTCCACGAGCTGCGCACGGCCGCTGAGCGCCTGGCCATTGACCAGCGAACCCGACAGCAGCATATCGTCGGCGTTCGTCGGGAACTGCAGAATGACGCGCGGCCGCTCACCGGCTGCTGCCGCACCAGCCCCACCGAACCCGCCGCCACCTGCGCCACCGCGTCCCGTGGGAGCGGCCGGGGCGGGGGGGGCGGGCTGTGCCGACGCAGCGTCCCACGGCGACAGCTTGGGCTGGCTGGCCATCGGTGTCACGTTCTGGCTCTGCGACGAGCCGCGTCCGAATCCGCCGAAGCCGCCGAAGGCGCCCGGCCCGGCGTTGAGAACCGGGGCGGTGCTGAAGTAGACCGGCACCTGGCTTCCCGGGAACCCGTACGTGATGGGGCTCTGCTTGTCGGCGATGATGCCGCGCAGGATCGAGCCACGTACGAACAGGTCACTCGGCGTCTCCACCGTCACCCCAGGCGTCAGGTTGTACTCGGGGAAGATCGTCGAGGTGGCACCTTCCGTGATCAGCGTGCCGCCGTCCTGCACGAACTTGTACAGGTTCATCAGTCCTTCGAGCCCCATGCCGCCGCGAATGTCGTCGCTCTCGTCTGGCGTCCCGAGGTTCGGGGTCGCGGCCGACTTCTTGTACGGGAGCGGCTCCTTGCCGGTGTTGGCCATGCCGTTCACCATGGACTGCGCCGTGCCGCCGACGTGCGGGAAGACGATCACGTCGTACTTGGCGCGCAGGTTCCCCTCGGTGCGGAGCTTCTGGTCGGCGAAGTAGGTGAACGGCACGCCGTAGGTGTCGAGCGCCGCGCGCACCCACCCTTCGTCCTGCGTCCGCGTCCAGCTGTGCACGTAGCCGATGCGCGGCACGTCGAGATCGTGGCTCTTCACCGTTGGCGTTTCGGCGACGGCGACGGCGCTCAGGCCCAGCGCCTTCAGCTGCGGCTCGAGCTTCGCGCGGTCGGCGTTGGCGATGATGAAGGACCCGGCGGCAAACTTCCGGCCGCCCGCCTCGAACTCATTCTCGGCCGCCGCCATTTTCACGTCGGCGTTCTTGAACCGGAATGTCACGAGGTTGTTGTCGCTGGTCGCCGCGACCACGAGTGCCGTACCGTTTCCCTCGACGCCACCGGTCGCCACGACCGGCACCGTGATCGGCGTCATCGCCTGCGTGAGCACCGCCTTGTCGCTCACCGGCGTGATCACCAGGTTGCGCATCAGCTGGAACGTCCAGCCGGTGTCGTCGTATGGCGACGGATTGGCCGCCGAGAATGCCTGCAGCGAGAAGTACATGTCGGCCAGCGTGCGGTAGGGCTGGTCGGCGCGGATGACATAATCGCCGGCCTTCACGTCCACGTTGCCCGCCTTGAACGCCGCGGTCGCACGGTGGAACTCGAGCCCCTGCGTCATCAGGTCGTTCACCGCCTGCGCGGCGTCGGCCTTGCGCGTCTGGCCGGCGGGAATGACCCACGCGAACGTCGGACCGTTCTTCCCCTTGTCCACCGAGCGCTTGTTCTTGAGCCAGTAGTTCTCCAGGAAGAGCCCGCGGTTCTTCGCCACGTGCGCGAGCGACAGCAGCATCGCCGATTCCTGGATGTTGGTGTTGTTGCGCGGCCCCCAGTTGATGCTGGGGAGCGGCGGATTCGGTCGGAACCACTCGCGGCTGGTGGTCGTCGCCGGCGGGCGCACGACGTAGTTGTCCGGGCCGTAACTCTGCACCTCGTAGAAGCGTCCGGTCGCGTTGTGTGCATGCGCGACGTAGAAGAGGTAGTTGGGCGTCCATCCATCGTAGAAGCCGTATGTCCAGACACCCGGCACGCCGCGCTTGGCCATCTCCATCACTTCGTTGTTGGCCAGGTTCCACCACTCGTTCACGGTGATCGGATCAATCTGTTCGTTGTACGGGCCGCTGCCGGTGGAGGCGTAGAGGTACGTCACCGACTCGTGCAGGTCGTGCATGATGGTCGGCGTCCACTCGAGGAAGAACTTGGTGGTGTTCTTCGTGATCGCGAGCATCTGCCCCATGCCGTCGCGATTGTTGTCGTGCTGGACGTACTTGCCCCAGTACATCAGGGGGAGTCGCGCCTCGCCGGCGGCGCGCTTCTTGTTGAAGTAGTACGTGTCCACCTGCTTCTCGCGTCCGTCCACCTCGAGCACCGGCGTGATGAACGTGATGACGTTCTTGCGGATGTTCTGGTAGAACTCGCCATTGTCCACGACCAGGCGGTACGCCAACTCCATCAGCATCTCGGGGCCGCCATTCTCAGGCGAGTGGAGGCCGGAGGTGATCCAGTAGATCGGCTTGGCCGACTTGATGAGCTGCTGCGCCTGCGCCTCGCTCGTCTGACGCGGGTCGGTGAGCGCCTTGAGCATCGCCTTGTACTTGTCGAGCTGGCCGATCGTCCCCTCGTCCGCGACGGCGAAGAGCACCATGTCGCGTCCTTCCTCGGTCTTGCCGATCGTCCAGAACTTCGCCCGCCCGTTCGACGCCTTCGCCACCGCCTCGAGATAGCGGTAGATGTCCTTGGCGTATGTCAGCTCGCCCGGTGTCCCGACGATGCGGCCGAGAAACTTGAGCGGCGTTGGCACCGTGTTGGACGCCGGCAAGTGATCGACGAACTCGGTCGAGATGCGGGAATCCTGCAGGTACTCCTTGATCTTCTTCGTGTACTCCTGGTCGACGGCCTGTTGCGCGCCGGCCGCGTGCACCGCCAGCAGGAGGGCGGGGACGAGGAGGAGACGGGTAAGGCGGGACATGCGTTTCCTCGAGATGGGGGCGGGTACAGATACGCTACGCATGGCGGCGGCAAAGTGCTTGCGAGGGGGGCGGGTTCGGTGGTGTGGTGAGGGGGGAGGAGTGTGGAGAGGCGAAGGGGGGCGAGGGCTTCGCCCCGTCCCCCCTCGCTCCGCATTATGCTCCTCCCCCCGTACCAAGCCCCCCGCACTCCGCCCCGCTCACCCCGTGGGTGTCACTCGCCTCGACGGCCCCGATCTCCTTCCCTCCGTGGGCACCGCTTCAAACACCTTCGCCTCCACGAATGCGCTCAGCAGTTGCGGGTCCAGGTGCCCGTGCTTCGCCTCGTCGTGCAGGATGTCGAGTGCGCGCACGGCGGGAACGGCGCGCTTGTACGGACGGTCGGTGGCGGTCAGCGCGTCGTAGATGTCGCTGATCGTCATCATCCGGGTCTGCACCGGAATCGCGTCCGACCGGACGCCGCGCGGATATCCCGAACCGTCGAGCTTCTCGTGGTGTCCCCACGCGATCAGCGGAATCCCCTTCAGCTCGCGCGTCCATGGAATTTGATCGAGGAACCGGTACGTGTGCGTCACGTGGCTCTCGATCTCGCGCCGCTCGCGCTCGTCGAGGTTGCCGCGGTTGATCATCAGGTAGCGCAGCTCGTCGTCGCTGAGCAGCGGCTTCTCCGTGCCGTCGAAGTCCACGTACAGCCGCTCGTTGATCTCCGTCAGCTCCTCGAACGTCCCTTCGGGGAGGATCGTCGGCTCGTTGGCGCGCTGGATCGCGTCGAGAAAGCGCTGCAGTTCGTCGCGCGCCGCGCCGCGCGCGCGGTCGAGCCGCTGCAGCGCCTCGTCGTAGTTGGTGCGCCCGTGCTCCCACAGGTACTGCGCGCGCTCGCGCTCGTACTGCAGGTCCGCGCGCTGCAGCAGGAACTGGAACCGGTGCCGGATGATCGCCAGGTCCGACGGATAGAGCTTCTTCTGCTTCACGAGCACCTGCTCGCGCACGCCCACCTTGCCGAAGTCGTGGAGCAGCGAGGCGTAGCGCAGTTCGCGCATCTCCTCGCGCGAGAAGCGCAGGCGGCCGTACGGGCCGCTCTCCACCCGATCAATGGCGTTCGCGAGCCCGGTGGTGTAGATGGCCACGCGCGACGAGTGGCCCGACGTCGTCGGGTCGCGGCTCTCGATGGCCGTCACCGAGGCCATCACGAAGCCCTCGAAGAGCCGCTCGATGTCCTCGTACAGCCGCCCGTTCTCGATGGCCACCGCCGCCTGCGAGGCCAGCGCGCTCACGAGCGAAATGGCGTGCGCGTCGAACGGCAGCACCTCGCGCTCCACGTCCGCCGGCGACGCGAGCCGCGCCTGCGCGTCGCGCTTGCGGTTGATGAGCTGCAGCACGCCGACGATTTCGTCGCGATGCGACCGCATGGGGATCGTCACCATGCTCTTGGTGCGATAGCCGAACTTCTCGTCGAACGAGCGGTTGAACTGGAAGCGGTCGCCCGGGCCGAGCGCGTAGGCGTCGTCGAAGGCGATGGTCTCGCGCGTCACCGCCGCCGCGCCGGCGATGGACGAGGCGTTGAGCGGGATCGTGAACTCGCTGAACGGCAGGTCGGGAAGCGTCTGGTTCTGGGACAGCTTGAAGCGGAGCACCGCGCCGCTGGCCGCCTCTCCCGTCCCCCCGCCCTCCATTCCTCGCCCCTCACCAAGCCCCCGCACTCCGCCCTCGTTCCTCTCTACCAGATATAGCGACCCTGCATCCGCGCTCGACAGCCGTCGCGCCTGCTCGAGGATCATCGTCAGCAGGGTCGGCAGGTCGCGCTCGGTGGAGAGGGCGACGCCGATGCGCGTGAGCTCGGCAATCTCGCTGGCGCGCGCGGCCGCGTGCGCGGCCTCACGCCGCGACGCAACCAGCGTCGCGGCGTGGCGCACGGCGCCGTGCAGCGCCGTGCGCGCGCGCGCCGGCGCCTCATCCTCCACCACGAACGCGCACAGCACCTCCGCCGGCAGCGCCGGGCCTGGCTCCACCGCGTTTGCCGCCCCGATGCCCACGATCGCCGCGCGCTCGGCGAGCGCCTGCACCGCGGGGCGGTCGCTCGCCAGCGCCGCATCGAGCAGCACCACCACCGGCTGGTCGTCCGGGAGGTCACCCGCCTCGGCGAGTGACGCGATGCGACGCACGGTCACGCCGGCGTCGGCGCCGAGCGTGGGGAAGGCCGCGATGATGCGACCGGCGGGAGCGAGGACTAGCGGCGTCGTGGTCACGTCGGGAAGGTGCAAGAACGCCGGCGCCCGGGATGCGGGCGCCGGCGTTCTAATGTGGGGAGCCGCCAACGCCCCCGCTACCGCCCTACTGCAGCTTCTTCAGCTCGGCCGACGCCTTCTCGAACGCCGGGAACTTCGCCAGCGCCTTGTTGAACAGCGTCACCGCTTCCGTCTTGTTGCCGGCGTCCGCCGCCACCAGCCCCTTGCTGTACAGCGCGATGGCTTCGTACGGCACCTTCTTGGCCGCTTCCTTGCGGGCCTCGCCCACGCGCGCCGGGATGTCCGGCAGCTTGGCGCCCGAGTTGATCTTCGCCGCGAGCTCGTTCACCAGCTCCATGAAGTTGTCGATCTTCCCTTCGACGACGCCCGTCGGGCCGCCGGCGGTGGGGAAGACGATCAGGCTCGTCTCGGTGTTGAAGACGCGGGCGGTGAAGCGCATCCGGCCGCTGCGGTCCGTCACGAACCCGCCGGTCACCATGTAGTGGGCGCCCACCAGCTTGCCCACCTTGACGGCCGTCTCGTTGTCCAGCTTGCCATCGGTGCTCAGCTTCTGCTCGTCAAGCACCTTCTGAATCTGGTCGCGCTCAACCACGCGGATGTTCGGGTTGGCGGCGAGTTCGCCGATCAGCATGTCGGCGATGCCCTTTGACAGGGGCTGCAGCTCCGCATTGGCCGAGCCGATGGCGCTGTTGTTGAAGTACAGCACCGCCACCGTCGGCTTGCTGGCGCCCTGGGCGGAGGCGAGCGACGGCGCGGCGATGGCGAGCACGGCCAACATGGCAAACACTTTCGCGAACTTCATGGGGTCCTCCTCGTGGGCGAGGGGCTAAACGGTCAGCGTCATTCCTTCAGCGGCTCCCAGCACCTGCAGCGCCCCTCCGCGGGAGCGCACCAGCGCCCGGCATTCGTCCACGCGCTGGTCCAGTTCGTCATCGGCGCGCCGGGGTTCGTGGTGGAACAGCAGCAGCGTCCCCACCTCGGCCTCCAGCGCCAACTCCACCGCATCGCGATAGGTCGAGTGCCCCCAGCCGCGATGATGATCATACTCCTCCGTCGTGTACATCGTGTCATGCACCAGCACGGTGGCGCCGCGCATGAACTCGACGAACGACTTCCGCCATTCCGGCGCCGCCCGGTACGACTCGGGTGCGCTCACTTCGTTGTCCGGCACGTACACGATGGATCCGGTGCCGCCCAAGCTGCGAAACCGGTAACCCAGGGCGCCACCCGGATGCAACACGTCAAACGCCTGCACCTCATACCCTCGCCCAGCCCGGCGTTCCCCGGCGGCGATCGACGAAAAGTCGATGCGCGCATCGATCTCCTCGAACGACACCGGAAAGACCACCGGCGACATCTGGTCCCGCACCACCTTGTCCACGCTCCCTTCGAGCGCCTTGGATCCCCAAATCGTGAAGTGATTCCCGCGCTGAAAGATCGGCGCGAAGAACGGTATGCCCTGAATATGGTCCCAGTGCGCGTGCGTGAGGAAAATGTCGCCCCCCAGCGGCGCGCCGGCAGACCGGTCCAGCAACGACAATCCCAGCTCACGAATCCCTGTCCCCGCATCCAGGATCACCAGCCAGCCATCCTCCGTCCGGAGTTCGACGCACGGCGTGTTGCCACCGTAGCGCACGGTCCGGCGCCCTGGACTCGGGATGGACCCGCGGGTCCCCCAGAACTGCACGCGGAGGGTCATCTGGTAAAAGCTATCGTTGAGGCGGCGAACGGGTCGCTGAGGATTGTCACGACGGACGGGTGATCCGGATCACATCCGATGCTGGGCCCGCTCCCGGAGCGCCGCCTTGTCGATGAGACGAATGCGACGGCGTTCGGTGACGACCCAGTTGAGGTCCTGGAACTCACGCATGGCGCGCGACACCGTCTCGCGGCTCGCGCCGATCACGTGCGCGATGGTCTGGTGCGTCAGCGGCTTGTCGATGAGGTCATTGCCCACCTCCTCGGCCGCGTCGAGCAGCATGCGGGCGATGCGCCCGGGCACGTCGAGCAGGACGAGCGTCCCGATCTTCTCGTCGGCGCGGCGCAGCCGGCGCGACAGCTCCTGCAGCAGCGCCCACGCGACGCCGGGGCTCGACTCCACGCGGCGACGGAAATCATCGCGGCGCAGCACGAGCAGCGCCGACTCCTCCATCGCGATCACGTGCGCCGAACGGGGCTGGTCGTCAATGAGCGACAGTTCGCCGAAATACTCGCCCACGCCGAGCAGGCTGAGAATCACCTCGCGCCCGTCCTCGGAGAGCAGCACGACCTTCACCCGTCCCGACCGCACCACGAACAGCGCGTCGCCCGGATCGTCCTCGAAGAGAATGACGCTGCCCTTGGGGTAACTCTTCTCGCGCACGAGCTCCGCAAAGCGCTCGCGTTCGGCCGCGTCGAGCGACTTGAAGAGGGGAACGGTGGCGAGGAAGGTGGCGATCGTCGACACGTGGGGGGAGGAAGGAGTCCAACGCTGGAACTCTGCTATTGCGGCGAACTTAGCTCCCGTCGGGCTGGTCGTCAAACGCCTTAATAGTTGGGAGCTTGAATCCACCCCCCTCTCGTGGGTATATTTTCCAGCTCCCCAAGAACACCCGCCTGGAGTATTCCGTGAAGGCCGACATCCATCCCGTCTACGCGACCACGACCGTGCACTGTGCGTGTGGAAACACGTTCCAGACCCGGTCCGTCCGCGACGAGATCCATCTCGACATCTGCTCGAACTGCCACCCGTTCTACACGGGCAAGCAGAAGCTCATCGACACGGCTGGCCGTGTTGAGCGCTTCAACCAGAAGTTCAAGCGGAAGGCCGCCGTCTGAGCCTGCGCGACCGCCTCGCCGACGCGCTCAAGCGCGCGGCCGACGTCGAACGCGACCTGCTCGATCCTGCCGTCCTGCGGGACGCCAAGCGGTTGGCAGAGCTGGGCCGTGAACATCAGCGGTTGGCCGGGCTTGTTGCGCGTGCCAACCGCCTGAACAAGCTGGAAGCCGAGCTCGCGCAGGTGCGCGAGCTCGTTGCGTTGGATGAACCCGACATGCGAGACGAGGCACAGGCGGAGCAGGCGCGCCTGGAGGCGGAAATCCCGCGCCTCGAGGAGGAGATCAAGCCGCTCCTCGTGCCGCCCGATCCGCTCGACGACCGCAACGCCATTGTCGAGATTCGCGCCGGTACGGGGGGCGATGAGGCGGCGCTCTTCGCCGCCGACCTCTACCGCATGTACACCCGGTACATCG
Source organism: bacterium (assembly GCA_021813725.1). Lineage (GTDB taxonomy): Bacteria > Gemmatimonadota > Gemmatimonadetes > Gemmatimonadales > Gemmatimonadaceae > PNKL01. The sequence goes on along the minus strand of JAKAJN010000010.1, from coordinate 19,793 downwards.
AGCGGCGTGGCGGTTGGAAACTGGAGACGCTCTCGCTTTCCGATGGTACGCTCGGCGGCTACAAGGAGGCGGTGTTCAAGGTGGCGGGCGCCGGCGCGTTCGGCGAACTGCGCCGCGAGGCGGGGGTGCACCGCGTGCAGCGCGTGCCTGCCACCGAGGCCGCCGGGCGCATCCACACCTCGGCGGCCACGGTCGCCGTCCTGCCGGAAGCGGAAGAGGTGGACGTCGTCATCGAGGACAAGGACCTGCGCATCGACGTCTACCGTGCGTCGGGTCCCGGTGGCCAAGGCGTCAACACCACCGACTCCGCCGTGCGCATCACGCACCTGCCGAGCGGCATCGTGGTGACGCAGCAGGATCAGCGCTCGCAGATCCAGAACAAGGCCAAGGCCATGGAAGTGCTGCGCTCGCGCCTGCTCGACAAGCGCGTCGCCGAGCAGGAGGCGGAGCGCTCGCGCCTGCGGCGCAGCGCCGTCAGCACCGGCGACCGCTCGGCGAAGATCCGCACGTACAACTTTCCGCAGAGCCGCATCACGGACCATCGCATCAACTTCACGACGCACGACCTGCAGGGCGTGCTCGACGGCAAGCTGGGGGCGCTCACGGACGCGCTGCGAAATGCCGATATTGAGGAGCGATTGGCCACCGGCGGGGAATGAACCGCATGACAGCGTCGAAGCAGACAGGTGCTGAGGGGCGGGACTCGGGTCCGTTCGTGAAGTCGCTGCGCGACATCGAGCTGCCGGCCGACATCAGCTCCGCGGCGGCGGGGACGATTGGCGAGATGCTCGATGCACTCGCCGACGACTTCGGACGCGCGACGGGAATGCCGGCGCGCCAGGAGGCGCGCGACCTCATTGCGGCCGTGCTCGGCCAACCGAAATTCTGGCCCACGGCGCACCGCGACGAACCGATCGCTCCGGCGGCGCTGGTGGCACTGAGCGAAGCCGCCGAGCGGCTCAAGCGCGGCATGCCCTTTCAGTACGCGGTGCGTCGCGCCGATTTCCGCCAGCTGACGCTCTACGTGGACGAGCGCGTGCTCATCCCGCGCCCCGAAACGGAGTTGCTGGTGGACCTCGTCCTTGCGGCCACGTCGGGCGCGGGAGTCGTGGCTGATGTCGGCACCGGGTCGGGCGCGATTGCGCTCGCACTCGCCGCCGAAGGGCGCTACGACCGCGTGATCGCCACCGACATCTCCACCGATGCCTTGACCGTGGCGCGGCACAACGTGCGCGCGCTCCCCGCCGACCGCCGCGCGCTGCTGGAGTTCCGCGCCGGAAGCTGGTGTGCCCCGCTCACGGGGGAATCGCTCGGCGCGCTGGTGGCGAACCCTCCCTATATTGCTCCTGCCGAGGCGGGTGAACTGCCCGACCTGGTGCGCAACTGGGAGCCGTCGTTCGCGCTGTTCGCGGCGCGCGACGGGATGGCGGCCATCCGGGCGCTCGTCGCCGGCGCCGCGCCGGTGCTCGCCCCGCAGGGCGTGCTCGCCCTCGAGGTGGATTCGCGGCGCGCATCCGAGGCGGCGGCGCTGGTGCAGGAAGCGGGGGCGTTCGACGGAGTATCCGTGCACAAGGACCTGACCGGCCGCGAGCGCTTTGTCGTGGCCCGACGCAAGGAGACGTGATGTTGAATGAGCGCGCCGTGGAGTTGGGCCGTCTGATCGGCCAGAGCGACGAGTACAAGGCCGTGCGGCGGGCCAACGACGCGCTGGGCGGCGACGCTGATGCGGTGGCGTTGCTGCGCCGGATGGAGCAACTGCGTCAGGAGGCGGCCCGGCTGATGGATGGCGGCGAACAGCCGACGGCGGAAATGGAGCAGGAGCTCGAGCAGCTGCTCGGGCAGGTGCAGGTGAATCCGCTGTACCAGCGCATGATCGTCGCGCAGGAGAACTTCGACAAGATCATGATGCAGGTGAACCAGTGGATCCTCGAGGGCATCAAGAAGGGCGCAACCAGCGGCATCATCACGCTCGGATAGCGCCGGTGCCCGGTCGGCTGATCGTCTTCGAAGGCGTCGAAGGGGCGGGGAAGACGACCCAGCTCGAGCGCCTCGCGTTGCGGCTCGGGCGGCACGGGGCGCGTGTGCGCTCGCTGCGTGAGCCAGGTGGCACGCCCGTGGGTGACGAGATTCGCGAGCTGCTGCTGCGCCCGGGTGCGCTGATTCCACCGCGGACCGAGGCCCTGCTCTTCATGGCGTCGCGCGCGGCGCTCGTGGACGAGCAGGTGCGCCCGGCGCTCGCGCGCGGCGAGATCGTCCTGCTCGATCGCTTCTTCCTGAGCACGTACGCCTACCAGGTGGGGGGACGCGGACTGCCCGAAGACGAGGTGCGCGGCGCCAATGCCTTCGCCACGGGCGCCTTGGTGCCCGACGTGACGCTCCTGCTCACGCTCTCCGTGGAGATGGGATTGTCGCGTGCGGCGCAGCGCGGTGCCGCCGACCGGATGGAGCAGGCGGAGCGCGCCTTCCACAATCGCGTGGAGGCGGCGTTCGGTCGCTTCGCCGACCCGGCCTGGCAGGCCACGCATCCCGAGTGCGGGCCGATTGTCGCCGTGGCGGCCGACGACGACGTGGCGCGGGTGGAGGAAAGAGTCTGGCAGGCAGTTGCGGCGGCCTGTCCCGAGGTGCAGGGTTGATGCCGGCTGGCACCTTGTCCCCCCGTTTGGCGTAGGATGCTTGTGCGCCGCAACCGACTCATCATCACCCTTCTTGTGCTCGCGGCCGGCGCCATCGCCGGCGGTTGGCTCGTGCAGCGTGCGCTCCGGCGCTCGACGCGACCTGATGTGAGCGGGGCGCGACTGCTCGCCTCGGTGATGGAGCGCGTGCGCGAGAGTTATGTGGACTCGCTCTCGGTGGACGAATTGTGGCGCCGTGCGGCCATTGGTCTCGTCGATGAACTCGGCGACCCGAACAGCACGTACCTGCCGCCCGACCGCCTCAAGCGCCTCACTGAGGCGACGTCCGGCCTCTACAGCGGCGTCGGCATTCAGCCCGACCGTCGCGAAGGATACGTGGTGGTGATGGGGGTGCGCCCCAATTCACCGGCCGAACATGCGGGCGTCCAGGTGGGCGACCGGCTGATCGAGACGGAAGGCCACTCCATGCGCGGCTGGACCATCGAGGAGGCCCGCAATGCGATGCGCGGCGCGCCCGGCACGCGGTTGCGCCTCGCGGTGGAGCGGGGGAGCACGCGGATTCCCTTCGAGCTGACGCGCGGCGAGATCCACGTGCCGTCCATCTCGCGCGCCTTCGTGCTCGACGGCGGCGTGGGATATGTGCTCCTGTCGACGTTCAGCGACTCGGCGCGCCAGGAACTGACGCGCACGGTGGACTCGCTCGGGGCGGCGGGGGCCCGGTCACTGATTCTCGATTTGCGCAACAACCCGGGCGGCCTGCTCAATCAGGGCGTCGCGATCGCGGATCTCTTTCTCGACAAGGGACAGGAAATCGTCGAAGTGCGCTCGCGGGGCCAGCGGCGTCAGATCGCCTACGTGGACAGCGCCGAGCAGCGCTGGCCGCGTTTGCCGATGGCGGTCGTCGTGAACGCCGGAACGGCGAGCGCCGCAGAGATCGTGGCCGGCGCGCTGCAGGACCACGATCGCGCGCTGGTGCTGGGGCGCACATCGTACGGCAAGGGGAGCGCACAGAACGTCTTCGAACTCGAGGGCGGCGGCGGACTCAAGCTGACCACGGCGCGCTGGTACACGCCCTCGGGACGCAGCATCAGCCGGCCGGCGCGGGTCACGGATGACGGCCTGCCGCGTCAGATCAACGATCGCGCCGAGCGGCCGGTCTTCAAGACAGACGCGGGGCGGAAGGTCTTCGGCGGTGGCGGCATTGCGCCTGACTTGCTGGCGGGCGATTCGGTGCCGGTGCCCGCCGAGCGCGCCTTCGTGCTCGCGCTCGGGGCGGGCGCTCCGAAGTTCCGCGAGGTGCTCAAGGACTTTGCCGCTGCCGAAGTGCGACGCGGTGTCGTCCGCGACTCCTCGTTTGTCGTGACTGCAGTGGAGCGCGACGGCCTGTGGACGATGGCCGTGCGCAGGGGCGTTGATGTGCCGCGCATTATGTATGACGATGCGAGCACGCTGGTGGACCGGCAGCTCGGCAACGAGCTGGCGCGCCAGGCGTTCGGTCTCGCCTATGCTGGCCGGCGTTCGGCGCGTCACGACAAAGTGGTGCAGCGCGCGGCGTCGCTGCTGCGCAAGGTGACGGACCCGAAGGAGGTGCTGGCTTGGGCGGGAGAAGACAGTACTGCGAAATAGTGGAGGCTCTGGACCGAGGATTGCGATTCGGGATCTCGACTGAGGAATTCGACTGGCGATTGGGGCGCCGCGGCTGATGCTGCGACGCCCCGATCGCTGGTCCGACTCCTGCATCGCACTCCTGAATCGCAATCCTCGGTCCAAATCCTCTATTTCATTTCTCCGGGCCGGTACCTGAGCACCGCCGCCTTGTCGACGTCCGTCGCAGTGAACGCGACTGGCTTCAGCTCTCCCTTGGCAAAGAGCTCGGCCTGCGTGGAGTACCACGGCGATTCCGGTCGCGAACTGCTGCCGTAGGCGAGCGCGGAGTAGGCGCGCGGCGTGTCGCCGAACTCCACCGCGAGCACCCAGCCGTCGCCGCCATTGGCCGCGAGCTTGCCGTCGGGCTCGCGCGCAAAGTTGAGGACACGGAAGCAACCGAGCGCACCGCCGCAGCCGCCCACGGGAACGTCCACCGGCCCACGGCGAACGCGATGCACATCGCCCCAGGCGACGTCGTACGCCCCGTATCGCCGCGCCGTCTCGGCCACGGCCCACGTGAACGCCTCGGCCGCGCGTGTCGGCTGCGACAGGCCGATGGGCGTGCGGGTCGGGTCGGCCGAGCTCCAGCGTGTGGCGTAGCGCAGGGAGTCGGCGAGCCCCTGGCTGTAGCGCATCCACCACACCTCGAAGAGCATCGCCCCCTTTGCTTCAGGCGCCGCCGTGTTGTCCCAACCGTCGAGCAGGGCGAGCGCCGACGCCACGTCGCCCGTCGGGTTCGTTGCCTTCACGGCGGCAAGGAGGTCCGGCTTCACGCGATCGGCGAGGAGCATCCGGTACGAGTGCTTGAGCTTCACCACGTCTTCGAGACTCACCTTGTTGGTGCCGCCCACGAGTTGCAGGGCCAGCTGTGAGCGCAGCGACAGCGACGGTTTCTCGAATCCCGGATAGCGGTTGGTGGTGTCGACGGGCTCGCGCAGGTTGGTGAAGTGCGGCGAGCTGTTCTCCTGGTGCACGTAGCCGCCCCTGGGGTTCAGGAACTGCGGCAGCGAATCCCACGGGACATACTGCGTCCACATGTCATTGGTGCGCGCCACGGGAATGGCGACCGTGTCGCCGCCGGCCGCGTGCGGCAGGTTGGGGAGCGCCGCGTTCCACACCATCAGGATGTTCCCGGCGCCGTCGGCGTACGTGAAGTTCGACGTGCTGCGGGCGTGCAGGCGCATCGCCGCCTTCCACTCGTCCAGCGAGGCGGCCTGCATCAGCCGCAGGAACTGCTCGCCGTTGCGATACTCGCCGTCATTGGCGGACTTCAGGATGTAGATCTTCCCGTTGGCGCGATGAATGACCGGGCCGGCGTTGGTGAACCAGAACTCGCGGGTCTCCGACGCAAGGCCGGCACCATTACGGTAAGTAACGGTTACCGTACGATGCTGAAGCGGCAGCGAGGTGCCGTCAATGCGATAGTGGTCCGCCTGCGCCGGGTCGGCGTCGAGGACGTAGAACTCGTGCAGGCGCTGCGCATTGTTGGTGGTAGACCAGCCAAGGTGCCGGTTGAAGCCGCCGATCAGGGTGAGCGGGCCGCCGATGCGAAAGTCGCCGTAGAAGTCGAGGACGCCCGGCACCGTGACCTGCGCCTCGTAGTAGCCCGAGTTCCACGCGAGGTGCGGATTGCGCAGCAGGATCGCCTTGCCGCTCTTGGTGCGGCTGGGCGCAAAGGCCCACGCGTTGGACCCGACATTGTCCGGCGCGATTTCGTTGTCTCCCTCGCTCGGCGGCCCGCCAAAGCGGCGCGGCTCCGGCGGAAACTGCTGCGGGTCGAGCCGCGAGAGGAATCGGCGCACTGCGCTGTAGGCGGGGCCGCCCATGTCGCCGGCGAGGATGTCGTAGCCGGTGAAGTCTGTCGGCATCCCGGCGGGATACTCGTCGCGATGGAGCGCGATGAAGCGGTTGAGCCCGACGGCAAATCCCTCGTACACGTCGCGCGTGCCTGGCAACAGGCGGGGATAGCTCTCGATGGCGGCATCGTGCGAGATGCGCTCGAGGAAATCGGTCTCCATGCTGTCTCGGCCGAACACGAGTCCCATTCGCGCCGAGGAACGCAGGACGCCCATCGCCGTGCGCGGACCGTAATCCTCGGCCATCAGCCATCCCAGCGCGTACCCCGCGGCGCGCAGGTTCTCGGCGCGGACGTGCGGGACGCCGGTGGTGGTGCGAACAATCTCCACCTGACGCCAGAGTTCCGGCGCGTCGAGTTGCGCCGTTGCGCGGGTCGTTGGGATCACGAATGCGACGGCGGAGAGGGCCAGCGTGAGACGCATGCGAACCTCGGGAGAAATCAGGGGCGGCGTGGCGCGCCCGGACCCATCAGCGCGGCCTGATCAATGACGCGAACGCCCGGCGGCACGTTGAACACGAATGCGCCTCTTGGAAGTGTCGCGCCGAGCCGCATGTTGCTGAACGTCAGGACGCGCTTCAATCCCCCGGGCTCGATGATCTCGATCTGCCGGACCAGGCGGTCCCGGCCGATGGAGATTCGGGCGCGCTGGAAGGGCGCCCCGGCCGCGCGCGGCGCGAGCGCGAACGTCGTCACCGTGCTCTGCGGTGCGGCGCCGAATTCCGGCACCACCTGCACGGTCTCGCGATCATCGGGGTTGGCGAGCAGGCGGACGACGACGTCAAAGGCGCTGCCAAGTTCGCGTGGGAGCTTGAGCACCTGCCCCTTGGCCGTGCTCGGCACGTACACCCAGAGCGCCTCGCCGTCGGAGACGATGGCGTCGCCCGCCGGGCTGGTGAATCGGAACGCGAAGCGGTTCGGCAGGCGCTGCATCAACTCGCCGCGCGAGGTACGCGGCTCCTTGCTGATCGGGCTCAGAAGCATCTGCTCGAATGTGGCACGCATGGTTCGCGCGGCGGCGAACCTGGCCGCCGTCTCGCGGTAGAGCATCATCGCGGCGGCCGAGTCGCGGGCGAGTTGTGCGCGTGCATCCGAGGCGGCGCCAGCGAAGATGACTCCGCCCACCACGACGGCCGCCGCGCGGCGCCGCGCGGCGCGCATCACGTGCGCCGCCGTTGACATGTCAGCGCGCCGGGAGCGCGGAGATGCGACGCCCGATGGCGCCGGCAATCGATCCCAGCTCTCGCATCAGGTCGGAGAACTGCTGCGGGAAGAGCGACTGCGCGCCGTCGCTGAGCGCGCGGTTCGGATCGGGGTGCACCTCGATCAGCAGGCCGTCGGCGCCGGCGGCGATGGCCGCGCGCGCCATCGGCGGCACGCGGTCGCGCACGCCCGTCCCGTGGCTCGGGTCGGCGATGATTGGCAGGTGCGACAGCTTCTGCACCGCGGGTATGGCATTCAGGTCGAACATGTTGCGCGACGACGGATCCCAGGTGCGCACGCCGCGCTCGCAGAGAATCACCTGGTCGTTGCCCTCGGACAGGATGTACTCCGCGCTGAGCAGCAGCTCCTGCACGGTCGCGGCCATGCCGCGCTTCAGCATCACCGGCGTGCGCATCTTCCCGACCGTCTTCAGCAGGGAGTAGTTCTGCATGTTGCGCGCGCCGATCTGGATGCAGTCGGCGTACTCGGCGACGAGCTGCGCCCCTTCGTCATCCATCGCCTCGGTGACGATGGCGAGACCCGTCTCCTCCTTGGCGCGGCGGAGCAGAGCGAGCCCTTCCTTGCCCAACCCCTGGAATGAGTACGGCGAGGACCGCGGCTTGAACGCGCCGCCGCGCAGGGCGACGGCGCCGGCATCGCGCACCATCCGCGCCGCCTCGAGAATCTGCTTTTCGCTCTCCACCGAGCACGGGCCGGCGATGACCGGCACATCGGTGCCGCCGAACGTCACGCCCGGGGCGATGGTGACGAGCGTGTTGTCGCTGCGCCACTCGCGGGAGACCTGCTTGAACGGGCTCGAGACGTAGATGATCTCTGCGACACCCGGAAGCGCCTCGATATGCGAGCCGTCCACGCGCCGGTCGTTGCCGACGAGGCCGACAGTGGTACGCTGCGCGCCCGGCATCGGCAGCGGCTGGTATCCCATGTCGCTGATGGCGGTGCAGACGCGCTCGATGTCGGCGCTCGTCGCGGTGGCGTGCATCACTACAAGCATTGCGGATCCCTGTCAAAGAACGGCGCGGCGCGGTGCAACAGCGTCGGAATCTAGAAATATGGCTGGTCCGGGGGAGGATTTGCAGATCGGCGGACCATTCTGGCGTCCGCCGTCGTTCGATGCCCTCTGTTACCTCCCCTTGAACAGCGCCTTCCGGAACGTCTCCACGCCATCCGCGCGCAGGCGAATCAGGTAGACGCCCGTGGGGACGGTGCGTCCGGAGTCATCGGTGCCGTCCCACGAGAGCCGAGGGTCGCACCCGGTGTTGCTTCCTTCGCTCGCGCGACCGTAGCGACCGGCCTGAAGGGTCGCGGGCGGGGGAAAGGACGCGCCGGGGATGATCGCACGCACGCGATTGCCGCGCAGGTCGAAGATTGTGAGCTCGACCGGCGCCGCCGTGCGCAGGTCGAACCAGATGCACGTCGCACTGACGCGCGCGTTCGGAAACGGATTCGGGAAGTTCTGAAACAGGATGGTCGCAGGCGGGACCGAAGGATCGAGCACCACGAACGAGGCGACGCTCTGCACGCGCGTCGAATCACCAGCCGGCGTCCACGCCGACACCGACCAGCGATACGACGTGTTTCCCTCGAGGTCACGCACGGGGACATACACCGTGTCATCGAGCCGGCCGACGAGCACCGTCGTGCCATTCGACGCAGTAATGCGAATCTCGTACTGCCAGTGACCCGCCGAGGGATCAATGCGGGCGGACCGCCAGGTAAACGGCGGCCGGTTGCTGTAGACCACCGAACCGTTGGGATTGTTCGGCGATACCAGCGTCAGCCACGTTGCCGTGAGGAACGGTCCGGCGATGGCCGAGTTCACCTGCAGTCCAGCGGCTGTGGTCACGACGCCGCGCCAGTACACGGCACTCTTCTCGGGCAAGAGCCGGCTTGGCGCAATGGTGCGGCTCGTCCCGCTGGCGACCACGGTCGTGTCGGTCAGGAGTCCGCTGGCAAAGGTATTGTTGGTTCCCACCTGCAGGGTGAAGCGCAGGGGCATGTCGGCCGCGGTGAAGCCCGCGCCGACAATGGTGAACGCGGGGATGCCCTCGGTGAGCGGATTGTTGGTCGGACCGACCACCGTCACCGTACGCTGCGCCGACGCCGGCCCGGCGAGCGCCGTGGCAACGGCGATGGCAACGGCGATGCCCGTGCGCGTCACGAGACCGGCACATCCTCCGGCGCGTCCTCGTCCACCGGCTGGCCCGACAGGCGCACGCTCACCAGCGACGACACGCCGGGCTCCTGCATCGTTACGCCGTACACGGCGTCGGCCGCCTCGGTCGTCGTGCGCGGGTTGTGCGTGATCACGATGAACTGCGTGTTCACCTTGAACTCATTGAGCATCTTGACGAACCGCCCCACGTTCTGGTCGTCGAGCGGTGCGTCCACCTCATCGAGCAGACAGAACGGGCTCGGCTTGGTGAGGAAGATGCCGAAGAGCAGCGAGAGCGCCACGAGCGCGCGCTCGCCGCTGGACAGAAGGTGGATGCGCTGCGTGCGCTTGCCGCGCGGCGACGCGTGGATCTCGATGTCGCAGTCGAGCGGCAGCTCCGGATTCTCGAGGCGCAGGTCGCACTCGCCGCCGCCGAACAGCGTCATGAAGATGCGATGGAAGTGTTCGCGCACCTCGGCGAAGGTCTTCAGGAACATCTCGCGCGCCGTCGTGTCAATCTCGCGGATCGCCTGCTGCAGCGCCTTCTGCGCTTCGGAGAGGTCGGCGCGCTGCGTGGTGAGGAACTCGAGGCGCTTGACCGTCTCGTCGTGCTCCTCGATGGCGAGTTCGTTCACCGGACCGAGTGCCTCGAGCTGGGCGCGCAGCTGTTCGGCTTCGGCGCGCAGCGTCTCGTCGTCCACGTCGAGCGCGATGTAGTCCGTCAGCAGCTCCTCGAGCGGCCGGCGCCACTCGGCTTCCAGCCGTTCGCGGATGGCGGCACGCTTCCCGCCCAGCTCCGTGTGCCGGAGTTCCGACTGGTGCAGTGCCTCCGCGGCCGTGGTGAGATCGCGCCGCGCCGCATCCAGCTCGTGCTCGGCGACGCCAAGCGCGGCGTCGGCAGCGCGCACTCCCGCCTCGGCGTCCTCGAGGGCCTGTTCGGCCGAGGCGAGCGTTTGTGTACGCCCCGCGAGATCCTCACGCCAGGCGATCATCTGGCGGGCCAATTCGTCATCGGCGGCGTCGATCGCGGCGAGTTCCTGCGTCAGCGCTTCGAGGCGTGCGGCGGCGCCGGCCTGCTCGAACGCGAGCCGCTCCTCGCGCTCGGTGGCCACCTGACGACGGGCCTCGGCCTGTGCGTGCGCCACCTGTCCGGCCGCGCGCGCCTCGCGCGCGGCATCCTGCCGCGCTTCGGCAACCGCCAACGCCTCGCGCGCCTCGACGGCGCGCTGTTCGGCGGCCGCAAGCGCGTCCGTCTCCTGCTCGATGCGCACCGCTCCCTCCGCCGCGCGCACGGACAACTCGCTCTGCCGAACGGCGAGGCGTTCGGCGAGGGCCACAGCGTCAGCCACATCGCGCTGCAGGCGTTGCACGGTGCGTTCCCGCTCGGCCGCCGTGGATGCCGCGCGCTGTGCCTCCTGCTGTGCGACGCCGTCGGCGCGCGCGGCCGCAGCGGCCGCCTCTTCCGCGGCCACCACCTCGGCGTGCACGCGCTGCAGTGCCGCGAGGGCGTCCGCGCGCCGTGCGCCAATGGACTGCAGGTCGGCGCGCAGCTGGAACAGCTCAGCGCGACGTCGCAGTGGGCCGGCGCCGCCACCCGTGCCGGGAAGCCACACCGCCCCGCGCGCGTCCACGAACGCCGTGCCGTCGTCGAGACTGCGCACCTTGCCGAGGAGGGCGCGCACCCAGGCGCGCACCGGCCCCTCCGACTGCACGCGTCCGGCGAGTTCATCCGCCTCGGCGGCCTCGTCGGCGAGCGCGAGCGCATCGAGCGGCAGCAGCAGCAGCGCGCCCGGTGCGATGCGCGCGTGCCATTCGCGCACGGCGTTCGCCGCGGCGCGGTCCCGCACGACGACGGCGTGGACGGTGGCGCCGAGGAAGCGCTCAACGAGCGCCGCCGCGGCGGCATCGGCGCCGATGAAGTCGGACAGCGGGCCGAGCACGGCACCCTCGCCGAACTGTTCGCGTTCACGCAGCAGGCGCGCGGCGGCGGGGGCGAGACCGACACGCTCGCGTTCGAGCCCCTCGAGCGCGCTCAGCTTGCCCTGCAGTGCGGTATGCTCCTCTTCCACCCGCCGCAGGTCGGCGCGCGCGCTCGCTTCGGCCTCGCCAAGTCCGCGCGACCGGCCCCGCGCGGCCTCGAGCGCGTCCGTGGCCTCGCCGGCCGCGGCCTGCGCAATGGCGAGCGCCTCGGCGGCCGCCGCGAACTCGCGCTCGGCCAGCTGACGCTGTTCGTCCAGACGTTCGCGCTCGCCCGCCAACACGACACTGCGCTGAGCCACCTCGCCCGCCTCGCGCTCGGCGCCCTCGCGCTCGAGCTGCACCCGATGAATGCGTTCGCGCGCCTCGCGCACGGTCGCTTCGGCGGCCGACAGCCCGTCGCGCGCGGCGGCCACGCCCCCGCGCTTGTCCTCCTCGCTGGCCACCGCCTGCTGGAGTGCCTCGGCGGCTTCACGCACCGCTGCTTCGCACTGCGCCTCCTCGGCGCGCGCGTTGTCCCACTCGCTGCGCAGGCGATCGCCGAATGCGGCGCCCTCACTGCGTTCCTGCTCGGCGCGTTCACGCCGTGCCAGCGCATTCTGATGGCGCTCCTCGGCCACCGCGACTTCGCGCTGCAGCACCTGCTGCGACTCGCGCAACTGCATCGCGACACGCGTGCGCTCCTGACGCGCCGTATCGGCGGCGGCGCGCGCGGCGTGCGCGGCATCGCGGGCGTGCTCGGCGCCGTGCACCCGCTGTTCGCCCTCCGGCACCCGCGTTCGCAGCGACGCCAGTTCGTCGTCGAGGCGCGCAAGTTCCTCCTTCCAGGACGCCATCTCGCGCTCGGCGAGCGTCAGCTCCACCGACTTGCGGCGCGCCATCACCTCGGTGTGACGCTCCGCCTTCTTGCGCTGCCGCGCGAGCGACCGCACCTGGCTGCCCACCTCGTTGATGAGATCGTCGAGGCGCGCCAGGTCGGCGCTGGTCTCTTCGAGCCGGCGCTCGGTCGAACGCCGCCGGTCGCGGTAGAGGCCGACGCCCGCGGCCTCCTCGAACAGCTCGCGCCGGTCGTCCGGCCGGTCGCTGAGCAGCGCGTCAATCATCTTGCTCTCGATCACCACGCCGACGTCGGCGGCGAGTCCCGTGCCGCGCAGCAGGTCGTGGATGTCGCGCAGCCGGCACGGTGCGCGGTTCAGCAGATACTCGCTCTCGCCCGAACGCGACAGGCGGCGCGTGATCACCACCTCGCGAAACGCGATGGGGAGCACACCCTCCTCGTTGGAGAAGTGCAACGAAACTTCCGCGATGTTGACCGGTTTGCGCGCCGACGATCCCTGGAAGATGACTTCCTCCATCTTGGCGCCACGCAGCAACCGCGCGCGCTGCTCGCCGAGCACCCAGCGTACGGCATCCGACACGTTGGACTTGCCGCAGCCGTTGGGGCCGACGATCGCGGTGACCCCCGGATTGAACGTCAGGTCCGTGGGGTCCGCAAACGACTTGAAGCCGTGCAGCTCGAGTCTCGTCAATCGCACTTAGAACGTTCTCCCGGTTCGGTACGCCAATTGCGGCGAGAACCCGGCGGCGCGCAAATCGGCGTCGAGGGGCACCGCCGCAGCGGCCGTTTCAAACGCGCCTGCATACAGGCGCACGCTTCCATCTTCTTGCAGCAACGCATAGCCGCGCACACCGCGAGCGCCCAGTGCCGCCAACCGCTCAGTCGCCGCGGCACGCGGCACGTCCCGCTCCAGCATCAACGCCAGCGGCGCTCGCACCACGAGCCCCGCATTCGATTCCAGCACATCGTCGCGGCGCAGCGCGGCCAGCAGTGAATCCGCGCTGCGTCGTTCACGCCACGCGCCGGCAATCACCTTGTACCAGCGCAGGCGAGCGGCTCCAATCACCACCGGAGAGATCGTGACCCCCGGCAGGCGACCGGCCCGTTCGCGAACCCATAAATTTGCACCGGCGACCGTGTTTGTCGCCACAAGCTCCACGGAGAATCCGGCCGCCTGAATGCTGTCCGGGGGATTGACAGGATCGGGAACGCGCACGGTGTCGGCCGCCCCAGTCGGCGCGCTGGCCGTGTTGATGGACGTGACCGCTGTGGCTGAACCCTCCGTTGCGCGGGATCGCACTGGCTGCCCCGTGCCCGGTGACACCGGCGCGCCAGCGGGCACGCGCCACGACGACCGTGCGTAGAATGCGGCACCGACCGCGGCGAGGACGACGAAGGTTAGCGCGGCGACGACCCGGCGCCCGACGTGCGGAGGGCGACGGTCGGCCGCGGTGCGGGCGGCCGCGGGCGTCTCGCCGCCCTGCGCAATCACACGCCACGCGATCGGGACGTCCACGTTGCCGACGGCGATTACGCCGTCGGTGCGCGGCACGAGCGCCTCGAGGCCGGGCGTCCCGCTTGGCGCCACGATCAACAGCAACGCACCTGCCTCGGCGAATCCGGCCACGAGCCGCGACCAACGGTCGCTCTCAAGCAGTGCCGACGTCAGGGGTTCCGAGCCGCGCGGCAGGATGAACAGCGTAGCGGGGCCGCCGGCCGCTGGCCGCGCCACGTCGTTGAGCGAGATGCCGTGCGTGAAGCTCTCGGTGATCCCGGGTGCGTTCGACCCGCCCTCGGTCGCGCCGAGCACCCGGGGAACGCCAGCCAGGTCGGCAATGGCGACGTGGCGTTCCGCGGCGATGCTTCGACCGGCCCCGAGCGCCACGCGTGCCGTTGCGTCAAGATCCGTTCCGAGCACCACCGCCGCTGATACACCGCCACACTGCGCCGCCAATCGCCGGCCCTCGGCTTCCCACGGATCCGGTCCCGGCGCACGCGGACGCCGGCGACCGATCACGGCGACGCCTCGAACACCCAGTAGGGGAGGCCACTGCGCCGCCCCGCTTCGTCGGCGGCCTCGCGCGTGGCGTACGGCCCGGCCACGACGCGATACACCATCGATCCTTCGCGCTCACTCGACAGCACGCGGGCGGTCGCCCCGTCCACGCGCACGGCGGCGGCCATGGCGCGCGCGCGGCTTTCGGAGAGCACCGCCGCGAAGCTGAGCATCCAGCCCCGCGCGTGCGATTCGGCGCGAACCGCGGGAGGTGGCACCGGGTTTGGAAGCGCAACGCTTGGCGTCGGCATCGGTTCCGGCTCCGGTGGGAGCGAGTCCTCGCCGAGCGTGTCGCCCAGCGCATCTTCGAACGTCACGGGCTCATCGAGCGAGGAGGCGCGCGGGCGGAATCCGTTCCAGCGCACCAGCGCCCACAGGTCGGCGGCACCGTTTGGCACGCGTGCGCGTTCACGCCCCGATTCGGCATCCACCGTGACGAAGGCGTCGCCGTCGACGATGCCGATCGCGCCATCGGGCGCGACGAACGGCAAATCGGGGCGCCACGCGGTGGCGATCGTGCGGACGAGGCGCTGTGTGCCGATGGCTACCACGTAGGCCGAATCGCCCGACGCATTTTCCGCGAGCAGGTATTGTCCGTCCGGATCCATCCGGAGCGACGACGCCGGCCCCGGCAGCGCGATGCGCTCGCGCACCGCTGACTCGTAGCGGTCCACGACGAACAGCGTTGCGCTGTTGTGGACGGCGACAAAGAGCCGGTCACCGCTCGGCGTGGGCGCAACGGCGCGTATGGCCTCGGCGAAGGTGATGGTGAACGAACGCTCGAGGTCGCGAGTGCGCATTCCCTCGAGATGGTCGCCGTTCACGAGGTAGACGCGGTCGCCCACAACCGTGGGAATCACGACGTCGGCGCCGCCGACCGTCGCGCTGTCCACCACCTTCGCTTCCGGCGGATGCACCTTGCGAACGGTCACCCGGCCGTCGCTCGCGTCGCTCAGGATGAGGAGCGCGCCGTCGGGGAGCGGCACAAGCGACCGCACGGGGGCCGGTGGTCGCAGACGCCACGTCCCACTGCTCGTCAGCCGCGTCACCTCACCCGTCGGCGCAATGCCGAAGGTCGCGTATCCGTCGGCCGACGTCAGGCCGCGCAGTCGCTCCGTGGTGGCCGGCGCGACGCGACCGACGCGGAGGTCCACGCGCACCGGAATCCGCGCGGCGTCCAGCACCACGAGCACGCCCTGCTGGGCATCGAATGCCAGCGCTTCCGTCGTTGCGGGAACGCGCTGCGTCGAAGACCAGACGGCGCTGTCACTGCCCCAGCGGTAGGCGCGCGCCGTTCCGCCCCCGTGTGGCAGGCGCAGGAGCACCGCGTCGGGGCCAGAGCCGCCAACGCTGGCCGAGCCGCCAGCCATCCCCGCGTCCGGCACTTTCGCACAGGAGACCGCGAAAAGGGCGGGGAGGAGGAGGGCGAGGCGTCGCATGCTCGTAATTTGCGGGGAGGAGAGACTTGGTGAAAGTGACGCGGGGCGCTCCGGCAGAACCTGGAGCGCCCCTTCGTCAATCGCATTCCGGAATCGTGATCCTGGATCGCATTCCGGATTCCAAATCCTGAATCGTCGTTAGAAACTCGGTCCCAGCGTCCAGAACCAGTATCCCTTCTTCGACGCCGCATCAAGCGGGTACGACCGGTCGATCCGCAGGATTGCGAAGTTGAACAGGTTGACCCGGAATCCGTAGCCGTAGCTGCGCAGCGGGTAGCGGTGCGTCGTCCAGTCGTAGTTCGCCGGCCGAGACACGCTGAGCTGCTGCCCGCGGCTCCAGGCGACGCCCGCGTCGAAGAAGAGGAGCCCGTCCACCGGGAGGAACTGCACGAGCGTCTTCTTGACCTTGAACGGACGCACCACCGGGAAGCGAAGCTCGGCGTTCCCGAACGCGACGCGACTGCCGAGGAGTTGGGTCGCCGAGCACTGTCCGGTGCCGCTCGGCGCGCTGACGCACTCGTTGGAGTAGTAGTTCTCCCGGTCGTAGCCGCGGATGATGTCGGCGCGCCCAATGTACTTGGGAAACTCCATCTCGCCGCTCCCCGCCGAGATCGCCGTTTGCACGCGCGTGGCCAGCGTCAGGTAGCTGAATAGGATGGCGTCGTAGCGGCGATAGTCGACGTTGTAGTTGGTCCAGCTCAGGTTCCCCGCCGCGCGCTCGATCTCGAACCGATATCGCGAACCGTAGATCGGACCCGTATAGCCCATGACCGCGTTGTCATGCACGAACGCGACATACGGTGACACGAAGTTGAGCGACGAGCGGTTCGAGATACTGTCAATGTAGAGCTGCGTCGTGTAGCCGTACGCGTAGTCCACGCCGTAGCTCACCCACATCAACGAGCGGTCGATGTTGTTGAAGCTCGCGCCGTACTCGAATCGCTTGAAGCGATTGAGCGGGTACAGCCCGGCGAGGAAAGCCGAGCGCTGGATGTAGCGTGCGATGGCCTGCTGCTGGATGGCCTGCGTGTTGGAGACGGGCGTGAGCGTCGCGTTGGTCAGGAAGAAATACGGCTGTTGCTGCACGCCCGCCGTGTACTGGAACCGCCGCGCGAGCGACTGGTACGCGGCGAAGAACTGCGCTTCTTCCACGCGGCCGTTGATGCTCCCGGCCAGGGCGAGCCGCCGGTTGCCGACCAGATCCGACAGTACGATCGCCGTGCCGCCATACACGCCCTTGCCGTAGTTGTCCTGCGCGTAGCCGACTTGCGGCCGCGCAATGTACTCGGGGCGCAACGACCCGGGATAGCGCGTCTCGACGAACTTGGAAGTGTCGGGGAGCGCGAAGGTGGCATTGCCGAGCAGCGAGGCGACACTGACGCCTGCCCCCGGCGCCCCGGTGCGTTCCGGGAGCTTGTCGGTCGGCCGCAGTCCGCCCTCGCCGCGATAGATCGACTGGCGCCGTGGATCTGCGGCGGCGATCTGGCCGGGTTGCCCCGGGGATGGCTGCCCCGGACGGGAGGGCGCCAGCACCGAATCGCGTCCGGCCGCGGCGCGCGAAACGATCGCGCTGACATTCGCCTCCGAGGCCGCGCGCTCGCGCCGGCGCCGGAGTTCGGCGGTGTCCTGCGTGACGCGGGCCTGCACCGGGCCCGTGGCGACAACCGCGTCCTCGCGGAACGGGTCGCCCTTCAGCTGGCGCGGATTGGCCACCTGCCAGACGGTGTAGCCGTTCCCCTCGCTGTACACGAAGGCCATGCGATCGGCCGCCGCCGCCCACGTGAGGGCGGGGCTGTTCTCCGTCACCGACTGCACCCCGCCCACCAGGCGCGTGAGCTGATAATGCTGCTTGTCACCGAAATCGTAGAGGAAGACCTGCGGAATGCCGACGCGGTCGCTGATGAACGCAATCGACTTGCCGTCGGGCGCCCACTGCGGGTTCAGGTTCTTCCCCGCCTGACCGGGGAGCACCTCGATGGTGCCCGTGGCGAGCGTGAGCACGCTGATGCGCCACCGTCCGAACTTGAGCACATCGAGTTCGGTCTGCGGTCCGCGCTCGCTCACGAACGCCACCTGCTTGCCATCCGGGGACCAGGCCGGCATCAAGTCGCCGTACAGGTCGTTCGTGAGGCGCCGCAGATTCTTGCCGTCGGCGTCGACGATGTAGAGGTCCGAGACGCCACCGCGCAGGCCACTGAAGACAATCTGCCGGCCGTCGGGCGACCAGCTGGGTCCGACCATCGCGTCGAGATCGGTGTCGAGCCAGCGCTCGATGCGACGACTGCGAACGTCGGCAATGTAGAGCACGTCGCGCCCGTTGCGCTGGGCGGTGAACGCGACGTAGCGCCCGTCGCGCGAGAAGGCGCTCTGCGAATAGGCGTAGCGCAGCTCCTCGAATTCCGGGTTGAGCGTGCTCTTCGTCAGCCGCTTCAGGCGCTTGCCCGTTTCGGCATCAGCCAGATAGAGGTCGAGGAAGACCTCGGCCTTCACCAGGCTGCCGGTTGAGATGTAGGCGATGTACTTGCCGTCCGGCGACAGCGCCGGCGCCACATAGACCGGGATGACGCCTCCCGTCTTGCGCTCGGTCAGCAGCGACGTCGCGATCTTGCGCGGCCGGTCGAGTCGCTCGACCTGCGGCAGGTACAGCGACTGCATCGCATCCTTCCAGTCGGTGCCGAGTTCGTCGAGCGAAAGCCCCGTGTGCCGCTTGAAGGCACGTTCGAAGCCCAGGTTCGGCGTGGACTGCATGATCTCGCCGACGATCTCGTCGCCCCACCGACTGCCGACGTACCGCCACAGCGACTCGCCGTAGCGGTACGGGAAGAACTGGTCGGGGCGTCGCTCGAGGTCCTCGATCGTCGGGAACTTGCCGCTGAGCGCGGCGTCGCGAATAACGCCGTCGGTCGCCGGATGGTCGGGGCCGACCGAGAGGTACTCGGCCATGCCTTCCGCGAACCAGAGCGGGGGCATCCGCTGCTGCAGCGTCTCGAGTCCCTGCCCGGCGCGTCCGCGCGAGAAGATGTCGTACTGGAACTGGTGCACCATTTCGTGCGTCAGCACGTGCTCCGCCTCGCCCAGATCGCCATTGAGGAAGAACATGTTGCGCTGGCGCAGGGCGTCGGTGACGCCGCCCGTCCCCTCGCCGAGGTCGCCGAAAACGTTGTTCTGCGCGAAGGCGCCGCGCGAGGCGAAGATGATGATCGGCTTGCGTTCCTTGAACTGGTAGTTCATCAGGCGCGACAGCCGCGCGTAGGAGCGCTCCGCGAGACTCCCCGCGATGCGCGCCATCTGCTCCTCTTCCGGATAGAAGTGGATGTCGAAGTGCTCCGTCTTGAGCATCCGCCAGTTCAACTTCTGAAACTGCACCTGGTTCTGGCCGAAGTACCCCTGCGCCAGCAGCGGCGGGGCGGCGCACAGGAAGAGGCACAGGGTCAACAGGCGAGCCTTCGACATCGACGCTCCCGGCTTAGGACGTGATGGCGACCGCGGGGGCGTCGCCCCACAGCCGTTCGATCTGATAGTACGAGCGCATGGTCGGGTGGAACACGTGCACCACGAAATCCACGAAGTCGACGAGTACCCAGCGTCCCGTCTCCTCCCCCTCGACATGATACGCCTTCAGGCCGGCCTTCTGCATGCCGTCCACGACGTGCTGCGCCACGCTCCGCACGTGCGTGTCGGAGGTGCCTGTGGCGACGACGAAGAAGTCAGCCATGTCGGTCACCCCGTGCAGGTCGAGCAGGACGACATCCTGCGCCTTGTTATCCACGCAGAGCGTGGCGGCGCGGCGGGCATTGGCGGCAATCACGGTGGGCGAGTCGGCCGGGGGCATCAATGGAGCAGACACCGGGGTGGAGGGAAGGTTCCGGAGAGGCAGAGAGAAAACAGAGAGAAAACAGAGAGAAAACAGAGAGAAAGCAGAGAGAAAAAAGAGAGAAAGCAGAGAAACAACAGAAAGACAACGCTAAG
>JAKAJN010000087.1 GCA_021813725.1 bacterium | reverse complement strand
GCCCTGCGCGCCCTCCAGCTGGTGCTCTGGGTGCTGGGCGTGGTCTTCATTCGCCGGGCCCGGTCGCGTGAGGCGCTGGGACGCGTGCTCTTCCTCCTCGCGCTGGCCATCGTGGCGTTCCTCGGCATCAACGCGAGCCTGCGGCCCGCCGACAACTGGATGCCGATTCGCACCATGGTGCTGGTGTCCATCGGGACGTTCGTCGTCTACACCTACGAATTCCGCCGCCAGCTGATTGCCTGGGGGGCGTTGCTCTTGACGCTGACTGCGCTCGTCACGCTGCACTGGGTGACGATGCCGGACTACGAACTGGTGGCCGCGTATCTCAACCTGCTGATTGCCGGCGCGCTCGGCATCGTGGTGGCGCGCAATCGCGCGCGGCTCGACCGCGACCTCGACGAGTCGCTCGAACGCGAGTCCGCCGCCATTGAGGCGCGCGAACAGGCCACCGCCGCCCTGCGGCGGCTCCAGGGGATCATTCCCATCTGCAGCTACTGCCATCAGGTGCGCACCGAGGCGGGGGCGTGGCAGCAGCTCGACCACTACGTGCGCGAGCAGACCGAGGCGGACTTTTCTCACGGCATGTGCCCCAAGTGCGCGCGGGAGCATTTTCCCGACTACGTGGAGCCGACGTCTGACCCGCTGGGCCGTGCATCGCGGAAGCCATGAGTAGACCATATGTTTGTGGCGGGTCGATTCGGGTCCGATGACAACTGCCCCCCACGAATGAGCCTTCCGCGCGCCACCGCCAGACGGTCGGGAGCCACCGTCGTCCTTGAAAGCCCGCCGCCGAGCCCCGATGCGCTCGAGCAGCGCCGGTTCGAGCGCGACCGTGCACAGGCACTGACGGTCATCGCCATCATCGCCGCGCCGATTGCCGCCTTCGGCATCACCGACGCCCTGCTCGCCAAGAGCGCACTGCTCCTGGCCATCATGTGGTCGGTTCGCGCCGCCACGCTGGCGGGCATCTTCATGCTCTGGCGGGCATTGCGCCGGACGGCGACACGCGCGCGGTTCGAACGACTGCTCTTTGGCGCACAGCTGCTCGGCGTCGCCCTCGCGGTCGCCGTGCACATCGGCCGCGGACCGAACACCCTCATCATGACGCGCTTCGAACTGCTGAGCGTCGTCATCTACTATCTGATGATTCCGGGCCGCTCCCGGGTGCAGGCGGTGCCGGCCGTCGCCCTGTCAGTGTCCAGCCTGGCATTCGTCGTCTTCTGGCACGTCGGGGTGTCCGGCCCCGAGATGGTCTCGCACGTCGTCTGCTTCGTGCTCGCCAACGTGCTCGGCCTGCTCGTCGGACGCCATCGCCAGGACACGGCGTCCGAGGAAGACGAGGCGTGGCGGGCACTGGCCGTCGCGCACGAACGCCTGCGGAATACCGTCGACGAACTGCGCACGCTGCGCAGTGTGGTGCCGATTTGCCCGCACTGCCACAAGGTGCGCGACTCGAGCCACGCGTGGCAGCAGCTCGAAGCGTACGTCTCGGCGCGCGATGGCGTCGAGTTTTCGCCGATCCTCTGTCCGTCGTGCCTCGTGGGTGAATTCGGCGCCGTGCTCGACAGAGCCCCGGCGACGCGCTAGCCGGCGGCGGCGTACCAACGCCGCCTCGCGCCGCCGCCCCTGAAACCCCTACCGCTTCACGCCGCCCGGGCGCGCCGCACCGCCCGCGGCGGTCCCCTGCGCCGGGGTGCCACCCGTGCCCGCCGGCGGCTCGGTCTCGGCAAACGACGTGTCGTGCCCCTTGACCTTCAGCGCGGCCACGAACGCCGCCTTCTCCACCGACTTCATCCACGCTTCCTTGGGCTCGACGAGCTTCTGCTCCACGAGATCCATCAGGGTGTCGTTCATCGTCATCATGCCGATGCGCTTGGACGTCTGCATGATGCTCGGAATCTGGAAGGTCTTGCCTTCGCGAATGAGGTTGGAGACGGCGCTGGTCACGAGCAGAATCTCGCGCGCGGCCACGCGTCCGCCGCCGATCTTCTTGCAGAGCACCTGGGACACCACGCCCTTCAGCGACTCCGAGAGCATCGTGCGCACCTGCTCCTGGCGGTCGGCGGGGAACTGGTCGATGAGGCGGTCAATGGTGCTGGCCGCCGTCGTCGTGTGCAGCGTGCCGAAGACCAGATGCCCCGTTTCGGCCGTCTCGATGGCGATGGCGACCGTCTCGAGGTCGCGCAGCTCGCCGACGAGAATGATATCGGGGTCCTCGCGCAGGGCGGCGCGCAGCGCGCTCTTGAACGAATCGGTGTGCACGCCCACCTGCCGCTGGGTGATGATGCAGCTCTTGTTCTCGTGCACGAACTCGATGGGGTCCTCGATGGTGATGACGTGGTCCGATCGCGAACGGTTCACCAGGTCGATCAGCGCGCAGAGCGTCGTGGACTTGCCCGAGCCCGTCGGGCCCGTCACGAGGACGAGTCCCTTGGTCAGGTAACAGAGCTTCTGCACTTCGGGGGTGACGCCGAGCTGGTCGGCCGTCACGATGTTGCTCGGGATGACGCGGAAGACGGCGGCGATCCCCTTGCGGTCCTTGAGCACGTTGGCGCGGAAGCGCGCCACCCCCTCGATCTCGTAGGCGAAGTCCGTGTCGTTGTGCTCGGCGAATTCCTTCTTGTTGCGGTCGGGCATGATGGACTGCAGCAGCGCGGTAAGCTGGGGGTCGGTCATCTTGGGACCCTCGATGCGGTCCATCTCGCCACTCTTGCGCAGAATGGGCGGTTCCGTCACCCGCAAATGCAGGTCCGATCCACCGGTCTCGACGAGGAGGCGCAGCAGCCGCTCCATCTCGACGCGGGCCTTGGCGGGATCCTTGAGCTCGGCCGCATCCGCGACGGGCGCGGGAGCGGGCGCGCCGCTGGTGACGACGCCCGTTTCGAGGTCCACCGCGCGGAACATGCCGGTGCGCCGCTCGAAGTCGCCCTTGTCGTCCACGGTGAGCTGGCAGTGCCACTTGTTGGACTGCAGCATCGCCCGCACGAGGAAGACACCCTCGACGTTGGTGTACTGGAACTTCACCGGCGCCTTCTGGTCGAGATTCGCCGCGGCCTGCGGCGGCGCGATCTCCTTGAGCAGCCCCACCACCTGCGGCCCGTTGAGCGGCTTGGTGACCGGCGCGTCATTGCCCTCGAGCTTCAGCGTCGAAGGCTGATCCTCGTCCAGATAGAGCGCTTCGGCGCTCTTTTGGATCATGACGCTCAGGAGTTTGTCGAGCTGGGCCATAGGAACACCAATTGAGGACGTGGACCGAGGATGACGATTCAGGATTTCGACAGAGGACCGGGACTAACGATGGGGGACGCAGTCCGCGAGCTCCGTCCCCTCAATCTGCACCGTGACGTGATGTATGCCAAAGCGCGCCATCGAGGCGTGCACCTGCTCGAGCGCCGGCTGATGATCGTCGGCCGACGGCACCACGACGTGCACGCTCATCGCCACCATCCCGCTGGTGACGGTCCAGACGTGCAGGTCGTGCACCGAGCAGACGCCCGGCACGTTGCCGATGGCCGTGCGCACGGCGTCGAGCGAGATGTGCGGCGGCACGGCCTCCAGCAGCACGTCCACCGACTCGCGCACCAGCTGCCAGGCGCCGCGGACGATGAGCACCGTCATCACGATGGACGCCACGGGGTCGGCAATCGTCCATCCCTTGTACCGCACCGCCAGTCCGGCCGCGATGGCGGCGACCGAGCCGAGCAGGTCGCTGAGCACGTGCAGGTAGGCGCCACGCACGTTGAGCGAACCCGACGCCCCGGCGTGCAGCAGGCGCGCCGCCGCGACGTTCACCAGCAATCCGCCGATGGCAACCACGAGCATCAGCCCGCTTTGCAGCGGCTCGGGATGGCGCAGCCGCCCGATGGCCTCCCAGACGATGCCGGCCGAGACGGCGAGCAGCAGCGAACCGTTGATGAACGCGGCGAGAATCTCCCAGCGGAGGTAGCCGAACGTCTTGCTCGACGAGCCCGGCTGGCGGCTGAACCAGGCGACGAAGAGCGACAGGCCGAGCGCCCCGACGTCGGTGAGCATGTGACCGGCGTCGGCGAGCAGGGCGAGCGAGTTGGCGAGCCAGCCGCCAACCACTTCGGCGAAGAAGAAGACCAGCGTGAGCGCGAGCGCCCACTTGAGCCCGGTGGTGCCGTGCGAATGGTCGGGCTCGTGGGCGTGCGCGTGCGCGGGGGCGCCGACGCGGCCGTTGGCCAGCGGCGCACAATCTCCCCGCGCGGCGGCGACGCTCACCGCACGCGCCGGTGCTGGCGGCGCGCGGCGCGCGCCCGGTACGTTTGACCCATGCTCTCGCGCATTGGCATCATCGTCCTGTTGCTGCTGGTCAACGGTTTCTTCGTGGCCGCCGAGTTCGCGCTCGTGCGGGCGCGCCGCACGCGTCTGCAGGCGATGGTGCGCGCCGGCGACCCGCTGGCCCGGTTCGCCGTCCGTGCCACCGACAATTTGGCGCGCGTACTCTCGGCCAGCCAGTTGGGGATCACGGCGACCTCACTCGGCCTCGGATGGGTGGCGGAGGAGTCCATCGGGCATGTCTTCGAAGCGTGGTTCGCCGCGCTCCCGTTTGCCATCGAGGCCGGCCTGCGCGTGACGCTGGGCGGGGCGGTGGCGCTGGCGGCCGTGACATACCTGCACGTGGTGTTCGGCGAGCTGACCCCGCGCGCCGCTGCGCTGCAGCATCCGGAGACGTGGGCCAAGTGGCTCGCGCCGCCGCTCCTCGGATTCGCCTGGCTCGTGCGCCCGTTCACCGGTCTGCTCAACCTGTCGGCCGCCACCGTGCTGCGGCCATTCGGCGTGAAGCTCGACGCGACGCACGACAGCGTGCACTCGCCCGAGGAGCTCAAGGTGATTGTCGAACAGAGCCAGCGAGAGGGGGAAATCGAGCAGCAGGATGCCGACCTGATCGGTGCCGTGTTCGAGTTCTCCGAGAAGAACGCACGCGAGGTGATGACGCCGCGCACGGCCATCGTCGCCATCGACGCCGAGGCGACGCTGGATGAGGCGCTGGCGATCGTGGAAGAGGCCGGGTTCTCGCGGTATCCCGTCTTTGAGGGGTCGCTCGACAACATCCTCGGGATGGTGCACGCCAAGGACTTGCTGCCGGTGCTGCGCCATCGCCCCGCCACGTTCTCGATGGCGAGCGTGACGCGCGACGTCCACGCGGTGCCGGGGACGCGCGAGGTGGAGGAGGTGCTCGCCGACTTCAAGCGGCTCAAGGAGCACCTGGCGATCGTGCTCGACGAATACGGTGGCACGGCCGGTCTGGTGACGATGGAGGACCTGCTCGAGGAACTCGTCGGCGAGATCCTCGACGAACACGACGAGGGGATCGCCGCGACGCAGCGCGCCACAAGCGGCGAGCTGCTGCTGAGCGGCCAGGCGGAGATCGGCGACGTCAACAGCCAGTACGGGCTGCACGTGCCCGACGACGACTACACGACAATCGGCGGGTTCGTCTTTGGCCTCATCGGGCGCCTGCCGCAGGTGGGCGACCGCGTGAGTGGCGGCGGCGCGGCGTGGACCGTGCGCGAGATGGACGGCCGGCGGATTGCGACGCTCCAGCTGGATCGCGAGTAGCGGGCGCCTAGGGGCGCGCCAGCCGCGCCGCGAGCAGGATTGCCTCGATCATCGACGACGGGTTGGCCTTCCCCTGCCCCGCGATGTCGAGCGCCGTGCCGTGGTCCGGCGACGTGCGCGGGAACGGGAGGCCCAGCGTGACATTCACCGCCTCGCCGAACGACGCCACCTTGATGGCCGTCATCCCCACATCGTGGTACGGCGCAAGCACCGCGTCGAACTCGCCGCGCATCGCCCGCACGAAGACCGTGTCGGCGGGGAACGGCCCCAGCAGGCCGTTGGCGCGCGCCGCCGGGGCCAGCAGGGTGTCGTCCTCGCTGCCGAACCGGCCGCCGTCGCCCAGATGCGGATTCAGGCCGCAGAGCGCAATGCGCGGCTCGGTGATGCCGAAGGCGAGGCGCAGCCCGTCGCGCGTCACGCGCGCCACGCGCGCAATCACCTCCGCGGTGAGCCGCGCCGGCACCTCGCGCAGGGGGAGGTGCGTCGTGGCAAGCACGACGCGCAGGCGGTCGCTGGCCAGCATCATCGCCACATCGCGCCCCGTGAGCGCCGCGAGCATCTCCGTGTGGCCCGCATAGTCGTAACCGCCGGCGAGGAGCGCGTGCTTGTCGATGGGCGCCGTCACCAGGGCATCGGCCTCGCGCGCCTGGCAGAGCGCGACACCGCGGGCAATCGCCTTGCCGGCCAGGCGCCCCGCGTTGGCCTCGCTCTGGCGCGGGTGCCACTCGCCAATCACGTCGTCCGCGGCGCACTCGAGCCCGGACGGCCCGACCACCACCGAACGACAGGCGCTCGCCACCCGGGGGTCGGCGAGCGCCTTGCGCACGATCTCCGCGCCGATGCCGCGCGGGTCACCTAGCGTAATAGCGAGGGTCGGGCGCGTCACATGCGAATCGAGACGTAGGTTTCCTTGCGCAGCTGGTCGAGAATGCGGCGCGCCGTCTTCTCCTGCACCAGCTGGGCGCGAATGCGCTCGCGCACGTCGGAAAGCTTCAGGTCCCCGCCCGGCTCCGCCGAAGTGAGCTGCAGCACCACGGCCTTGCTGAGGCCGTTCTGCGGATTCGGGATCAGGAACGGACCCGCGAAATCGCCCGCCTGCTTGTCCTTGAGCGCCTCGCGGTACTCCGGCGGGAGCGAGTCGCGCGGCACCGGGTCGGCCATCAGCCGCAGCTCCGCCTCGTCGTGGTGCTTGGTCACGAGCGAGTCGTACGACGCCCCCTTCTTCCAGGCGTTCAGCACCGTGTCGGCCTCAAGCTTCGCGCGCGCCACGTCGGTGGAGTCCATGTTCCAGCGCAACAGGATGTGCCGCGCCTTCACCTCCGCCGGGCGGACGCGGTCCACGCGGATGATGTGCGCACCGAACACCGTCTCGACGATCGGACTGACGACATTCGGATTGAGGGCGAACATCATCTGGTCGAAGGCCGGCACCATCATCCCGCGGCGCGCCCAGCCGAGGTCGCCGCCCAGGTCGCGCGAACCGGGGTCCTGCGACTCGCGCTTCGCCACCACCTCGAAATCCGCGCCGTGCACGATCTCGTTGCGCAGCGAGTCCATCTTGGCCAGCGTCGCCTTGCGGCTTGCCTCGGTGGGCTTGGGGCTCACGATGATCTGGCGGAACGTCACGGTCGCCGGGCGCTTCGGCAGGCGGTCCTTCGCCTTGTCGAACGCCTCGGTGATCTCCGCTTCCGAGATGGCCACCGAGGGCATGCGCCCCTTGGCCTTGAGCGAGTCAATGGCGCGCTGCTGGAACAGGTCGCGCTTGGCGCGCTCCAGTCGGACCTTGCGCAGTTCCTCGACGGTGCCGAACCCTTCGGTCTTGAGCGCGTCGCGGTACTCCTGCTCCGTCTTGAACTGGTCGCGGATGCGCTTCATCTCGCCATCCACCTGCTGCAGCACCTCGGCGTCCGTGACGTCAATCTTGTACGTCTTGGCGGTGGAGATCAGCACTTCCTGGTCCACGAGGTCGCTGATGATCGAGCGCGCGTAGCCGACGAACGCCGCCGAGTCCTCCGGAATCTTCGCCCCCTGCTGGCGCTGGAAGTTGATGACCTCCTGCACCTCGCTCCACATGATGGGCTTCTTGCCGACCACGGCGATCACCCGGTCCACGGGATACACGCGCGGCGCGGCGCCGCCGCCCTGCCCCAGTGCGGGGAGGGCGACGACGGCGGAGAGCAGCGCGGCGCGGGAGAGGGTGCGCAGGTTCACTTACGGCTTCTTGGCGGGTGCCGCCGGCTGAGGGGCCGGAGCGGCGGGGGCAGGCGTGGCCCCCGGCATCGGCACCGCCGACGCCGGCTGCTGCGCCGCGCGCGTCGAATCGGCCACCTGCCGGATCTTCGCCGCGCGCTCGAGCGCGCGCTCGATTCCCGCCTCGACCACGCGCGACTCGTACTTCTCGCGCAGGGCCGTGGAGACGGGCTCCGGCACATTCACGAACTGCGCCTTCTCGGCAAGCAGGAGGTCGAAGTAGGCATCAATCCGCGACGCGGCGAGCCGCTCCCGCTCGGCGGCAGTCTTGGCCGAATCCTTCAGGAAGAACGGCGACACCTTGAGTTCCGACATCGCGCCGCTCACCTGCCCGTAGAAGGCATTGCGGATGTTCGCCATCGCGGCGCTGTCGGGCACGGTCTTGGCGCTGTCGGCCGCCTTGAGCACCAGCTCGTTGCGGGCGATCTGCTTGAGGAAGTACGGAATGGCCGTGTCGGGTGCCTGCGCCAGCTGCTCGCGGATCCGGGCCTGCGGCGGCATCGCGCCGATCCACTTCACGAGGCGGGCCGCGGTCAGGCTGCCGCCCTTCCACGTCACCAGCGTCGCCTTGTCGTCGCGGTGCGAGTCCACGTCCTGCGCGACTTCCTTGACGGTCTTGGACGCGCCGGACTTGACCTGCACGTCGGCCGCCTTCTCCATCGCGGCCATGTACGTGCTCTCGGCCTTCTGCGTGGCAATCTGGCCGTAGGCCTGCGCGAACTCCTTGGCCACCTCGTCGTAGGTCTGCCGCTTGATGAGGTGGAAGCCGAACTGCGTCTCGACGATTCCGGAGACCTCACCCGGCTTCAGCGATTTCACGGCCGCCTCGAACTCGGGGACCATCGCCCCCGGCGGGAAGACGCCGAGTGCACCGCCGTTGGCCTTGGAGCCGTCCTGCGACTTGGCCTTGGCCACGTCGGCAAAGTTGGCCGGCGTCACGGTCCGGCGGATCTTCTCGAGTTCAGCGCGCACGGAGTCGCGCGACTTCTGGGTCATCCCCTGGCGCGGCGACATCAGCAGGATGTGGCGCGCCGCGAGCATCTCGCCGGCCGCATACTTGGCCGGCAATGAGGCGCTGTCCACCTTGCCCCAGTCCTTGGCCACCTTGTCATAGAACGCCTTCGACTTTTCCTGCGCCACCATGGACCACATCGCCTCGTCGGCGATCTTGGCGTCGTGCAGCGTGTCGTCGTGGGCGCCGGCGTAGCCGAGCAGTTGGTACGAAATCCAGATGTCGGCCACCGCGTTGGCGACATCCTTGCGCAACGGGACCTTGGCGTTGCCCAGCAGGTCGGCGAGTCGGGTGACCGACAGCTCCTGCGTGCCGGCGCGCGCGACCACGTCGACGTGGGCGGTGAGCGCTTCCTTGAAGCCGTCGCAGGCGGCGATGCCCAGCGTGGCGGCCAGGGTGGTGGCGAGGATGACGTTGCGCTTCATCGAGAGAGGGGATGGCGGGCGTTGCCCAGCCACCCGGCGCAATCGCCGGCGGCAGGCAGTCCCGATGGTGAGGTGTTACTTCGAATCAGGAGTAATTGTTCGCAGCACGCGCACCAGCCCTTCCAGCATCGTGCCAGCACCCAGGCGCGTGAGCTTCAACGACAGGGGCTGCACACGCCGGACATCCACCTGGAACTGGACGTCCCGGAAGGCGGCGGCCAGGGGCTTCAAGCGCGGCAACGCATCAGCTCGAAAGTTAACACGGGCCTCGCCGCCGCGCACCAGGATCCCTTCGACGCCAATGCGCCCTCCGACCAGGCGCAGCATGGCCGAGGACACGTACGCCTCGGCCGGCGGCGGCAATGGTCCGAACCGGTCGCGCACCTCGCCGCGGATGGCCTCGATCGCCTCCACCGACGGCGCCGCCGCCAGCCGCCGGTAGATGTCGAGCTTGGCGTCCGCCGAGGCGATGAACTCGTCGGGGAGGAAGCAGGGAACGTCCATCGTGACGTCGGCCGGCGGCGGCGGCGCGGCCGCGTCCCCGCGCTGCAGCCGCTGCACCGTCTCCTCGAGCATCCGCAGGTAGAGGTCAAAGCCGACGGCGTGCACGAAACCCGACTGCTCCGGCCCCAGCAGATTGCCGGCGCCGCGCAGTTCCAGGTCCTTGAGCGCCACGTGGTACCCGGCGCCCAGCTCGGTGTGATGCTCCAGCACCTTCAGGCGCCGCTCGGCATCGAGATCCACCTGCGTGTCGGGGACCAGCAGGTAGCAGTAGGCACGTCGGTGCGACCGGCCGACGCGCCCGCGCAGTTGATAGAGCTGCGCCAGTCCAAACCGGTCGGCCCGGCTCACGAACATCGTGTTGGCATTCGGGACGTCGAGCCCGCTCTCCACGATCATCGTGCTCACCAGCACGTCCACCTCGCCGCGCACGAACTGCGCCATCACGTGCTCGAGGTCGCGCTCGCGCATCTGGCCGTGGCCGACGGCGATGCGTGCGCGGGGCATGATGCGCCGCAGGTGGTCGGCCACCGCCTCGATGGTCTCGATGCGGTTGTGCACCACGAATACCTGGCCGCCGCGGTCCAGCTCGCGCGCAATTCCCTCCTCGAGCAGTCCGTCGTCCCACGGCTCGAGGAAGGTGAGCACCGGCGACCGATCGCGCGGCGGCGTCTGCATGAGCGTGAGGTCGCGCAGGCCGGCCAGCGCCTGGTGCAGCGTCCGCGGAATCGGCGTTGCCGTCA
>JAKAJN010000086.1 GCA_021813725.1 bacterium | reverse complement strand
GCTTCCGCCACGTAGGCGTTGCCTGGGCCGACGATGCGGTCCACAGCGGGAATCGTCGCGGTGCCGTACGCCATCGCGGCAATGGCTCCCGCACCGCCGACGGCGAAGAGGCGATCAGCTCCCGCCAACTCGGCGGCCGCCATCAGCACACTGCTCGGCAGGCCATCTGCTCCTGGCGGCGAACAGACAATCACTTCGCCGACACCAGCAACACGAGCGGGAACGACGCCCATCAGAAGAGAACTGGGATACGCGGCGCGACCGCCGGGAGCGTACACTCCCACTCGGCTCAAGGGATCGGGACGCCGCGTGATCACCGCGCCGTCGCGCGTGATCACCTCGGTGGAAAGCGGACGAAAGGCTTCGTGCACCTGTCGGACATTCGCCGCGGTCCTTTCGAGGGCGCGACGCAAGGCCGCGGGAAGCGCATCGAGCGCGGCGCGCCACGCTGGTCGTGGCACTTCGACGGACGCGAGTGCGGCTCCATCGAATTCACGGGCCAACGCGAGCAGCGCGGAGTCGCCATCGGCGCGCACCCGCGCAATGATGCCGCTGGTGCGCTCGCGCACCACGGGGTCGCTGGCGCTGGTGCGCTCGAAGAGCACCGCCGAAGCGGCCGCGTCGAGCGAGGCGATTGACCCGCGTACGGCCATGGACAACGCGGTCATGCCATCAGCCTCTCGATGCGGGTCACGAGAATGCCTTCGCCCCCCACCGCCTTGAGCTGGTTGATGGTGCGGTAGATGCTGGAGGCGGGCGCCACGGCGTGCACGGCGACCATCGAGCCGCCGTTCATCACGTCAATGACGGTGGGGCCGCTGATGCCGGGGAGGATGCGCTTGACCTCGTCGAGTCGCGCGCGGGGGACGTTGGCCATCACGTAGCGACGGTCGCGCGCGGCGAGCACGGAAGCGAGCGAGGCGGTCAATTCGTCGAGTGCCTGGCTGCGCGCGGCGTCGCGCGGTGCGCGCGCGACGATCAGCCGCGCCGTGGACTCGAGAACCGTCTCCACTTCGCGCAGGTTGTTCACGCGCAGCGTGGAACCCGTGGAGGTCAGGTCCACGATGAGGTCGGCGATCCCGAGGTGCGGCGAGATCTCCACGGCGCCCGAGACCGGCACCAGTTCGACCTGCCGGCCAGCGCGCGTCAGGTACTCGCGCGTCAGTCGAGGAAAGACGGTGGCGACTCGCGTGCCGTCGGGGATGTCGCCGACCGCCCGGATGGGCGACTCGTCCCGCACAGCGAGCACGAGGCGGCAGCGCCCGAACTCGAGATCCAGGCGCGACTCGAGGTCTCGCCCCGATTCGGAGGTCAGATCCCAGCCGGTGATGCCGGCATCGGCCGCCCCGTCGGCTACGAACTCCGGAATGTCCTGGGCGCGGACAAAAATCGCCTCAAACTCGCCGCCGAGTGAAGCCACGAGGGCGCGCTCCGAGGAGGAGCGCACTTCGAGACCGGCATCGGCCAGCAGGGAGCGGGCGTCGAGGTTGAGGCGGCCCTTATTGGGAATGGCGATTCTTAGCATGGGAGGTGCAGGGGCACGGTATGGGGCACGGGAAGGGAAAAACAAAAAGAGCCCGTCGGCTTGCCGACGGGCTCGAGGGATCAGGCTGCTGGGCGGCGCGGTGGCGCCTTCCGATGATCAGCCGCACGTACACGTGCGCCCCCGGCCCGTCAGGCCGTGGTGGTGCACGTGGTGGTGGCGGCGAATGGTCATGGACCCGGAATCCTAGTCGGTCCGGAACGCGGAGTCAATCGTTCGGGTTTTCGGGGACGGCAACTACAACGGCTCACCACGGAGGCACGGAGGACCCGGAGATACACGGAGAACTACAACGAAAAGACTTATGGGAACGACAGCGCGCTGCGCAGGGCTTGGCGTGGCGAGCGCAGTTCCCCCAAAGAATTTGTAGTTGCCGTTCTCCGTGTATCTCTGTGTTCTCCGTGTCTCCGTGGTGAGCCGTTGCAGTCACGAGACTCAGACCCTTCAATTACCCCCCGGCGGAGCCTAGATTTCAGTGTCTTGGGGATGCCCCCCTTTCGACCAAACATCCTGAAAGTTTTTTGGAGGCACGACATGCGGTTCATCGGTTCGGCGCTCGTGGCGAGTGCCATTGTTCTTGGCGCGTGCGGCGGCGGTGAGAAGGCTCCGGCGACGGATGCGGCGGCTCCGGCTGCTGCCCCGGCGGCGGCGGCGGCGACGGGCACGGCGGCCCCGATCACGGGGACGACGCACGAAGTGAAGATGATTGGCGACGAGAAGGGTTATCGCTTCGAGCCGAAGGACATCACCGTGAAGGCCGGCGACGGCATCAAGTTCACCTTCGTGTCTGGCGGCCCGCACAACGTGGCGTTCAACCCGGCGGACATCCCGGCTGACGTGAAGGCACAGCTCGATGCCAACATGGGCCCCGACAAGCTGGCGGAGCTTTCGAGCAAGATGACGATGGCGGCTGGCGAGTCCGTGACGATCTCGTTCGCCAACATCAAGGCGGGAACCTATCCGTTCAACTGCACCCCGCATCTCGCGATGGGGATGAAGGGAACGGTCACGGTTCAGTAAGCGGCGGCGGCCGCGCGCCGCGCCACCCCTGTTCCACACGACGGGCGAGTCCGGACTCCGGGCGCGCCCGTCGCGACGTATCTTGCCCCTGATGCGTCGACCGAGCTTGCGTTCTTCCGATCGCGGCGAGTGGCTGGCGGCACGGGCCGTGCTGGCCACGCGCCGGCTTCGACCACTGCTCCCGGTCGCCCTCGCGCTCTTCGCCGTCGTGCTGGCCGCCATCGTCCTGGTGCGCGTGCCGCTGGCCGATCGAGCGGCCAGATCCCAGCGGGCTGCCGTGGTCGGCACTGGCGCTGACGCGGATACCGCAATGCTCGCGGCGCGCGTGGAGTCGGCGCAGCGCCTGCTTGCCACCCGGGATTCGCTGCTGCGGGACTTCCAATTCCGCTCGGAAGCACGCTTCGCTTCTCCCGTTCTTTCAGAGGCAGCGACCCGCACACGTGATTCGCTGCGTACCCGCCAGGCGGAACTCGATGCGGCACTCGATCGTGCAGCGAAGGCCCCGTTGGCGACGTCCTACCGAGCGCTGGCCGGCACTGCCGCCATGCGAACGTCAGCCGCGGTGCAGTCCCTCGTGGACACGCTTGATCTGCTCGAACGGGTGCGGCAGTCGCTCGACCCGGCGGCGGCGCCGCAGCGCGAGTTCGCACAGCTTAGCCAGCGCGTGAATGCCGTTGGATCGGCACTGCAGTCGCTGGGTCGCGCGCAGCAGGATGTGCTGGCCCGGCGCATTGCCGCCGTCGAGGGGGAAGCTGCACAGGACACTTCCGATGTGCCCACCGATTCGATGGCGATTCGCGCGGCGCGCGACAGTGCGCAGGCAAGTGTCGTCGAAGCGGAGACGACGCTTCGCGCCGCGCGCCAACGCGAGCAGGCGCGAACCGCGCAGGCCGACTCGCTTGCCCAACTTCGCGCCGCTCGCATCCTCGGTGCGTCCCCCCTGCTTGCGGCGTTCAGCGCGCTGCTCATCGGGTCTGTCCTGGCCTTCACCTTGGGGGTCATCACGGAGGCGCGTGCGCCCACGATCGCCCACGCGCGCGAGGCCGAGCGCCTTACGGGCCTTCCGGTGCTCGCAACGGCACTCACTTTTCGCGTGCCGCGCGAGGGGCGCGCGCGCCTGCAGTCCGGAACGGGAATGGATCCCTTCCGGATGGTCTATCTTTCACTCACGGCGAGCGGCACGCGGCACCGCGTGATCTGCCTGACCGGCGATGACACCGCACTGACGACTGCTGTCGTGGGGCGGCTCGCGGTCAGCGCGGCGGGGGATGAGCGAGCCACGCTCGTGATGGATCTGGCGCCGGCTTCTCCGTCCGCATCCCGTTTTTTCGGCTGGCGAGATGAACCCGGATTCACGGACGCGATCGCGGGAGTCCGACTGTTCCGCGAAGTGTCTCGTTCGGTCGGTGCGAGTGAGGGACTGAATCTCGATGTCATTCCATACGGCGCGCCGCGAAGCGACGCAGACACGTCCATCCGTGACGCGACAGCGCGCAGCGAGATGATGCAGTTTCTTTCGGAGTACGATTTCACCGTGCTCTCGGCGCCAACCGATCATGCCGTGAGCATTGCGGTGGCGCTTGGGTTGGCACCGCCAACGATTATCGTCGTGCGGCGAGCCAAAACCAAACTGGGCGATATCCGGGAACGGATTAAACACCTGCAGGCGGAGAACGTAAATGTGCACGGATTGATAATTCTTGCATAATGTATTGATAATGTCGTAATAGTGGCGTGATAGTGACGTAAAAATATCGCGCGCTATGGTTTCGATTTCGCGCCAAGTTTGGGTGATGCTCCAGCGTGGCCACCGAACCTGCTGAAGCAAACGCATTGCTCTTGGGCTCGCTTGTCCGCGTCGCCGCAACGATGTCGTGCGAGGGTCGCACGGCCACGGTATCTTTCGGTTCGCTTCCGTCGAGGGTTCTCTGCTGTCATGACCGGCTACTCCGACCGCATCAATCACGCGCTCGCGTTCGCGGCAAAGCACCACGACCGTCAGGTGCGCAAGGGAACGCACCTGCCGTACATCACGCATCCGGCGAATGTCGCGATCATTCTGGCGCGCTACGGACAGCCGGACAACGTCGTGGTGGCCGGCATTCTGCACGATGTGGTCGAGGATTGCGTACGCGGCAACTGGTCGCGCGAGATGCTCGAGGAGCGGATCGGCGAAAAATTCGGTGCGGACGTGCTGGAAACGGTGTTGATGGTGACGCACCGCAACGTGGACGACGACGGCAACGAGATGGACAAGGAAGAGCGAAACGCCGATTACCTGGTGCGCCTCGCACAGGCCAGCGATGCCGCGCGCTGGGTCTGCGCCGCCGACAAGATCCACAACGCCAGTTCAATCCTCGCCGATCTGCGGCGGACCATCGATCCCGAGTCCGTGTGGGGGCGCTTCAGCGTCGGCAAGGAAGGGACCATCCGCTGGTACCGCGCGGTCCACGACCGCCTGCGGGCGCTGCAGTTCGCGGGGGAGATCCTCGGCGAATTGCGCGAAGTGGCCGAGGCGTTGGAGCAGTACTCCGATATCGGGGCGGGCCAGTCCGGCGGGTGAGTCGCGGCGCCGTGTGCAACGGCAACCACAACTGCTCACCACGGAGGCACGGAGGACACAGAGTCTCACAGAGAACGGCAAGTGCAACTTCTTGGGGGAACTGCGCTCGCCACGCTAAGCCCTGCGTAGCGCGCTGTCATTCCAACAAGTCTTGTCGTTCTCCGTGTATCTCCGCGTTGCTCCGTGCCTCCGCGGTGAGCCGTTGCAGTTATCCGTGGTGAGCCGTTGTGGTTATCGTCGCTCACCGCACCGAATACGTCCGCTGCACGTAGTCATTGAGGATCACCAGGAACTCCTCGACAATCCGGTCGCCCTTCAGCGTACGGAGCAGCGCCCCGTCCACATAGACCGGCGCCTTGGGTTCCTCGAACGTCCCGGGGAGCGAGATGCCGATGTTGGCGTGCTTGCTCTCGCCCGGGCCATTCACCACGCATCCCATCACGGCGACCTTCATCTCCTCGACGCCAGGATGCGCGGCGCGCCAGACGGGCATCTGCTCGCGTAGATACGTCTGGATGTCCTCGGCGAGCTTCTGGAAATAGGTGCTCGTCGTCCGCCCGCATCCGGGGCAGGCCGTCACCTGCGGCGTGAAGGACCGCAAGCCAAGCGACTGGAGAATCTGCTGTGCGACGAGCACTTCCTCGGTGCGGTCCCCGCCCGGACGCGGCGTGAGTGACACGCGAATGGTGTCGCCAATTCCCTCGGCCAGCAGAATCGAAAGCGCGGACGACGACGCAACCATCCCCTTCATTCCCAGTCCCGCCTCGGTGAGTCCGAGGTGGAGCGGGTAGTCACAGCGCGACGCGAGCCGGCGATACGCATCCACGAGATCCTGCACCTGCGAGATCTTGCACGAGATGAGGATCTGGTCGTGGCGCAGTCCCACCTCCTCGGCAAGCGCCGCGCTGCGCAGGGCGCTCTCCAGCATTGCCTCGATGTAGACGTCCTTGGCGTCGGCCGGCACGGCCAGTTTGGCGTTGGCGTCCATCATCTCGGTAAGCAGGTCCTGATCGAGCGACCCCCAGTTCACCCCGACGCGCACGGGCTTGTCGTTGTCCACCGCGATCTGCACGATGGTGCGGAAGTTCTCGTCACGCCGCTTGCCGCCGACGTTGCCGGGGTTGATGCGGTACTTCGCCAGCACGCGCGCGGTGTCGGGATACTTGGCGAGCAGGAGATGGCCGTTGTAGTGGAAGTCGCCGATGATCGGCACGTCCACACCGGCGCCAGCCACGCGCCGCGCCATCTCGGGTACCGCGGCGGCGGCCTCGTCGTTGTTCACCGTCACGCGCACCAACTGCGATCCGGCGCGGGCGAGTGCCATCACCTGCTCGGCCGTTGACACGGGATCGGCGGTGTCGGTGTTGGTCATCGACTGGACGACCACCGGATGCATCGAGCCGACGGCCACGTGGCCGACGTGCGCCGTGACGGTGTTTCTGCGTGGAGAGAAGACCACGGGATTCAGGGCTGAAGACACTGGAAAACTAACGCGCGGTGGACGCCGGCGGTTCCGGGCGCGATAATCCACACTCGGTACCCTGCAAAGGATTGTCCCACCATGTCGGACGAAACCCCTCCTCCGCCCGCCCCGGCGGCCGAAACCCCTCCCCCGCCCCGCCCCAGCCTTCTCCGACGGCATTGGGGCAAGCTGACCCTGCTCACGCTCGTGATGGTGCCGGTCATCGGGATGACGCTCTGGCTCGCGGTGACCCTCACGTACACCTACTCCGAGGGAACGCGCACCGGATACGTGCAGAAGCTTTCGCGGAAGGGATGGCTGTGCAAGACGTGGGAAGGCGAGCTCGCCATGACCACGGTGCCGGGAACCGCGCCGCAGATCTTCAACTTCTCGGTGCGTGCCGATTCGGTGGCGCAGGAGATCCAGAAGATCGCCGGCACCCAAGTGACCCTGTTCTACAAGGAACACCGGGGCGTGCCGACGAACTGCTTTGGCGAGACCACATACTTCGTTGATGGAGTGCGGGGGACGAAGTAGGCCGGATGCCCTACACCAACTGCAGCGTCTGTGGCGCGAAAGCGCTCGTGGGAGCCACCCGCTGTCCGCGGTGTCAGGCGCCGTTTGTCTCGTACGATCTCAAGGGTGAACGCGTCGAGACGGTCAATTGTCCAAACTGTGGCGTGCAGCGCCCCGCGGCGATCGGTGTCTGTCCAAACTGCCTCACATCCACGACGCCATCGGGACGGCGGCTTACCCGCGGCCTGATTCTGGCGAGCGTGGCTGTGGCGGCGCTGATGATCGTGGGCTACGCGATCTCGCGTCGCGCGGAACTGGTGCGACCGACTCCCCCTTCCGTGGCGCCGCAACCGGCGGACACCGCTGCGGCCGTTGCGGGATTGTCGAGCGATTCCTCCGCGCAGGCGCCGGACACCTCCGTGCACGACATCGTTCGCTCGCCGGCCACGTCAACCGGCGCACCGGTGACGCCCGTTGCGGCACCCATCACCACGCCAGCGCCGCCGAACCCGGCGCTGCCACCGAGAGTCGCGGTGCCGGACACCGGGCGCTGGGAGTTCGCCGTCGCGACCACTTGGGTGCGTGTGCGCTCCGCTCCGACCCGTGAAAGCGACGTGCTGCGGATGGTGGATTCCGCGCAACGCGTGCGGCTGGGACCGCCATCCAGCGGCTGGCGGCCCATTCGCGTGGGCGTGGATCGCGGGTGGGTGGATCCCCGCTTCTTCCGTGTGATCGCGGCCCCCGCGCCGCGACCCTAAGCACGCGCTATTCCTCGAGCGTTCTCCCAAACTCGGCGCGAATGCGCACCGTGCGCGCCAGCTCGTCCGCATTCTGCAGCACCTTCTGCCGCAGGTCGAGCGGCAGCTTGGGATGATCACGCAGGAACTTCTGGACGATGTCGAGTGCGGCGGGTTCCGTCTGTCCGCCAAGGAAGGCGCCGAGCCAGGCTCCGAGGAAGAAGATGCGACGGTTCGCCTGGATGAACGGGAGTGAATCGAGCGCGGGACGCAGGAACGGGCGCGTGAGCGATTGATGCTCGAGCGCGTTGAAGGCGCCCAGCGATCCGCTCGCCCAATCTTCATTGAGCGTCGAGTCGGCAAAGTAGCGGCGGAAATACGCGGTCTTGGTTGCCGCCGTCCCCCGTGCCGCGCCGACTGTGAATGCCCGCCGCCGGCCGTCGGGCGTACTGTCTCGCGCCGCCTGCGTCGCCAGGCGCGCGGACGCGTCGTCGGTGCCGAGTGCCATCAAGTGGGTCACGATCTCCCAGCGCAGCGGATCGCGCACCACGTCGCCCGCCACGGAGTCGGCGGCCAGCACGTCGCGCAGTCGGGACAGTGCTGCCGGCGAGCGCGACACGTTGATGAACGCATCGAGATAGGCGCGGCGAATCCCGTAGGTGTACGCCGTGTTCCCCGCCCCGCTCCACAGGAATCGTTCGACGCCGGCCTGCACCGTGTCGCGTGCGGCCTCGACGAGATACGCGTTCATGGCGCGGCTCAGCCGGCCCAGTTGCACCGGAACGATCTGCTCATCGCTCTCGTGCGGCAGATCGCGCGCGACGAGCGCAACGAATCGCGCCGGATGCAGTCGGGCGGCGCGTACTTCATCCCACAGCGTCCCCCAGAGCATGGCGCGAAGCAAGGGGTCGTCGACGGTCGCCAAGCTGCCGGCGAGCAGGGCGCGCCGACTGGCGGTGTCGAGGGAGACGAGCTGATAGCCGTAGTCGCCGGCGTTGGCGTAGACGAACTGCACGTCGGTCAGTCCACGGGCCGCTGGCACGTCAGTGACCGGTCCATGCAGCTCGACATCCAGGGTGCGCGGTGCTCCAGCGCCCGTCTGCCGGACGATCACCATCTGTGTCTTGAGCGGCCAGCTTCCCTGCCCTGAGACGCTGCGCTGCACCGGGCGCTGCACGAGCTGCAATGCGGCAATGCGACCGCCACGCCAGGTGATGCGTGTGTCCACCTCGGGCATGCCGGGGCGCAACATCCACTGCTGCCCCCACGACGACAGGTCGCGCTTCGACGCGCCGCCAATGGCGGCGAGCAGGTCTTGCCACGTGGCATTCGCGTACGCGTGCTTCGACAGGAACTGCTGCACGCCACGCTGAAAATTCGCATCGCCCACGAGGTAATTGAGCTGCTTGAGCACTGAGGGCGCCTTGTTGTAGACGATGGCGCCGTAGTTGCTCTTGGCCTGGTCCAGATTGCCCAATCGCTGCCAGAGCGGCGTCGTGCCCAGCGTCTGATCCACGCCGTAGGCGGCCGGCTTGTTCGCGAGGTAGAAGGTCTTCCACGCCTGGCTGTTTGGCTCGAGGTCGTTGAGCGCCTTCGCCGCCATGTAGGTGGCGAATCCTTCCTTGAGCCACAGATCGTCGAACCACTTCATGGTGACGAGATCGCCGAACCACTGGTGCGCGACCTCGTGCAGGATGGTCGAGTAGCGGCCCAGCACGCGCGGCAGTGTGGGCCGTTCGCGGAAAATGAAGCGATCCTCGTTGTAGAAGACGGCGCCCGGATGCTCCATACCGCCGAATGGGAACGCCGGCGCGAGGACGAAGTCGTACTTGTCGAACGGATACGGGCGGCTGAAGTAGCGCTCCATCCACTGCAGGGCCCGGTGGTTCAGCGCGAGGAGCGTATCAAGATCGGCTTCGCTGGCGCGTGACGCGCGCACGAGAACGCTGATGGTGCGTCCGTGTTCGGTGGACGACGCGCGGTGCCACGGTCCCGCCGCGAAGGCGATGAGATAGGTGCTGAGCGGACGCGTTTGGGCGAAGTGATGCGTGAGTACCGCGCCTGTGGTGTCGGTTCGCACGAGCGACCCGTTGGCGATGGCGGTCCACTTGGACGGGGCACGGAGCGTGAAGGTGACGCGCGCCTTGAGGTCGGGCTGGTCGAAGCACGGGAAGAGCTGATTGGCGTCGGCCGGGACGAGCAAGGTGTACAGGTAATCGCTGCCGTCGGTACGATCGGTGGATCGAATGATCGAAGCTCCGGCCGGGGCGATGTCGGCGACGAAGGCGATGTGCACCGTGTTCTCGCCGACGCGCAGCGCCGCGGCCGGGAGGGTGAGGTGCGCGCCGTTGTAGGCGGGGTGGGGGATGGGCGCGCCGTTGACGGTGACGGTACCCAGTCGCCGGCCCCGGAAGTCGAGGATGACTGGCCGGGTGCCGGTACGCCGGAAGGCGATGGTCACTTCGCCCGGGGCACTGTCGCGCGCTGTCACGTCGAGCGAGAGGGCGTATCGCACATCGGAGAGTGTCTGCGCCCGTACGATGGCCAAATCGCGGGAAACACCTCGTCCGACGAGCAGGGAGTCACCCTGGGCAGGGGAGGGGAGGGCGACGACGAGGGCAAGCAGGGAGAGAAGCACGGGACGTGGGCAGAAGGATAGGTGCCAAATTTCCGGCCGAATCGGCCAAGGGCAACCGGGGGTGGA
>JAKAJN010000085.1 GCA_021813725.1 bacterium | reverse complement strand
ATCGCGTAATGGATGCCCTTCAACGACGGCACGTCGACACCGAGGCAAGCCATTTTCTCTGTGAAGGGCGGCCATCTGAAGGCGACGGACGTCCGAGACCTACGCGGCGTCATCGAACGTGAGAAGGCCGCACTCGGCGTACTCCTGTCTTTTGAGGAACCGACCAAGCCGATGCGAACTGAAGCCGCTGCAGCCGGTTTCTTTGAGTCGGCTTGGGGCAAGCACCCGAAGCTCCAGATACTGACGGTCGCCGAGCTTCTAGCCGGGCGCCGCGTCGACATGCCGCTTATCAATGGCGCGAACACAACCTTTAAGGTTGCACCGAGAATGGCGAAGAAGGATTCGGAAGCAATCAGCCTCTTCGACGAGTCGTCGAAGTAGCGAGGTCGTTACTGACCGTGCTCAGCCGAAAGGCGCTACTCCAACATCAAGAACGGGGAGCCGATGCAACTCATCACGGTTGACAACTTGCTTGGCGGTCCGCGGTAAAGGGTGCCTGAGTCGCCGTGAATGCAAGCAAGCGACCTGGCGTACAGGGGGGGGTTGCCGAAGATCAAGGGCTGGAACATGTTCACCGCGTCGTTGATATTACTTGCATCCCCTGACCCTCTTATGGTCTTCGACTCTTACATCTTCAACACGCCGAGCCTCCTGAGTGGAGCCGCACGCGCCCTCGATCTTGGGGCGACATTTGATCGCGGCTCTTATCTCCTGAGCGACACGCCGACCGAAGCGGACGTCCGTGCGGCGGTGAGCGACTGGCAGGCCGTTGGTCGCGACCTTCAGCTTGCTCTTGAACAGTATGAGTCGGCGGCGGAAGAAGAAACGGAACAAGCAGCCTAAGCGAATGACGGGGCTCGTCCCGCACTCGCCGACCCAGCCCGCCGAGGCTGGGTCAGACGTTTCTATGGACGCGACGTCCGACGCGGCGCGTATGGGACGACCCGAAGCAGTAAAGGGACTGCGACTCGGCAAACAGACGCGTGCCGAATGGCAATCTTACTCCGGTCCTATTCCGCACCCCGAGCACTTCGCCGCTTACGAAATGGCCGTGCCGGGTTCCGGCGCAAGAATCTTGGGCATGGCCGAGGCACAGGCAAAGCACCGCCAGCAGTTGGAGACGAAGCACCTCACTGAAACGCTGTCGATTCAGAAGTGGGGACTCGTCGCAGCGACCATCATTGCGCTTACCATCTGCGTGGGCGGTATCTGGCTAATCTCCACGGGCAAGAGTACCGAAGGACTGTCGGCGCTAGTCGGGGCGGTCGTGAGCCTCGTTGGCCTCTTCATCTACGGCGGTCGTCGGCAGGTTCAGGAGCAGGCGAAGAAGCGAGCAGCGGGCGGCGGCTAGCCTCAGCTGCGAGGTCTCGCGGGAACCCGCGGGCGGCCGCCTCCGACGCCGACCACGAGGCAGCACTCCCCAGCCCCATGCGCAGACACACCGGCAATTCCTTCGACCAAGGACCGCCCACGACGATCAAGGATGGACCAGCAACCGCCATCCGCGCCCCATCATTTAGATCGTGCCTTTCTGTACAGCCTGTACAGAAACCGGACACGAAGAAAGGCGGATTCCACGCGACCTAGTGGGCGCAGGCGCTGAGGCATCGTGCTGAGCCGGAAACCGCCCTCAGATCCACGAAAACCAGTCCGGTGGGGCACCCCCCCCGGTGGGGTACCAAAGAAAAGCGCCCTCGGCGACAGCCGGAGGCGCTTTCTGTATTCACTTGCTAAACAATCACTTAGCTAGTCGGGACGGCGGGATTTGAACCCGCGACCCCCTGAACCCCATTCAGGTGCGCTACCGGACTGCGCTACGTCCCGTCAGCCGCGGAGCCAAGACCCCGCGAGACAGACGTGAAGAATAACCCCCACACTCACCGCTCACAACCGCGCCGGGCGCTCAGAACCGCGGGTTCACCACGTTGTTGTAGATCGACCCAAACGTGTAGCTGAACCCGAGCCGCATGTTGTACTGAAAGCCGCTCAGCAGTGCCCGGCGCCGCAACAGCACGTCCACGGCATCCTGCTCGCCACGCGGCAGGTACACCTGGTCGTGGATCCACTCGTAGCGGCCGTTGGCGTTGACGCTGAACCCGCGAAACAGCCGCACGCTCATTCCGGCGCTGATCGCCGTGGTCCGCTTCGCGGCATCCGACAGGAAGTTGCGGTGCTCGGCGCTCACGTTCGCGCTCCCCCACGGCTCGCGCGTCCGGTACTGGAGCTCCAGCGAATGCCGCGGCAACGTCTCGCGTATCTTGTCGAAGATCGTCGTGTCGGCATACCAGTACCGCACCATCCCGATGCCATAGCGCACCAGCAGCTCGCGGCGCGTTGTTTGCGTGTACGGAAAGACATTGTACTCGACGGCCACGTTCGACTCGGCGCGCAGGTCCTGGTTGCGATACACCTGCGACGCCAGCTCCACATTGCCGCCCAGCGACCAGTGGTCGCCGAGACTCTTCACCTGCAGGAGTTCGGTGCGCCAGTCGCGCAGCAGGTTGACGTACGTCGCCTCCGTCGCCACCGCGCCGGTGCTGTCGAACTCCTGCACCGTCACACGGTTGTTCCGGTACGAGTACGAGTAGTCGAAGTTGGTCTTCCAGGCCTCGGTCACCCGATCGGCGCTGAGGTGTGAGTTGAGGTTCTTGCTCTTGTAGTACCGCTCGCCGTCCGTGGACCCGCTCACGCTGACGGAGAAGAC
The DNA here is from genome assembly GCA_021813725.1 of bacterium. Taxonomy (GTDB): domain Bacteria; phylum Gemmatimonadota; class Gemmatimonadetes; order Gemmatimonadales; family Gemmatimonadaceae; genus PNKL01. Next base: position 7,971 of record JAKAJN010000085.1, on the reverse strand, counting down.
CCACGCGTTCCATGGATCGCGCGCCGGCGTCGCCTGCACGGCCGCCGCGCGCGTCGTGTCGCCGCGGCTGATGCGCAGCGATTGCGCCCCGGGCGTGCGCGCCACGAACTGCACCAAGCCGAGCGCCAGCATCCGCGTGACCCCGCGACGCATCTCGTCGCCCGTCGTCGTGGGGTTCGTGGTGAAGGTCAGCGTGTCACCGCGCCCGGCGAAGTGCCGCACGCCGAGAAAGGCCGCCGTGAACTGCTCGCCCCCGGCACCGGCGCGCTGACTGGTGACCAGCACGTGCACGTCGGCGACCTGCCGATCGCGCACCCAGTCGACGTAGTCAATCTCGGTGCGAATCAGGCTGAAGTCGCAGCTCGTGCGGCAGTCGAGGTAGACCGCCACCGGTCCGGTGGCCGGTGCGCCCACGCGAGCGGCCGCCTGCGCCGCGCCCTGCGCGACTCCCTGCGCAGCCAGGGGCGTCGCCAGCGTGAGCGACAGGGCGAGCATTGCCCGGACGAATCGCCCCACCGCGCCGGCTCCGTGCCAGTCGGTTGAGCGCTGTATTCTCGAATGCATGGGAAATTCAACCTGAGGGTCGGCGCGTCCGGCGCGGACGCCGCCGAGTGTATACGCCCGCCGCCGGCCGAACGTTACCGGGGCGCGAGGTGCGTGTCGTACGTCTCGGCCGCCGACGCCGGGCGGCCCACCGCGGGCCCCTGCGCGCGACGAATGGAGCGCCGCGCGAGGCGTCCGAGCATCGCGGGATCGTCCACGCCGTGCACGCCAATCTCGGCGCTCATCCGCGAGGCAAAGTCGTACACGCGCTCCATCGCCGCCGGCAGTTCGGTGAGCCACCGCGCCGGACACGAGATGACGCTGCAGGCGGCGAGCGCGTGCAGCGCCGGCAGTTCCTCGGGGTTCTCGACCCGCACAACGAGGAAGTAACCGTCCATCATCGCACGCGCCACGGCGAAGGCACCGCGGGCGGGATCCTTCACGAAGAGCGCGCCCTCCACGGCGATCGCCATCGTGCCGTTGGCCCCGTGCTTGCGCACCGTCGCCGACATCCAGTCCCAGAGACTCGGGTCATTGATGGCGGCAAGCCCCGGTGGCATGGTGAGCACGCCGTTCCAACCCATCTGCTGCCACAGCCCCCCCGCGCTGAGCGCCGCGGTCACCACACTGCGCATCACGGCGGGTGCTGCCGTCATCTCGTAGATCGGCGCGAGTTCCGGATCGCCGGAGAGCACGTCGTGATCCGGAGACTCCCAGCGCGGCACCACGTCCGCCGCCACCGTGCGCATGAAGGCCACGTCGAGCACTGGTGCGTACCAGGCGCGGAACTGTCCGAGTTCCGCGGCACGCTGCACCGCCACCGGATCGAGCCGCGCCGTGGCCGGCGCGGCGTTCGGTCCCGGTGGATTGGCGTGCACAAACAGCATCGAAGCCAGCGCGTCCTTCCGCAGCGGCTTCTCGAGCGCCCCCAAAACGCGGATGCCCGACGCCACGGCCATTGCCTCCACGGCGCGCAGCACACCGGGCGCGAGCCCGGACGCGATGATCACCGAATCGGCCAGGCGTTCATGCGCGAGGTTGCTGATGAACGTCATGCCGTCCATCCCCGGCATGTTCAGGTCGGTCACGACGATGTCCGGCCGCTGCTCCCGCGCGCGTTCGAGCGCCTCGGCGCCGTCGCGCGCCTCGGCGATGGTCGAGACGCCGAGTTCGGTCAGTACCCGCTTGTGCAGCGACCGCGTGAAGTCGTGGTCGTCCACCAGCAAGATGTGCAGCGGATCCATGCAAACCCCAATTCCCGTCCAGTTCCGGACAAATTCCGCACATCCGACCCCCGTTGTCCAGCGACCGGCGGACGGTAACTTCTGGCATGCGCCTGTTTCCGATGCTCTTCGTGGTCGCGCCGCTCGCGGCGGCCGCGCAGGGGCCCGAGGCTCTCTGGTATGTGCGCAACAGCGACGACGGCATCGCCAGCTTTGCGGCGCACGCCGATCGCATCAGCGTCATCGCACCGCAGGTCTACAGCATGGACAGCACGGGAGCGATTCGCGGCGGGATGGATCCGCGCATCATCGCGATCGCGCGCGAGCACGGCGTGAAGGTGGTGCCGCTCGTGATGAACCCCGGCTTCAGCGTCAGCGTGCTGCACCGCATCGCCACCGACCCGGCGGTGCGCACGGCCGCCGCGCGCGCGCTGGCGTCGCTCTGCCGGGCCGAACGCGTGCACGGTATCCAGCTCGACTTCGAGAACCTGCACGTGGGCGACCGCGACGCCTTCACCGCGCTGGCCCGCGAAGCGGCGGACTCCGTGCACCGCGCCGGTTGCGAGCTGTCGGCGGCGGTGGTGCCGCGCACCGACGACGATCGCGGGCCGTTGCCGTACCATCAGTACATGTACGATTACTGGCGCGGCGCGTATGACTTCAAGGCGCTGGCCGACACGCTCGACTTCCTTTCGTACATGACGTACGCACAGCACACCGGCGGCTCGACGCCCGGACCGGTGGCGGGCTATCCGTGGACGGTCGCGTCCATCAAGTACGTGCTCGATGCCGGCGTGCCGCCGTCCAAGCTTTCGCTCGGCCTCGCCTCCTACTCCGACTATTGGAGCACGGACTACGACCCACGCACCGGGTCGCGCGCCCGCGGCCGCGACATGGGTTATGAGGCGGTGACGCGAATCATTCGGGATGCGGGAGCCAAGCCGCGCTGGGACAAGACGCAGCGGGCCTGGGTGGCCGCCTGGGAGCGCAACGGCGTCTTTGAACATGCGTGGATCGAAGACGCCCGCGCGTTCCGGGACAAACTCGCGCTGGTGCGCAAGCACGGCTTTCGCGGCTACTCCGTCTGGCTGCTCGGAACGGAGGATCCGAAGGTGTGGGATTTGGTGGAGAAGGTGCGGCGGTAGGAGGATCCCCTGCCCCCCTAGCGCGCTCGCGCGTATTTCCCCATCACCTGCGCCGACGCCAGAATGTGCCCCGCCATTGCCGCATCGAGGTCCTTGCGCGTCGCGCGCGGGCCGAGGTCGGGCAGCACGGCGTCGAGTGCGTAGAGCGTGTGGAAGTACCGGTGCGTGCCGATTGGCGGACAGGGGCCCTCGTAACCGGCGGTGCCGCTGTCGTTGAGTCCTTCACGCGCCGAGTCCGGCACCGGGGAGCGCGGGTTTCCCTCGGCAAGCGCCGTCATCGAAGGCGGAATATTGTACAGCACCCAGTGCACCCAGACACGCTTGGGCGCCGCCGGGTCGGGCGCGTCGGGATCATCGACGATGAGCGCGAGACTGCGCGCCGCGCGCGGAACATTCGTCCACGCCAGCGGCGGCGAGGTGTCCGCCCCGTCACAGGTATGGCGCGCCGGAATGCCGCCGCCCGGGGCGAACGAGGTGGAGCTGAGTTCCATGCTAGACGAGCGCCAGTTCGCCTTCGTCAGAGGACGCGGTCGCGAACGGCGAGAAGCGCAGCAGCACGCCAGTGCCGCCCGAATCCTCGAGCAGTCGCGCGGCATCTCCCGATACCACCTCAATGCGCGCGTCCTGAGCCAGTGCCGACCGCACGAACACCTCGGCCACCTCGGGCTGCACGGCAATGAATGGCGCGCTGAGCACCAGGGTGTGCACGCAGCGTTCGTCCAGCGCGCGCCCGGTGGCGGCGGCTCCCGCGGCCGCCAGGTCGTCATCGCCGTAGCGTCGCAACAGCTCCTCCACCAGCACCTGCTCCCCGACACGGCGCAACTGGGTCAGTCCATCGCGCACCGCATGCGCGATCTCGCTCACGCGCGCCCGGGCGCCGAGGACTGGTGTCTCGATGACATTGTCGACGTGTTCGTGCGCCATCGCGGCAATCGCCTCGCTGAGGAGCTGCGGCGTGCCGCCGACGAACACCGGCAGGGCTGGCGAGAGCGCGCGGACGTGGTGCGCGAGCTCGCGCAGCATCCGTGAGCGCGCGTCGCGCCGCTCGCGCTCGGCGGCGTCGCGCCCAATCCCTCCGCGCGCGGCGGCGTGCGCCGTCGCGCCGCGGCCCGACGCCGACGCGGCGGCGTGTTGGGTGAGCGTGCGCACCGTGTCCACGCGCCGCACGCTGTCCTCGTCGCAGTGGAAGATGCGCGCCGCGCGACTGTCCGCGACGACCACCCACGCCCGGCCGCCGCCGGGCTCGGCGGCACTCAGGAACGGCGCGAGGGCCACGCCGCGCCGCCACGCGCCGATTGTGGGTGTTACGCCACGCAACGGTGCATCCAGCCGTACGCGCCCCTCGGCGACAACGCCCAGCCACCCCGGCGCCTCGAGCCCGGTGCGCCGATGCGACAGGTGCTCCTCGAGCGCCTCGATGTTGCGCGCGAACGCCTCGCGCACGGCGTGCGGCGCATCTTCCAGCGCGCGGCGCAATCGTGCTTCTTCCTGCTTCAGCGAGCGTCGCCAGGCGGTGCGCCAGGCGGGATTTTCGCTACGACCATCGAGATACAGGGTCAGCGTGAGCGTGTCGCACAACTCGGCGTCCAGCGCCACGAGATCCGCAAAGGGCATCATCATCGCTCCTCCAAGATCGGCGGAACGCCCTGGGGGGCCCGCGCCATTGCGCGAGCGTCTCGCTGCACGAATAGATGCCGTCTCGCGCGGCGCCGCGCAGTAGGGCCTACGCTGGAAAAGGGTAGGGCTTCATCGCACGAAACCCTGACAGGGTTCGTCTGACGATGTGCTAGCGTGCGGCAGCGGCGCGCAGCACCGCGCGACGGTAGACGTTCGCATAGTCGAACATCGAGCGATCCCATCCGAAATCGCGCGACATCGCACGGCCCATCATCGCGTGCCAGCGCGCGCCATCCGCATAGCGCGACAGCGCACGCGCGATGGCCGCGTCCATCGCGCGCACGTCGAACGGGTCGAAGAGAAATCCGGTTTCTTCATCAATCACGGTGTCGGCGATGCCGCCGACGCGCCGCCCGATCACCGGCGCGCCGTACCGCGATGCGTGCATCTGCGTCAGGCCGCACGGCTCGTACAGCGACGGCATCAGCACCATGTCCGCACCGGCCATGAGCTGGTGCTCGAGCCGGTCGGTGAAGGTGAAGCTGCACGCCATGTGCCCGGCATGCGCCGCGACGAGCGCCGCCACGGCGTCGCGGATGCGCGCGTCGCCTTCGCCAATGATGATCAGCTGCAGATCCGCGGTGCGCAGGCACTCGCTGTGCAAGACGAGGTCGAAGCCCTTCTGCGCCGCGAGGCGCGACGACATCGCGAGCAGGGGCACCGTGGCACGCCGCGGGAGCGCGAACGCGCGCTGCAGCGCCTCCTTGCACACGGCCTTGCCGCCGATGTCGCCGACGGCGAACGGGGCGGCAATCTGGTCGTCGCTGGCCGGATCCCACAGGTGCTGCTCGATGCCGTTGCAGATGCCGACGAGACGATCGCCGAGATGACGGAACGCATCGTGCAATCCGAAGCCGCCCTCGGGCGTGCGCAGCTCGGCCGCGTGCGCCGGGCTCACGGTCACCGCCGCATCGCAGAACGACAGGCCACCCTTCAGCAGGTTGAGCCGACCGTACCACTCGAGGCGATCGAGGTGCCACAGCTCTGGCGGCAGGGCGAGGTCGGCCATCACCTCGGCGCCAAAGTGCCCCTGGTACCCGGCGTTGTGCACGGAGACCACCGTCGGCGCATCGTGAAACTCCGGCGCGATGTCCGGATGCGTGCGCAGGTAGACCGGCGCGAGTGCCGCATGCCAGTCATGCGCGTGCAGCAGCACCGGAGGCGGCACGAACTGAGCGATGCCGTGCAGCGCCGCGCGCGCGAAGAGCGCAAAGCGCAGGTGGTTGTCCGGGTAGTCGCCGCGCACATCGCCGTACAGGCCGGGGCGGTCAAAACATCCCGGGGCATCCACGAAGATCACGACCGGCGCGCCGACGCGCGTGGCATCGCGATAGAATCGCACCTCCTCCTCGAGCGGGCCGAGCGTGAGGCGATGCGGCGCGGCGAGCAGTTGCAGGCGCGGGGTCGCGCTGCGCACGGAGGCGTAGAGCGGAAGAAACGCGTACACGCGTTCGCCGGCGCGAGCCTGCGAGTTCGCCAGCCCCGCCACCGCCTCGGCGAGTCCTCCGGTGCGCGCGTAGCCGTGGTACTCGGCGGTGAGGTGCACGATGGCACGCCGCATTGGCGGGCGCTTGGCACTTGGGCGGCGGAGCGGCGCGCGCGGCGCCACCGCGACGAGGTCGCCCTGTTGCTGCACGGGCCGATCGAGCGTGACCACGGGGACGCTCCTGGCCGGCGTCGGCGCCGGCCCTCGCCTGCAAACCTGCATCGCTCACGACGATGAGCGACCGCCCCACAATCTGCACGGTACGTGCAACGGCGATGCCGGGCTATCGGCGGAATGCGCACAACGGAGGCCCGGCCTCTGTAGGGCATTCCGCCCAGTGGGTCCGGGCAAGCGCGACTAGGCGGTGGGCGCCTCGTCGGCCGTCGTCTCGCCCCGCATGGACGGCACGTAATAATCGCGCACGTACTCCATCAGCGTGCGACGCGACGTGAAGTGCTGACCCGCGCTCCGCAGGGCATGGCGCATCACCTGGATCCACCGCTGCGGCAGGTCGCTGGCGTCCCGCGTGTAGTAGAGCGGCACCACTTCCGTCTCGAGCAGTTCGTACAGCTGGTCAGCCGCGCCGGCGTCGTCATCGGCGGTGCTGTCGCCGGGAAGCGGCGTAATGGCCCAGCCGTTGTGACCGTTGAATCCTTCCTCCCACCACCCATCCACGGTGCTGAGCTGCGGCTTGAGGGTGCAGACTGCGCGGGTGTCACGTCTCCCCGGGGCGCTGCGAGCGGGGCTCGGATGTGCGATCTTTACCACGTCCCCCTCCACACGGTTCCGATGCTGCGCCACCTTGCATTGCTGTTCGACATCGCGGAGCACCGGTGGGAGCGCCCGGCCGGACGCCGCCTACTGAGCACAGCGCTCACCATCGTCTTTCTCGTCACCGTGGCGCTCGTCGAGGCCGCGCGGGCGGGACTGCTCCCCGAATTGCTTGCCGCGCGCCTGCCACGCAGTCATTTCGCGGCCGTTTGGGTCGTGTTCACCGCGTTGCTCGCCTTCGAGGTGGTCGGGCTCATCTTCGCGCTGGCCCGGTCAGTGGCTGCTTCCGTCGGCAAGCAGCTCGAGCTGCTGGCGCTGATCCTCATGCGCGAGGCGTTCGTCGAGCTCCTCCCCGCAAGCGGAGCGGTGGCGGCGTGGGATGGCATGCGGGCCGGAGTGCCCGAAGCGCTCGCCGAGATGGCCGGGTCGCTGGTGGTCTTCGCGCTGCTCGTTCCGTTTCACCGCATGCAGCGGCATCGGGCGATCACCGCCGACGTCGTGGGGCAGGAGAGCTTCATCCGGGCCAAGAAGGCCATCGCGGTGGTCCTGTTCGGAACCTTCCTCATCATGGGCGTCGCGGTAGGGGTGCGCGCGCTGCGCGGTGAGCCCGGTGGCGACTTCTACGCCGCCTTCTACACGGTGCTCGTGCTCTCCGACGTGGTACTGATCCTGCTCTCGCTGCGGCACAGCGCCACATTCCACGTGGTGTTCCGCAACGCGGGGTTCGCGGCGGCCACGCTGATCATGCGCCTGGCGCTGAGCGCCCCACCGTACGCCAACGCCGCGCTGGCGGTGGCGGCCATGTGCTTCTCCCTCGGCATGGCGTACGCCTACAACGCGTGGTCGGATCTGGCACCGGGCAGGGCGGGCGATCGCCCGGTCCCACCGGCCCTGCCATGACGAAAGGCCCCGGCGCGCGCGGAGCGACCGGGGCCTTTCACGAGAGCGGGCGATGGGACTCGAACCCACGACGTCCAGCTTGGGAAGCAGGAAGAAGGGTTCAAAACCACCGCCGAGTTCCGTCTTCTCACTCGAAGATAAGAGTGAGAAGGAAACGGGCAAGAGTCCCGATTCCCTCATTTCCCACACGAACAGGCCCAAACAGGCCCAAGAGGGAAATGGCGCG
>JAKAJN010000084.1 GCA_021813725.1 bacterium | reverse complement strand
TGCGGTGCCAGGAGTGTGGCACGCTCAACTTCCCGACGGAGTGGTACTGCGAACGGTGCGGGGGAGAGCTGGCGGCGCTTTGAGGGGCAGAGAGAAAGCAGACAGAAAGCAGAGAAGAAGCAGAGAAGAAGCAGAGAGAAAGCAGAGAGAAAGCAGAGGGACGACACCCACGTCGCCCCTCTGCTTTCTCTCTGCTTCTTCTCTGCTTCTTCTCTGCCTTTATCTGCTCTTCGCGATCTGACTCTTATGCCGCGCCGCGGCATTCTTGTGCACCAGCCCCTTGCGAGCGGCGCGGTCCACGAGCTGCACGGCGGACTTCTTCTCGGCGGGTGTGGCACTCGCCGTCTTGGCCTTCTTCAGGGCAGTCCGCAGGGCGGCACGCTGCGCACGGTTGCGCACGGTTGCCGCACGGGCCTTGCGCATATTCTTCTTTGCGGACGCGATTCTTGGCACGCTTGAAACTCTCCAAAATGGTTCGTGTGCCGCCGGGCGGCGACAGACTAGGAAAAATGCCGGATTAGGCGAGGCAAGTCAAGGTGGCACACACGCTTTGATCGCCTTTCGCATTCCCGATCCTCTCTCATCTACCGTGCCCGTTCCCCTCCCAATACTTTAGAGTCCGACTGCCCGCGATGGGCCTCTTCTTTCCCCCGGCGATGACCGCGTGACCCCCAAGGCCATTCAGCTGCTCCTCGGTGCGCCGGTGCTCCTCTTCGCCATGGTGGCGCACGAGTACGCGCACGGCTATGCCGCCCACAAGCAGGGGGACGACACGGCGCGCCTCCTCGGCCGGCTCAGCTGGAACCCGCTGCGACACATCGATCCGTGGATGACCATCATCCTCCCCGCCGTGATGTTCTACACGACGGGAATGGCGCTCGGCGGTGCGAAGCCGGTCCCCGTGGATCCGCGCAACTACCGCAACTACCGGCGCGGCGACATCATCGTCTCGCTGGCGGGGATCGCGACCAACCTGCTCATCGCGGCCCTGCTCGTTCCCGCCATCATCGGACTCGGCCTGCTCGGGCGTGCCATCCCGGCGACCGGCGACACGCTGTCGCTCATCCAGGTGATGTTCCGGCTGGGCATCTTCATCAACCTGCTGCTCGCCGTCTTCAACCTGATGCCGTTGCCGCCGCTCGACGGTTCGCACGTCATCAAGCATTTCCTGCCCCTGCGCTGGGCGATCCAGTACCAACGCATCGCGCGCTGGGGCTTCCTGATTCTCATCCTGCTGTTGATGTTCGGCGACTCGGTGCTGCGTGCGTGGATGGCGCCGGCCGTCTGGCTCGACCGGGTCGCGATCCAGTTCGTCTCGCCCTACATCCTGCTGACGCCGTGGACCACGTGACCAACGCGGGGGACGCCGGATTCGTCGTCGACCTGCCGCACTTCAGCGGGCCGCTCGACCTGCTGCTCTCGCTCATCCGCGACGAGAAGGTTGACATCTACGACATTCCGGTGGCGCGCATCTGCCAGCAGTTCATCGAGCGGATGCACTCCCTCAAGCTGAACGAGGCGGCCGAGTACCTCGAGATGGCGGCGCGGCTGTTGCGCATCAAGGCGCAGATGCTGTTGCCGCGTCCCGATGGCGAGGAGGCGTGGGAAGATCCGCGCGCCGAGCTGGTGCGGCGCCTGCTCGAGTATCAACAGATGCGCGAGGTCGTCGACGTGCTGGAGCGGCTGGGCGAGGACCGGCGCAACCGGTTCGCCCGGGCGTACGTGCCCGTCGCCCTGACCCCGGCGGTGCAGGCGCCGCTCTCCCTCTCGCTCGCCGAGCTGCTGGGCGCGGTGGATCGCGTCCTGCGCCACGTGCAGCGTCCCGATGTGCATGACGTCATCTCGCGACCGATCGACGTGGACGGTTTCATCGAAGTGGTGCGTGCCGTCATTGCGCTGCGCGCGATCGCGCGCTTCCGCGACGTCGTCCCCCCCGGCTCCGAGCCGTGGGAGGTGCTGTCGGGCCTGCTGGCCCTCCTCGAACTCGCGCGCCGCGGCGAACTGCGCCTGCGTCAGCCCCGACCATTTGCCTCCGTGGAGATCAAGCGTGAATTCGCTGGCGAAGCTGCTTGAGGCCGCGCTGTTCGCGAGCCCGCGTCCCATTCCGACCGATGAGCTGGCGGCGCTCGACGCCGAGGCGTCGCCGGCCGCGGTGCAGGCCGCGCTGGACGAACTGCGCGAACACTATGACGTGGACGGGCATGCCGTCGAGCTGGTCGACGCCGGCGGTGGCTGGCAGATCCTGACCCGCCCGGAGTACACCGAGGCCATCGAGCGCGCCCAGATGGCGCTGCGGCCGCGGCGCCTGTCGCCCGCGGCGCTCGAGACGCTGGCCATCATCGCCTACCGCCAGCCGATCGGTCGCGCCGACATCGAGGAGATTCGGGGCGTGGATGTGGGGAGCGTGATCAAGTCGCTGCACGAGCGCGGGCTCATTGACGTGGTCGGCCGGTCCGAAGCGCTCGGCCGTCCGCTGCTCTACGGCACCACCGGCGCGTTCCTCGAGCAGTTCGCCCTGCGGCATCTGGAAGAGTTGCCGCGCACCGACGAACTGGCGGTGGCCCTGCGCGCGCGAGAGCCGGAGACGCTCGAGCAGGTCATCCACCACGACGAGGTCTCGTGACCGGCGGTGCGATGCGGATTCACCGGGCGCTCGCCCGCGCCGGGATCGCGTCGCGCCGCAAGGCCGAGGAGCTCGTCGCGGCGGGGCGCGTGCGTGTGAACGGCGCGGTCGCGCGCACGGGGCAGAGCGTGGATCCTGCCCGCGATGTCATCACGGTGGACGGCACGGCCCTGGCGCCGCCGCAACGACCCACGTGGCTCGTGCTGCACAAGCCGGCGGGCGTGCTCACGTCGCGTCCCGATGGCAGCGATCGCCGCACCGTGTTCGACCTCGTGCCCGACGTGCCGGGGCTCACGTATGTCGGTCGCCTCGACTACCTCACTGAAGGCGTGCTCCTGCTCACGACGGACGGCGAGGCGGCGCATCGCCTCACGCATCCCTCCTCCGAGATCGAGCGCACGTACGTGGCCGTCGTGCGCGGTGACGTGCCCGCGGCGGTGCGCCGTGCGCGCGGCGGGGTGCCGCTCGAGGACGGCGTGGTTCGGCCGGTCAGCGTTGACGCGGTGCAGGGAGCGGACCGCCAGTGGCAGTTGACGGTCACCATTCGCGAGGGGCGCAACCGCGAGGTCCGTCGGCTCTGTGAGGCACTCGACCTCGAAGTGCGCCGGCTCGTGCGCACGCAGTTTGGCCCGGTGAAGCTGGGTTCCCTCCCGCTCGGGGCCTCCCGACCGTTGACCGCCAGGGAACGGGCGGTGCTCGCCTCGCTGGGACTCACCGGGGACGCGCCGGTGGGGTAGAAGGGAGTTGGTCGTCGTCCGCTGCCTATCGTCCACCGTCCACCGTCCACTTTCGTGCAAACCTCCCTCGCTCGCGCCATCTCCACCGAAGTCGGGAAGCGTGTCGTCGGTCAGGACGCCATGATCGACCGGCTCCTGATTGCCATCCTCACTGGAGGCCACGTCCTGCTCGAGGGCGTGCCGGGGCTCGCGAAGACGCTCACGGTGCGCACGCTCGCGGAGACGATCAGCACCACGTTCAGCCGCATCCAGTTCACCCCCGATCTGCTCCCGGCCGACGTCGTCGGGACGCAGGTCTTCGATCAGGGGACGGCTTCCTTCTCGGTCAAGCCCGGGCCGATCTTCGCCAACATCGTGCTGGCGGACGAGATCAACCGCGCCCCCGCGAAGGTGCAGGCGGCGCTGCTCGAGGCGATGCAGGAAAAGCAGGTGACGATCGGCGGCCGTTCCTTTCTGCTCGAGGAGCCGTTTCTCGTGCTCGCAACGCAGAACCCGATTGAGCAGGAAGGGACGTACCCGCTCCCCGAGGCGCAGGTGGACCGCTTCATGCTGAAGCTGCGGGTCGGGTACCCGACGCGTGACGAGGAGAAGGAGATCATGCGCCGCATGGCATCCGGCGACGCCATTCCGGTGGATCACGTGGCCACCCCGGCCCAGATCCTCCAGACGCGCCACGACATTGCCGGGCTGCGCCTCGACGAGCGGTTGGTGGACTACATCGTGGATCTCGTGCATGCGACGCGCGCGCCGGCCGACGCCGGACTGCCGGCGCTTCAGCCGCTCATCGAGTTCGGGGCGTCGCCGCGGGCCACCATCGCGCTGGCGCAGACGTCGCGCGCCCACGCGTTCCTGCGCGGTCGCGACTACGTCTCGCCGGACGACGTGAAGGCGCTTGCCCCGGACGTGCTGCGGCATCGTGTGCTGCTCACGTACGAGGCGGAGGCGGAGAACGTGACGCCCGACGACGTGATCGCCCGCGTGCTCGACGCCGTCCCCGCGCCGTGACGTCCGCCGCCGTGCCGGCCTCCGCGGCGTCCGACCGGCCGACGGCGGAGGGCGCGAGCGTCCCGCCGGAGATCCTCCGGCAGGTGAAGCGCATAGAACTGCGGACGCGCGGGCTCGTGAACTCGCATTTCGCCGGCGAATACCACTCGGTGTTCAAGGGCCAGGGCATGGAGTTCGCCGAGGTGCGCGAGTACCAGACCGGCGACGAAGTGCGCACCATCGACTGGAACGTGTCGGCCCGCATGCGTCGCCTGTTCGTGAAGCGCTACGTCGAGGAGCGCGAACTGACGGTGCTGCTGCTCGTCGACTGCTCGGGGTCGGCGCGGTTTGGCACGGCGGAGCGGGACAAGCGCGCGCTGTCGGCGGAGCTGGCGGCCGTGCTGGCGCTCACGGCGACGCGCAACAATGACCGGGTCGGACTGGTCCTCTTCTCGGATGGCGTGGAGCACGTCGTGCCGCCGCGCAAGGGACGGCGGCACGCCCTGCGCCTCGTGCGCGACGTGCTCGCGTGGCCGGCGCGCCAGCGGCTCACCGACCTGGCCGGCGCGCTCGACCACGCCGCGCGCCTGCTCTCGCATCACGCCATCGTGTTCGTCATCTCCGACTGGGTGGCGCCGAACCCGGAGCGCGCCCTGCGTCGCCTCCGTCAGCGCCACGACGTCGTCGGCGTCGTGCTCGACGATCCCGGCGAGCGCGACCTGCCGTCACTCGGCGTCGCGCGCCTCGTCGACCCGGAAACGGGCGCGTATCTCGAAGTGGACACAAGTGACGGTGCCGTGCGTCGCGCCTACGCGGAGGCGCAGCGCGCCGAGCGCGCGGAGCGCACCAGTCGCTTCCGGCGGCTCGCGATTGACGAGGTGCGGGTGCGCACCGAGGCGGGATACGTGGACGCGCTGCTGCGTTTCTTCGCCACCCGCGAGACGCGCGCGCGGCGACGGGCACGCCGATGAGCGCCGGGGCGGCGTTCGTCGTCCTCGCGCTTGCCCTGCAGGGGCCGGGCGGCCGGCCGCTGGTGGGCGTGGACGTGCGCCCCGCTACGGTGGCGGTCGGCGAGCCCTTCACCGTGCGCGTGCGCGTGCAGGCGAGCGCCGGCTCGGTGATCCGCTTCCCGGAGGTGCCCGACTCGGCTGGCGCCGTCGAGGCGCTCGACCCGCGCGCGGTCGTCGACCGGTCCACGGGTGCCGCGTTCGACCAGACCGCGTCGTACCGCTTCATCGCCTGGGAACCCGGTCGCCGCGTCGTCCCGTTGGGCGACGTCCGCTGGGAACTGCCGCGCGGCACGGAGCGACTGGTCGTGGGGCCGGTGCGGGTCGAGGTGACGTCGTTGCTTCCCGCCGACACGACAACGCTGCTGCCGCGCGCCGCGCGCGCGCCGTTCGCCGCGCCGCCGCCGTGGTGGCGGTGGGCGCTCATCGCGGCCGGCGTGCTGGCCATCGCGTGGATGCTGCGTCGCGCGTGGCGACGCCGGCACGCGGCACCGCGCGCGCCGGATCCGTTTGCCGAATCGCAGGCTGCGTTCGCCGCAGTGGACGCGCTCGCGCTGGCGGACGCGGGTGAGCCGGGGCGCGCCGTGCTCGCGTACGCCGACGTCATGCGCGCCTATCTCACTCGGCGCTTCCCCGGCGCGACCGACGGACTCACCACTCCCGAGTACATTGCCGCGCTCGCGCACCAGGGGCTCCCGATCCGGCCCCAGGAGGTTGGCGACGTCCTCGGCGTCGCCGACGCCGTGAAGTTTGCCGCGGACCCAGCCGACGCCGCGCTGGTGACGCGCGTCGCCCGCGACGCACGCCGTGTCGTGCGCGACGTGCAGACGGCCTATGAGGCACGACTCGCCGCGGCCGACAAGGGCAAGGGGCCGCGCGGCCGGCGGAGAGGCGCGTGATGCCGCTCTGGCGCGGCTGGGAGTTCGCCTCCCCGTGGTGGCTGCTCGTCCTGCCGCTCATCGTGGGGTGGCTGCGCTGGCGACGGCGACGGACGCCGGATGCGATCCTCTTCTCGCGCGTGGACGTCTTGCGTGCGGGGCCGGCGCGCGGCCGGTGGGCGGCGCGCGCGCTTCTCGTGCTGCGCGTGGTCGCACTCGTCGCCGGCACCGTCGCGCTCGCGCGCCCTCGCACGGGCGCGCGCACCGAACAGGTGACCGGCGAGGGCATCAGCATCATGCTCGTCGTGGACCTGTCGAGCTCGATGCTCGCCGAAGACTTCCAGCCGCAGAACCGCCTCGAGGTTGCCAAGGAGAAGATCAAGCAGTTCGTGCTCGCCCGCCGCAGCGACGCCATCGGAGTTGTCTCCTTCTCCGGCGAGGCGCTCACGCAGGTGCCGCTCACGGTGGACTACCCCGTGGTGCTCGCCGCCGTGGACAACCTGCAGTCGGGCCAGCTCGAGGATGGCACCGCCATCGGCACCGCCGTCGCCACCGCCGCCAACCGCCTGCGCGACGCGCCGGGGCGGTCCAAGGTGATGATCCTCCTCACCGACGGCGTCAACAACCGCGGCGCGATTGATCCGCGCACCGCCGCACAGGCGGCGGCGTCGCTGGGAATTCGCATCTACACCATCGGCGTCGGCAGTGAGGGCATGGCGCCGGTGCCGGTGGGGCGCGGCGTCTTCGGCCTGCGCTACGAGAATCGCAAGGTGGAGATTGATGAGCCGTTGCTCACCGACATGGCGCGCGGCACGGAGGGGCGGTATTTCCGTGCGCGCGACGGCGCGGCACTGCAGCGCATCTACGAACAGATCGACCGGCTCGAGCGCGTGCCGGTGCGCGCCTCGCGGTACGTGCGCTACAACGAGCTGTACGTCTACCCACTCGGCGTCGCGCTCGCCGCGCTCGTGCTCGAACTCGCCCTCCTCGCCTGGCGGGGACCGTTGCCATGACGTTCATCGCGTGGGAACGGCCGCTGCTGCTGTTCGGCGCGCTGCTCGTCGCGGCGCTCGGCGTGCTCGCGGCGTGGCTGTGGCAGCGCCGCCGCACGGCGCGGCTGGCGCACCTCGGCGGCGAGGTGGCGCTGCAGCGCCTGGCGCCGACGGCGCGGACTGCGGCGGGAATGCGCCGCGCCATTCGACTCGGCGCGGCCGCTCTGCTCGCGTCGGTCGCTTTTGCCGGACCGCGCTGGGGCGCCGCCCGCGAGCTCATTCGCACGCGCGGTGGCGACGTGGTGCTCGCAATGGATGCCTCGCTCTCGATGCTCGCCGACGACGAACGACCAACGCGGCTTGAACGCATGAAGCAGGAGGTGCGCCGCTTCCGCGCGGCCTCGCCCGGCGATCGCGTGGCGCTCATCGCCTTTGCCGGACGCGCGTATGTGCTGTCGCCGCTCACCAATGACGATGGCGCCCTGGAGCTCTTCCTCGACAATCTCGATCCCTCCATCGTCGGACAACCTGGTACGGCACTGACGCCCGCGCTCACCGGCGCCCTCGATCTGCTCTCCGCGGCACAGGGCGGGGCGGGGAAGGCCGTCGTCCTCCTCACCGACGGCGAGGGCTTCGACGATCGCGCCGAGGCGATTCGCGCGGCCCAGCGTGCGCGGCGTGAGGATGTGCGCCTGGTGACCGTGGGCTTCGGCACCGAAGGTGGCTCGTCGATCCCGATTCGCACGGCCAACGGCGTGGAGGCCAAGCGCGATGAGGCGGGCGACATCGTGATCACTCGCTATGCCCCCGACGTGCTGGCCGAACTGGCGCGCGTTGCCGACGGCGAATTCATTCCCGCGGGACTCACCGACAAGGGGACGCGCATCGCGCGCGCCCTCTCTTCGCTCGAGGCGCGCCGCCGTGCCGCCGAGGCGGGTTTGGCGATGCCGGCGCGATACCAGTGGCTGCTCGCGCTGGCGGTGGCCTTGCTGCTGTTCGATGCGTGGCGCGCGGACGGCGGGCGCATCCCGCGCCGCCTGGTGCCGCGGCGATGGCGCGAGGCGGCGGGCACGGCCGCGACGCTGCTGGCCCTCTCGACGCTTGCGGCCGCGATCGGCCCCCGGTCACTGAGCGCGCAGGGTGTTTCGGACCGCGCGCTCGAGGACTTCCACGCTGGCCGCACGCTCGACGCGGTACGCGGCTACCGCGAGGCGGTCGGACGCGGTGATCGTACGCCGCGCACGCTGTACAACTTCGGTACCGTGCTGCTCGCGGCCGATTCGCTTGACGCGGCCATCGATGCGCTCGAGCGCGCGAGTTTCGGCGCCGCGCCCGCGCTGCGCGACCGCGCGCTCTACAACCTCGGCCTCGCGCAGCTGCAGCGCGCGCGACGCGCCGAAGGCGACGACCGCCGCGCCTCGGCGCGGGCTGCGCTGAGCGCCTTCCGCGCGCTGCTGCTGGCGCACCCGGAGGACGGCGACGCGCGCTGGAACTACGAACTCGCGCTCCGTTTGCGGCGCTCACCGCCCGCCTCGGCCGGAGGCGGCCAACGCGACGACGACGAGTCGCCGCCGCAACCCACACGCGACCAGCCCGGAATGTCTCAGCAGCAAGCCCAGCAGCTTCTCGACGCAGCCGCGCGCGACGAGCGTGACACGCAGGCGCGCCGGCGCCGCGTGCCGCAGCGCGACCGCCCGCCGGGCGGGAAGGACTGGTGACGTCGACGCAAGTCGCGCGACGTTTCGCGCTGGCGCTTTGCCTGCTCGGCCCGCCCGTCACGACGGCCGCGCAGTATCCGCCCGTCGTCACCCGCTCGCGGCTCGATCCGGCGCGCGACGTCAACTTCCACGCGGTCCTGCTCCCCGATACGGTCTACGTCGGACAGCAGGCCACGTACCAGATCGGCGTCTTCCTGAACCAGGACGTGCGCCGCCGCCTGCGGCGCAACCCGGAGTTCGTGCCGCCGGAAACACGCTCGCTCCTGGTCTACGATCTGCCCGACGCCAAGTCTCCGCTCGTCGGCACGATTGATGGGCGCAACTACGAAGTGCACGTCTTCCAGCGGGCCTTCTTTGCACTCTCGCCCGGGCGCTACGACGTGCCGCCATCGCGGCTCACCTATGCCGTGCCGCAGAGCGCGTCGTTCTTCAGCCGCGAAGAGTCGCACACGCTTCGCAGCGAAGCGCTCTCGCTGGTCGTGCTTCCGGTCCCCTCGGCCGGTCGTCCCGACGACTGGGCCGGCGCGGTGGGCGACTGGCGGGCTCGCCTCCGCGTGGATTCGTCGTCGGGCCGCGTCGGCAATCCACTGGTGGTCACCATGCGCATCGAGGGGCGCGGCAATGTGACGCTCCTGCCGCGCCCGCGTTTCGCTATCACGTGGGGTAACGTAGTGGCGGCCGACGAGCGCGTGGAGCTCGACTCGACGCCATCGACGTTGCGCGGCGCCAAGGAGTTCGATTGGCTGCTCACGCCGCGCGAAGCGGGGCGCCGCACCATTCCCGCGCAACGCTTCTTCTTCTTCAATCCGACATCGCGCCGCTTCGAGGTGACGTGGAGCCCGGCCGTCAACGTCGTCGTCGCCGAGGGTGATGCGATTGCGGTGGACTCGCTGGCCGACGCGACCGCGCCGCTGCGTGACGCGCGCCCCGACACGCTCGCCCTTGCCGTTCGCCCCTCGATGGGCACGGCGGTGCGTTTCTCGCCGCTGCGCTCCCCGTGGTTCCTGGCGCTCCTGCTGCTGGCGCCGCTGCCCGCCGCGCTCGGGGCGTTTCGGCACCGCCGGCGCCGGCCGCGTGCGGCGCCGAGCAACGCGCGTCTCCTGCACGACGCGCTGGCGGCTCCGCTGGCCGACATGGCCGTGCTGCGGCGGCTCGTGCACGACGCCTTGCGCGAGCGTCTCGGGTTCGACGTGGGGCTCTCGCTGGCGAACGATGCACTTGTCGCCGATCTGCGCCACGAGGGTGTAACCCCCGAAACGGCCGTGCGCGTCGACACGCTGCTGCGTGAACTCGATGCTTTGGTCTTCGGCGGTGGCCCGCCATCGGCTCGTCCGCTCGCCACGGCGGTCTCCACGCTGGTGAATGCGGTGAACACGGAAGCGCGCGGGCGAGGCGCCGCCGCACACGGACGCCGGGCGCGGCGCGACGCGCGCGGCCTGGCCCTGATGTGCGTCGCGCTGCTCGGCGCGCTGCCCCTGTTGGCGCGCCAGGGCGACGAAGCGGATCGCAGCTGGGCGCTCGCGCAGACGGCCTACGCCGGCCGCGACTTCGAGCGCGCCGAGCGACACTTCCTCGATGCGGCGCGCCTGCGCCCGGACTATCCCAGCGTCTGGGCCAACGTGGGCACGGCCGCGTTCATGGCCGCCGACACGGCGCGCGCGGTGCAGGGCTGGCAGCGCGCGCTCCGACGGTCGCCGCTCGACGCGGAGCTGCGCAGTCGACTGGCGCTGGTGCGTGCCGTGCAGGACCGCGGCGTGGCGCGGCTTCCGGCTCTTCCGACCGTACTACCCGCCGTGCTGC
The DNA here is from genome assembly GCA_021813725.1 of bacterium. Classification (GTDB taxonomy): domain Bacteria; phylum Gemmatimonadota; class Gemmatimonadetes; order Gemmatimonadales; family Gemmatimonadaceae; genus PNKL01. Next base: position 24 of record JAKAJN010000084.1, on the reverse strand, counting down.
TGCTCACGCTGTGGGGAGCCGGGT
>JAKAJN010000083.1 GCA_021813725.1 bacterium | reverse complement strand
CTCCAGCATCTCGCGCCTCCCATCGCCGCCGTGATCAGCGGTGCGAATATCGACGAGGCGCGCCTGCAGGGCATCCTCGCGGCGACGCCGGTTCGATTAGTTTAGGCCGTAGCTCCAACGCCTTCCACAGCCGACCCTTCGTTCGCGGCCGAGTCGGTCGTCTCCGCGGTTTCGGCAGTCTCTGTTCATGACCCTCTCCCTCACCTTCCTCGGCACGTCCGCCTCGCGTCCCACTGTGGAGCGCGGGGTCTCGTCGCTGGCGGTCGTGCGCGAGGGCGAGACGATGCTCGTGGACTGCGGCGAGGGAACCCAGCGGCAGATGATGCGCTATGGCGTGTCGTTCAACTTCGGCGACCTGTTTTTCACGCACTTCCACACCGATCACGTGATCGGCGTCGTCGGACTGCTGCGCACGCTCTCGCTGCAGGGGCGCACGGAGAAGCTGCGCATCTGGGGTCCGCGCGGCCTGGCTGGGGTGATGAAACGCGCCGACGCCTTCGGGGGCGAGCGACTCACCTTTCCCGTCGAAATCGTCGAGGTGACGCCCGGCGAGCCGGTGAAGCGCAAGGAGTACTCGATCATGCCGTACGCCGTGGACCACCGCGGCGTCACGGCGGTCGGCTACGCGCTCATCGAGGAGATCCGGCGCGGCCGGTTCAATCCTGAAATGGCGCGCGCACTCGGCATTCCCGAGGGTCCGCTGTGGGGGCGCATTCATCGCGGCGAGTCGGTGACGCTAGACGACGGTCGCGTGATAGACCCCTCGACGCTCGTGGGTCCGGAGCGCCCGGCCCGACGGGTCGTGATCACCGGCGATACGCGCCCGTGCGGGGCCACCATCGAGATGGCACAGGGGGCTGACCTGCTGGTGCACGAGAGCACGTTCGGCGAGGAGGAGGCCGCACGCGCCGTCGAGACCGGACACAGCACGGCACGCGAGGCCGCGCAGGTGGCACTGGGCGCCGGCGTGCGGCGGCTGGTGCTCACGCACTTCTCCGCCCGATACTCCCGCGATCCCTCCGACCTCGATCGCGAGGCGCGACAGGTGTTCGCGAATGTCGCAGTCGCGCGCGATGGCATGGAAGTGGACGTGCCGTTCGCCGACGGCGGCGAGCCCGCCTAGCATCGCGCCAGCGCGTCAGCCCAACGTGGCGAGCGCGTCGAGCGGGAGCGGCTGTCGGCCCGCGAAACCGGCGTCGCGGTCGTGCCAGTGCGTCACCGCGCTCTCGCCAAGCATCCAGCAGAAGTAGACCTCGCGGCCGTCGAGCGTCCCGGGAAAATCCACGAGTCCGGTGTCGAGCGCCTTGACGACCACGCCCAGTTCGGCGAGTTCGCGAACGCGGCCGTCAATCTCGGCGGCCAGGCGTTGCGTCTCGCGCTGCCAGCGCTCGGACTCCGCATTCTCCAGCGTGTTGTCGTGGCTGGTGAGCTCCACCTGCCGCACCGCCTCTTCCCAGTGGCGCACGTGGCTCACCAGGTCGGCGACGATCCGTCGCACGAGCGGCAACGCACGATTGGCCTGCGCCGCGGTGTAGGGCAGCGGCACCTTGAGCACCGGCGTCGGACGCGGCGCGTTCATTGCACCGCACCTCGCTGGCTGGCGGGTATCAACCGTGGCGAGGCGCGCTCATTCGGGTGCGTGCGGGGGCGCGGTGCCTGCACGATGCGTGTCTGCTCCGAGTACAACGACGCCTCGTCGAAGGCGCGGACGAGCGCCCGCCGTTCCTCGCGCGAGAGCGCCGGCTGGTCGAGGAAAAAGACGCGGCGCACTGGCCCCTTCACCACGCCGACGGGCCATTCCTTCGTGCCGTCGCGCAGCGCGAGCGTGGCGCGGTCTCCGCTGCCCGTATCGCTGCGGGCCACCAGTTCGAATCGTTCGCGCGGCCAGCGGAAGAGGGGCGCCGTGCCCAGCGGTAGTTCGCTGCGCACCTCGCGCCACCACGACGGAGGCGAGACGCGAATGGGGGGGAGCGGAATGGTGACGCCGCCGGCGTCGCCGCCCGCGCCGGGGACCGTGAACTGCACCTGTGGCTCGCGGTTCTGCGCCGTGATCGAGTAGCTCGCCGCGTTGAACTCGAAGTATTGAATGGCCGAGCGCGCCGCGTCGCCGCGCGACCCGGCGGCCAGGAGCAGGGAGTCGCGCGCGGTGCGCCAGGCCGACTCCGCCTGCGGCACGATGCGCGCCGCTTCGGCGGCGCCGAACAGCGCCCCCACCGAAAGTTCTTCACCCGTCCGCACGTCCACGACGCCGCCATGCGCAGCGTGCCGGCTCGAACCGCCGCGCACATCGATGTCCGTCAGATGTTCGAACGACGCATACGGGCCATGCAGGTCGAGGAGATGGAGTTCCGCCATCGCCGATGTGCGCGGGTTCGGCGCTCCCTCCTCGTCGTCGGCGAGTGGCCGCTCGTCGGGATGCTCGACGGCAAAGCGCTCGGCCATGTCCGCCACTTCGCCATCGGACAACAGTTGCACCGAATCGCCGGACACGAGATCGCGGCGGAAGAGGCGCTGACCAACAAAGATCGCATCGTAGAACGAGCGGTCGTCATCGGCGACGTAGAGTTCGTGAAAGCGACCGCCATTGCGCGCCAGCACCAGCGGGGCGCCGCGCATGCGGATGCCGCGGGCATCCGACGTCACCCAGAACGTCGAGTCCGCATTGGCCACCAGGAACTCCGTACGCGGCGCCGGGCCCCGCGGCGATCGCGCGCACGCGGCCAGCAGCAGCAGGGGGAGGAAACGGTGCGGGAGCACGCCACAATATAGTAGGCCGCGGGGGTCGCTCGTCGCCACGGCCATCGTGTAGCTTGCACGCCATGCGCAATCGTCTTTGCTTCCTGCTGCTCTCGCTGGCCAGCGCGTCGCTGGTCGAGGCGCAGTCGGTTGGCCCCGCGGCGCCGGGTGCGTCGCCGGGTGCGGCGCCGCGGCGCGTCGCACCCGCTCTTGCCGCGCGGGCGCGTGTGATCGAGGCGCCAATCGTGCGCGGCCTGTATGTGAACCGGTTTGCGGCACAGAGCCCGAAGCGCATGCGGCAGCTCGTTGCACTGGCGGACGCGACGGAACTCAACGCCTTCGTCATTGACATCAAGGACGAGTTCGGGCTCAACTACGCGTCCGGCGACCCCGTGGTGCAACGCAATGCCGGTCACGCGGGGGTGATTCGCGATCTGCGTGCCCTGCTCGACACGCTGCACGCGCACAAGATCCTCCCCATTGCGCGCATCGTCGTCTTCAAGGACTCCGTGACGGCACGCGTCAATCCGCAATGGACCATCCGCACGGCCACCGGTGCGGCCTGGCGCGACAAGCAGGGGCTGATGTGGGTCAATCCGTACCACCGGGAACTGTGGGACTACAACGTCCGCATTGCCGAGGAGGTCGTGCGACTCGGTTTCGGCGAGGTGCAGTTTGACTACATACGTTTTCCGGAGCCGTATAAGTCATTGCCGCAACAAGTCTTTCCTGAGTCGAATGATAGGGACAAGGCGACGGCACTCGCCGACTTTCTGTCCTACGCCAAGGCACGCATTGGCAAGCTCGGCGTTCGCACCACGGCCGACGTCTTTGGGTTGGTGACGTCGCTGGCCGCGCCACTTGAAATCGGCCAGCAGTGGGAAGCGCTGTCGCCGCGTGTGGACGTGATGTTGCCGATGGTCTATCCGTCGCACTATCCGCGCGGCGCCTTCAACATCGCGCGCCCCAATGCGGAGCCGTACAAGATCGTGTTCGCGGCAATCAAGCGCGCCCGCGAACGCGACGAAAAGCTCGGCATTCGCAACGGCGAGCACGTGCGGGCCTGGCTGCAGGCGTTCTCGCTCGGCCAGCCACCGTATGGCGCCGCCGAGGTCCGCGCGCAGAAGCAGGCCGTCTACGACGCCGGCTACGACGGATGGGTGCTCTGGCATCCCGGGTCGAAATACGAGGCGTTCGCGTCGGCATTCGAGCGCGAGACTGTTTCGCGCCGAAAGGCCCCGTGACGGCATTTGCTCACCTCACAACTGCGACTGCTCACCACGGAGGCACGGAGCAACACGGAGATACACGGAGATTCACGGAGAACTGCAACAACAAGACTCATTGGAACGGCAGCGCGCCACGCAGGACCAGGAGTGGCGAACGCAGTTCCTCCAAGAAGTTGCAGTTCTCCGTGAATCTCCGCGTCCTCCGTGCCTCCGTGGTAAGCAGTTGCAGTTGTGGTGAGCCGTTGCAGTTGTGGTGAGCCGTTGCAGTTCAGGCGTGAAACCTCAACGGCGGAGCGCTTCGACCCCCGCGAGCAGGCGCTCGATCTCCTCGTCATTCGTATAGCACGAGCACCCGGCGCGGATCATCCCCTCGGGCTGCAATCCGAGTCGCTCCACCACCGTCGACGCGTAGTAATCGCCGTGCGAGACGAAGACGCCCTGCGCCGCGAGCGTGCGCGCCGCCTGCTCGGGCGTGATGCCCTTCACTGTGAATGAAACCGTCGGCGTGCGCGGCCGCCCCGGCGGAGGTCCGTGCCGCGTGACGCCGGTGATGCTGCCCAGTCCGTTCCACAGCCGCGCGAACAACTGCTCGCCACGCCCGTGCAGTTCGCGCATCGCGCTGACGACCTGGTCGCGCGGCGTGTTGCCCGTGCCGATGGACGCGAGGAACCGCACCGCTTCGCCGGCACCGACAATCCCCTCGTGGTTCTGTGTTCCCGTTTCGAGTCGCTCCGGCACGCTATCCGGCGCCGGCTGGAGCTTGGGCACGTCGAGTGCGGCCAGGCGATCGGCCTTGCCGTAGAGCACCCCGATGTGCGGGCCGTAGAACTTGTACGCCGAGCACGCGAGGAAGTCGCAGTCGAAGGCGCGCACATCCACCACGCCGTGCGGCGTGTAATGCACCGCGTCAACAAAGCAGAGCGCCCCGGCCGCGTGGGCCAGACGCGCCGCCGCGGTGACGTCGGGCATGGTACCGAGCGCATTCGACCCCGCCCCAATGGCGAGCAGGCGCGTGCGCGGCGTGAAGGCCTGCTCGAGTGCCGCCCAGTCGAGCTCGTACGTGTCGAGGTTGATCGGCACGACGCGAATCGTGATGCCGCGTTCGCGCTCGATGGCGCGCCACGGCGCCTGATTGGCGTGGTGGTCGAGTTCGGTGATGATCACCTCGTCCCCGGGGCCCCAGCCGCGTCCGAGCGCGCGCGCCAGATGGAACGTGAGCGTCGTCATGTTGGCGCCGAATGCGATCTCGTGCGACGCGGCATTGAGCAGCGCCGCCATGGACGCGCGCGCCCCGGCGATGGCGACGTCGGTTTCCTCGCTCGTCGGATACGCCCAGTGGGTGTTGGCGTTGTGGTTGTAGAGGTAGTCGGCCATCGCCTCGGCCACCCGCCGCGGCACCTGTGTGCCCCCGGGCCCGTCGAAGTAGGCGATGGGTTGCCCGCCGTGCTGGCGCAGGAGAGCAGGAAACTGCTCCCGGATCGCGTCAACCGTGGCGACCCCGTTCCCCTGCCCCACACCGTGCCGGTGCCCCTGCACCACGTGCGACGTCATGAGATTTCTCCTCCCGCCATCTGTTCGAGATACTTCACGGCCTCGACATGATCCGCTTCCTCCCCCAGCGCCTGGTGCGCCGCGCGGAACAGTTCGGCCGTCATTTGAATGAGCGGCGACGGCACCTTCTCGTCGCGCGCCACCTGCGCCGCAATCATCACGTCCTTGTCGAGCAGGGCCAACCGGAAGGTGCGCGGGAAGGCGCGCGTGAGCACGCGCTCGGGGAAGAGGTTCATCGACGAGTTGGAGCGGCCGCTCGACGCATTGATGACGTCGAGCGCGACCTCCGGCTTCACCCCGGCGCGCGAGAGCGCCAGCAGTCCCTCGGCGACCGACCAGATGTGCACCGCGAGCATCGCGTTGTTCACCGCCTTCAGCGCATCCCCTGCGCCGACGGCTCCGCAATGCACGATCTTCTCGCCCATCGCCTTCAGCACCGGCATGGCGCGTGCGAGTAGCGCGGCGTCGCCACCCACCATGATGGTGAGCTTGCCGTTCTCCGCCCCGATCACACCACCCGAGACGGGTGCATCAATGAACCCGATGCCGCGCTCGGCGAGGCGGGCCGCGATGCGCTGCGACGTGGCGGGATCGCCGGAGGTGCAGTCCACGACGAGCGTGCCCGCGGCGAGCCCCGCCAGCAGACCGTCAGGTCCGTCGAGCAGCGTCTCGACCGCTTTCGAGGTGGGGAGGCAGGTGACGACGAACGACGCGCCGCGCACGGCATCGGCAGGTGACGCAGCCGCGCGGGCCTGGTGGGCGGCGGCGAACGCCTGCGCCTTGGCGGCAGTGCGGTTCCAGACGGCGAGCGAGAACTCGGGAATCGCCAGGTGGCGCGCCATGGGCGTGCCGATGGCGCCGAGTCCAAGGAAGGCGACAGAGACGGACATGAGGTGGGGAGGGACGAGGACGGAGTGCCGAGCGGTGTTGTCTTTCAATATCGCGCACGTCGCCCAAAACGAAAACGCCGCCCCGAGAGGCGACGCTTTCGTCCTTGGAGAACTCGAGCGACCGACAGGGGGCCAGCCGGCCCCCCACCAGCGCCGACCAACCACACCCATCGGTCGCCCGTCACTGTCTTAGTACGTGGTGACGATGAAAAAGTTTCTTCACCGTGGTTTCTCTGGTTTGCGCCCGTCAGAGCGCAAACCAATACGCCGCCTTGATCAGCAGCGTGTTGTCCGGCCGCGTCCGGAACAGGTCGCGCAGGTCGCGGCCGGCCTCGAACGATCCCTGGTTCAGCCCGTCCTGCTGGCGACCCTGCGACCAGACGAAGAAGAGCGTCGAGCCCGGCCGGTACTCCCAGCGCACCACCGTGTTCGACCGGAATTCCTTGAAGTTGAATCCGCCCAGCGCGGCGCCAGTGCCGTACGCCTTGTACCGCCCGGCGTAGCGCGGCGCCGTCGGGTCATCGAGCTCGCGCAGGTTCGAGTAGGAGCCCGTTGCCACGAACGGCGAGGCGTACAACTGCAGACTCAACGTGCGCGTCGCCGTGATGTCGAGCCGCGTCGTCAACGAGGCGACGTGCTGGTTGAGGCGCGCGAAGGTGTAGTGCGTCGCCCCGTTGCCGTCGGTCTGGTTGCCGTACCACTGCGCGTCATTCACGCTGCGCGTGAACGACATCCCCACCCGCGCCTGCAGCCGGCTCGCAACGCGGATCGCCACTTCGGGATCGAAGCCGGCCATCCAGCTCCCCGACGCGTCCTTCATCTGGCCGCGCGTGAAGAACATCGGCTGCACCTTCCAGCGCCGATCGCCCTCGAGGCCGAACCAGCCGGAGCGGTTGAAGACCTGGCGCACAGCCGGGCCGCCGCGCGACACGCGGTCGTCCACCGACGTTCCCAGCGCGTTCAGGTTGCCGCCCATGTGCCCCCACCACTGGTTCGCAAACTCGGCGTGTGCGTTGATGTTGCCGCCGAGTTCCAGCAGTTCGCCGCCGGTGTTCCACTGCGTCCACTGGTTGAAGTTCACGAAGACGCGGCGGTACCAGTTGGTGGGTTTCTGGAACGAGACCTGGAACCAGTTGGAATACGACTGCTGATCGGCACGCGACAGGAAGCCGACGTCGTTGACCTCGAACCCCGGCGTCGCGCGCTGGAAGCCGGTGAAGAAGCGCGTCTTGCCGCCACCCTGCTTCTCGAGCGCCAGCTGCATCGTGGCGCCACTCATGGACGTCGCCGAGGGATCGTAGCCGAGAGCCGCCCCGGGCCGCTGGAAGTTGTGCACGCCGTTGCGCTGAACCAGGTCAATGGACGCGGCACTCCCGGCCACGCGACTCCCGGCCAGATAGCCGCTCACCTGATAGCGGTTCTTCGCGAAGCGATGGCGGAAATCAACGCCGATCGCGCGCGCACTGCGCCGCAGGTAGTCGGACGACCACTGATCAAGCTGGCGATCGGTGGACGTGAGCATCACGCCGATGCCGGAGTTCCCCTTCCGCAGGTCCTGCTGCAGCCGCACCACGCCGTAGTTGGCGGCCGGTTCGATTGTGCGGTCACCGGTCCCAATCTCGCGTTGCGTCATCGCGTTCATCACGCCAATCGACAGCCCGTTGGCCAGGCGTCCGGTCAGCTTGGCGGCACCGAGGATCGTCGTGTTCAGTGGATTGCTGGCGTCGTAGTACTGGCCGCCGAGCTGCGGCGCGCGGCCGATGCGCCGTGAATAGAACAGGCCGCTGCACTGGCCGTCGTTGCAGTTGAGGTCGTAGCGGAAGATCCCCTGCCCTTCGAGGAAGAAGGGACGGCGCTCCTGATAGAACTGTTCGAACGCGGTCAGGTTCAGCACGGACGGATCGGCTTCCACCTGCCCGAAGTCGGGGTTGATGGTCGCATCGACGGTGAGGTTGGACGTCAATCCGTACTTGACGTCCGCCCCCATCGAAGCGGCTTGCTGCCGCCCGAACCGGCCGCCGCTCAACGGCCGCGACAGATCCTTGGCCACGGTGTACGGCGTGGCCTCCAGCCGACGCGGCGTCGTGATGCTGTTGAGCCCGCGCAGTTCGCCGAACTGCGACACCATGCCCGGCTGGTTGCGGCGATACAGCGGCCACGACATGCGTTCGTTGGTGCGGCCGACATCGCGCCAGATGGCCAGTCCGAACGTGTGCCGATCCGCGTTCGCAAACCGCATCTGGCTGAAGGGAATGCGGTACTCGGCGGTCCACGCATCCTTCTCAACCTGCGTCGCCACCTGCCAGACGGCGTCCCACGACACATCCTCATTGCCGTCGTTGCTCATGTACACGTCGCGCTGCACGCCCGCCGGGTTCACCGTGAACCGATAGCCCGTGCGCCGGTCGTGGTACGAGTCGATCATCAGGTGCAGCCAGTCCGACTGCGTGCGCACGTCGCGCCGCGCCAACAGCGCGAGCAGCGAATCGGGACGCGGATCGTAGGCGCGGACGAAGACGTAGAGGAAGCGATCGTCGTACGTGACCTTGGCCTCGGTACGGAACGCGCCGGGCTCGCCGTTCTCCACCGGGTCGAACTGGCGGAACGAATCGATCAGCTGGGCGCCGCGCCACGCCACGTCATCGTCGCGGCCATCCACGACGATTGCTCGCTCGGCGCGCGTCGCCTCGGCGATCGTCGGCGACGCACGTCGCACGGGCACATCGACCGCGATGGTCGCGGGTGGCGCCGAGTTGGCGGCGACGGCGATCTGCATCGCCATGATCAGCGGAGGAATCATCACGGGCCTCAGAATCAGGGGGCGAACCGCCGTACGCTTTGGGGTGGACGAAGTTTCGACAACGCGGACCGGCAAAGGGTTGCAGGGGGTAGGTTTGCCCGGTACTTTGCCGCCACGACGCCACACATTCGCGATCTCGCCCGGACGGGTCCTATGACGCCGAAGCAGAAACCCGACCATCAGGACCTCGCGGCGCTCCTCGCGCCGGACATCCTCGAGTTGCTCAAGACGGCCCCGGCGTCGATCGCCGCTGAAACCGCCGAGCTGCACCCCGCCGACCTCGCGGACGTCGCGGAGGAAATGCCGCGCAAGCTGCTGCCGTCGTTCTTCGCGGCATTGCCGGCCGATCGCGCCGTTGACGTGCTCGAGTACCTCGACGACGACCTGCGCGCCGACCTGCTCGAGGCGATGAGCACGGAGCAGGCCGCCCCGCTGGTCGCCGAGATGACGCCCGACGAGCGCGCCGACGTGCTCGACGACGTGGACGCGGAGACGGCCGAGGACATTCTCGACGCTATTCCGGCGGAGACGCGCCGCGAGACCGAGCGTCTGCTCGAGTATCCGCCCGACAGCGCCGGCGGCCTGATGACCACCGAGGTGGTCTCGGTGCAGGAGTCCGAGACGGTCGAGGCGGCCCTCACACAGGTGCGCGCCATCGCGCGCGGCGGGCGTCGCGAGGCGATGAACACGATCTACGCCCTCGACGCCAACGGCCTGCTCACCGGCGTGCTCTCGCTCCGCGAGCTGCTCGCGGCGCCGGAGGGGGCGCGCATCCACGATGTCGCCTGGACCGACGTGCAGCATGTGATGGGGAGCGCCGACCGCGAGGAGGTGGCGCGCGTCACCAGCGAGTACGACCTCGTCGCCGTCCCCGTCGTGGACGATCGCGGACGCCTGCTCGGCGCCGTGACCGTGGACGACGTCATTGACGCGATCGTGGAGGAGCAGACCGAGGACGTCCAGAAGCTGGGCGGTATGGAGGCCCTCGACGATCCGTACATGCAGACCGGCTTCCTCGCGCTCTTGAAGAAGCGGGCCGGCTGGCTCGCGGTGCTCTTCGTCGGCGAAATGTTCACCGCCACGGCGATGGGCTACTTCGAGAGCGAACTGCAGCGCGCCGCGGTGCTGATGCTCTTCGTGCCGCTGATCATCAGCTCGGGCGGCAACTCCGGGTCGCAGGCCACCTCGCTGATCATCCGGTCGCTCGCGCTCGGCGAGGCGACACTCGCCGACTGGTGGCGTGTCGCCATCCGCGAACTTTCGTCCGGGCTGTCGCTCGGCGCCATCCTCGGATCGATCGGGGCGCTTCGCGTGCTGCTCTGGCAGACGCTCAAGGACGAAGGGATCCGGTTCGGCGCGTTCGCCATCGGGTACGACTACGGCCCCAACTACATGCTGGTCGCCATCACCGTGGGGCTGGCGCTCGTCGGGGTCGTGACGTTCGGCACGCTGGCCGGCTCGATGCTGCCGTTCGTGCTGCGCCGCATCGGCTTCGACCCCGCGAGCGCGTCGGCTCCGTTCGTGGCCACGCTGGTGGACGTCACCGGACTCATCATCTACTTCTCGGTCGCGCT
>JAKAJN010000082.1 GCA_021813725.1 bacterium | reverse complement strand
GGCGATCGCCGTCGCATCGTCGCGCAGCACGCGACGCGCGAGCTGGGCGAGTCCGGGGCCTTCGCTCGAGCCGATCAGGAATGCCCAGACCAGAAACACGGCCCGCGGCAGCACGCCGCGCCCCTCGAGCAGCTCCACCGTCTCGTTGTGCACGGCGTCACACAGCGGCGCCGCCACGAAGACCCCGCGATGCAGTTGGTCGTCGCCGTGCCGCGGTGCCACGTCGTGATGCACCGCCACCGCCGGATCATAGATCAGCCGCCAGCCGGCGCGCCGCAGCGGCAGACAGAGGCCAAGCTCCCAGTACATCTGCGCGCCCTCGCCGCGCAATCGTCGGTCAAAGCCGACGGCCCGCAGCAGCGGCGCGCGAAAGGAGCAGTTGGCCCCCTTCAGCACGTCCACCGCACGCGCCGGTCCCGCGCCCAGATGATGGTTACCGATCACCCGACCGAACCACTGCACGACCCCCACGCGCTGTTCGTCCCAGCGTTCGTGCGGCTGCCAGTCGCGACCGCCCACCCCGCCGACGTCGGACGCGGCCTCGAAGTGCGCCAGCAATCCCCCGATCCATGTGTCGAACGGGCGCGCGTCGTCGTCGGTCAGCGCGATGATCTCCCCGCTCGCCGCGTCAAGCGCTGCCTGCATGGCGGCCACCACGCCGGCTTCGGCAGTCATCGCAATGTGCACGGTCAGTCCGAGGTGCCGCGCCGCTTCGGCCGCAGCGATGGTTGCGTCGTCCCCGACACGCGCGCCGACGATCACCTCGTCCGGCCTGCGCTGCTGCGCAGACAATGCGGCCAGGCAGCGCGACAGCGACTCGGGGCGCCGAAAGCTGGGCACGAGGACGCTGATGCGCGGCATCACGACGGCGCCGCCGGAAACTCGACCGCGGACGCGCGTTCCCATGCCGCACCATAGCGTAGCAGTTGCCACAGCTCCGCACTGAGTGCCCATAGCGCCGACAACGAGTCCCATCCCTTGGGGTGATGCCGGATGTTGACCAGTCTGCTGAGTGCGATCTCCTTCATCAGGCGCCAGCGCACCGGACGCCGCGCGCCGTGCTTGTAGAGGAAGCGCACTTCCGCCTCGCGGTATTGACCGAGCCGGGTACCAGCGGGGAGCCGTCGCGGTGGATGGTCCACGACCGCCTCCGGCACCCAGACGATGCCGTGCCCGGCTGCGCGCAGCCGTTCACGCAGATCAGCATCCTCCATGTGCGGATAGGCGAACCCCTCGTCGAAGCCCGCCAACGCCAGGAAGGTCGCACGACGGATCGCGAAGTTGCACGACCACAGCACGCCGCCCGTGCGATTTACGGGCGAGTGAAATCGCGGTGACCTCAGACCAGCGTTGCAGGTGGTCTGACCTTCCAGCACCGCCCCGCGCCCAGCCGCGCTCGCAAAGGCGGCCAGCCAGCCGTCCGTCGGCACGATGTCGTCGTCGGCAAACACCAGCCACGCACCGCGCGCCGCGCGTGCCCCGTTGTTGCGATTGGCCGCCGGCCCGCGGCGGGGACCGCGCACGTGACGCACCAATGGAAACTCGACGCGCATCCACACCTCCGTCGCCTCGAAGTCGCCGTCATCGGTGACAATCACCTCGAAGCGCGACGCATCGAGCGACTGCGCGCCGGCGGCGAGTCGCGCGAGACACGCCGCCAGCTCGCGGCGTCGGTCGCGCGTGGGGACGATGACCGAGAACTCCGGCGTACCCGTCACGACGGCTCCCACTCGGGACGACGTCCGCTGGCCGCTGCGCGCAGCAACTCGGCATAGCGTGGCGCCAGCACGTCCCAACTGAATTGGTTGCGCACCCACGCCAGGCGGCGGTGCCGCATCGCATTCGTGGTCGACTCCCCCAGCGCCTCGCGGAGCAGCGACGCGGCGCTCGCTGGCGTCGACGTGTCGCCGCGATACGCCTGGTCCCCGAGGATGTAGGCCGTGTTGGCGTTCGCCTGCACCGCGCAAGGCAGGCCCGCAGCGAGCGCCTCCAGGTACACCAGCCCGAACCCTTCGTCGAGCGAAAGCAGCGCAAAAGCGTCGGCCGCCTCGTAGGCGTTCGGCATGCGGTCGCGCGGCCACGTGCCGATCCACACGTCGTCGCCCAGCAGCGCGCGGGCGCGCTGACGAAGCCCACCGGTTTCCGGGGTCTCCTGGCCGAGCATCACCAGGAATGGCCGCTCGGTGCCCAGCGAGGCCACCGCGTCAACGAGCACGTCCATCCGCTTGAGGGTGGCACCCAACATGCCGACCGAAAGCAGCATTCGCCGGCCCGCCGGCACTCCCAAGGCGTGGCGCGTGGCGACGATGCGGCCGTTCTCCCGCGGGCGTGGCGAGTCGGGAAGCGCGAGGCCGTGCGGCAGCACAAGCATCCGCGCCGCAAGTTCTCCGCGCGCGAGCGCCGCATCGTAGTGCGCTGGGGTGACCTGCTGCACGAGGTCGCAGCGCGTGTATGGGCGCGTCGTCGGTCCGCCGTTGTAGTACAGCAGACGAAATCGCTGCCCGCTCATGCGACGCCAGTGCCAGCAGGCATTGCCGAAGTTGAGATCGGCGAAGTACACGAGGTGTGGGCGCCAGGCCAGGAGAAACGGCAGAAAGCCGGCGAAGAACGACGCCTGCTCCACGAAATACGGACTGTGGTGCGTGAGCGCCGACACCCACCGGGCCGCCGCCGAATCGCGGGGGAGGTTCCAGACCGCGTGCTCGTCGTTCTGCAGTTCGCCACCGCCGCCGAAGACGCGCAGGCGAAGGCCCGGCGCGGCCCGGAGGGCCGCGTGCACCTCGCGCGTCACCGCCTCGAAGCCGCGATGATGGCGCCCCAGTCCCGTGCACGGCATCGCGATGCGCAATGCCCCGTCCGCCGGCCCAGTCACGCCTTCCTCCCGATCCACATCCGATAGTCCGTGATGTGGTGCCGCCATTGCTCCCAGACCGCCGCATCAAAATGGGCGTCGTAGAGGAGGTAATCGCGAACCAGCACCGGCTCCACGCCGTGCGCGCGCGCATGCGCCTCGACCTGGGCCCACTCAATGTGATCGTCGGGCCAGATGTGCAGGTCGCCCTCCGGCATCCAGCGCGGATTGCGCCAGCGTTTCCACTCGAGCAGGGGACGGATGCGGCGCCAATACCGACGCGGATCAACGAACCGCGTCCAGCGCTTGGGCGGAAAGACCCACGCCTCCTGCATGAACTGCTCGCGCCGCGGGTCGTGCCACGAGGCATCGTGCCGTTCGTGATCGATAAAGACCACACCCCCCCGTCGAACCACGCGCGCCATCTCGGCCACAAGTGCCAGATAATCCGGGACGTGATGCAGCACGGAATAGCAGGCCGCGACGTCGAAGGAGTTGTCCGCGAACATTGCGAGCGTGCGACCATTGATGCGCTGCACGGCGTGGCGGCCCGTTGTCGCGAAGCGTTGCTCGACGACGCGCAGGCATTCAGCAGAAATGTCGGCCGAGACGACGGCAGCGCCTGCGGCAAGGAAGTGCGCGGTCAGGTTGCCCGTGCCAGCTCCGACGTCGAGTACCGACGGTGGCGGCGTGCCGCCGACACAGGCGGCGAGCGCGTCTCCGACTGCGCGCGCGAGGCGCGCCTGTTCTGTCGGGTTAAAGATTTCTGCGTGCGCCGCGTCGTAGGTGCCGGCGATCGCGTCATACGCCCGTGCGTTCTCGGCGATCGCCTGTGCTTCCTCGGCGGATCCTCCCGATCGGGGCATGACTATGCGCTGGCGGCCGGAGACACCGGGACACCAAACTCGCGCGCCAGTTGCTGCGACCGCAACCCACGCCCCGTAGCGTAGTTGTAGGCGTGCGCGCAACAGGCGAAGCCGTAGGCGCCCCAGAAGAGCGCTCCGGAACTGCCGCTGAAGATGTCGCCAATGAGCAGCAGGGCCAGAAAGCCCCAGAAGACGGCTCGTGACGCGTTCGCGAACGAATCGTGCCTCGAGTCCCGGAAGCGTGCGAGCGTCAGCAGCTGTCCGATGAGGCCGAGCAGGATCAGGCAGCCGCCCGGCCAGCCGAGCACGTAGAAGAGCTCGAGAAAACCATTGTCGATGGAGGCCTGTCGCTCGGGTCCGGCAATTAGCTTGGTGCCGCCGCCTGTCGCGCCCAACCCCTCGCCCTCGGCCTGTGACCCGATGGTCTGCAGTGCCAGGTTGGACAGCAGCAGGCGCTGCTTCACCGAGCTGTCGTCCTCGAGCGAGGCAAACGACGAAATGCGGCGCGTGATCGACTCGCGAAATGCATCCAGCGACAGCACTGGCATCGCGACGGCCATCATCAACAGCAGAAAGAACCAATTGCGTGTCGCACGCCGCAACGGACCCATGAACTGGATGATCACGACGCCCATGGCGAGCGCCACCCAACCCGAACGCGTGCGGGTGAGCAGCAGGCTGACGAGCGCCAGCGGCAGTGAGACAATCATGCCGCGCCGTGCCGTGCCCAGCAGGTACAGGATCCCCGCCATCAGGGCGACGGCGAAGGGTCCCGGCGTGCTCATGGTGCCGAAGGCGCGGAAGCCGAAGGGCACCGGCATGCCAATGGACAAGACGTTGGCCGCTTCCATCCAGTAGCGATCCCAGATCGGGAGCGCCACCACTTGATAGATGCCGTACGCGCCGACCACGGGCACGGCGAACTGCATGAAGTCGAGAAACGTCTTGCGCAGCGCCGGGAAGATCCGCCAGTTCAGGATCAGGTGCATGGCGAGACTCACCGGCCCCAGCCACGTCAGCAACGCGTACGTCGCGGGAAAGAGGCCGTTCTTCAGCACTCCGATGAAGTAACCGTAGAAGATGCCGAGCACGGTGAAGACGAACGGGTACATCAGGGCACCACGAATCTCCCGCGCCCGATACAGACTGGTCAGCCCCGCGATCAGCGTGACGACGACCGGCGCCATCAGCACGAAGCTCGCGGGCTGGAAGCCGTGCCGCAGATCCACCATGCGGCGAATCCAAGGCGTGAAGAGCCAGAGTGCGTAGACGAAGACGACGTAGCGCGCCGGCGCGCGATAGTACGCGATCACCCCCGTGACGGCCGCAGCGCCCACGAAGGCGTACGCGAAGAGCCGGCCGCCCAGACCGGCAATGCCGGCCAGCGTGACGAAGCCGAAGAACAGAAATGCGATGGTCGAGACCTGCGTGCCCGCGTTTCCGCGCGCTGGTGCGACCAGCGCGGCCGGCTGAACCGCAGAGGTGGCCATCAACGTCTCGACGCGCTACTGCGCCGCATTCGGGTGGCGCGAGCGCATCTCCTCATGGCCGCGCAGGCGCCGTGCCCGACGGATGCGTCGGCGCGCCGACTGGAAGGCGTACGCCAGCAAGGCCACGGCAATGGTCGAGGCGGTGCCGTGCGCGAACAGCGAGAACGGTGCGACGCTGCTGTCCTGCACCTGAAGGGTCGGCCCCGGCCTTGTGTCAATCGGGTTCTGCATGCCGTTCATCCGCTGCAGCACCGAGACGTCCACGCCCATGATCGTCGGCAGCGTGGCGCTGAATCCCGGACTCATCTCCGGCACGCTGGCGCGGAAAACGAACATCGTGGACAACCACAGACCAATGAGCATCAACGTCCCGAGATAGATCACGCGCGGCGCCGGGAGGTACCACTTGCGATGCACGCGCGATGACCGGCGGCGCCGGCCCGCCCACGGCGCATCAAGCAGCCACCAAAAGAAGATCGATGCCACCAGCGTGGAGCCGAAGATGAGCGGCGCCACCAACGCTTCCGCCGCCGCCAGCAGAATGCCGGAGATCGTCGCGGCGCTGAACTGCCCCGACGACGGCAACCGCTCCGTCCCCGTGTCGAAGATGTCGGGAACGAGATCGGTCTGTTGGCGTTCAGCGCCTGACTGTCTGGCCATGGCAGCGTTCCTGGACCTTAACGGCCGTATTCGTAATAGTATCCGTAGCCCTGACGATAACGCGAGCCGCGGCGCAGCTCGACATCATTGAGCACGGCCCCCGCCAGCACCACTTTCACGTTGCGCAACTGCGCCACGGCAAACTTGAGCTCGTCGCGATCCGTCTTGTCGGACCGCGCGACCAGCAGCAGCGCGTCGGCGCTCGCCGCGATGAGCGAGGCGTCGGTGAACAAGTTGAGCGGTGGGGTGTCCAGCAGCACATAGTCGTACTGCTGGCGCAGGCGGTCAAACAACGGCTGCAGGCGCGTCGCCACCAGCAGGTCGGCTGGGTTGACGCTGGGCGAACTGCCCAGCGGCAGCACGTCCACGGTGCCGCCGACCTCCATGGACACGCGGCGGATGCATTCGCCCGGCGACGCCTGGCCGTACATCAGGTCGAAGAAGCCGGGGGCGGGGGGAATGCCGAACGCCTCGTGCACCGTGCCGCGCCGTGTCTCGGCGTCGATCAGGATCACGCGCTGTCCCTGCTGGGCCAGCGTGATCGCGAGGTTCACGGCGGTGGTTGTCTTGCCGTCGCCCGGGAGCGCGCTCGTGAGCACGATCACGCGCGGTGCGCGTGGCGGCGTGAGGTAGTTGAGGTTCGTGCGCAAGGCGCGGTACGCCTCGGCCGCCGGCGTGTGGTAGTCGCGCGACGTGCTCGGGGCCGATCCCCCCGACGCCGCGCGTTCGCCGCCGCCATTGGCACGCGCACTCTCCGGCGGCGGCAATCGGTACGCGCCGGCCCGGGCCTGCTGCTGCAGGTTGGGAATGATCCCCACCACCGGCACGCCCACGATGGCGCGGAGATCTGCTTCGTCGTGAACGGTCGTGTCGAGCCAGTCGCGTAGGAACGCCACGCCGACGCCGACCAGCAACCCTGAGAATATTGCGACCGCGAAGATCAGCGTCTGCGACGAATTGGCCTGCATGTCGGCGGAGACTGCCTCGTCGAGCACGGAGGCCGAGGAATCCGGCACCGAGGCGCTGATCTCGGCCTCCTTCAGCCGCCCCTGCACCAGCTGCATCGTCTCTTGCAGCACCTGCCGGTCCCGCTCAAGGCGTTGATATCCCATCGCCTCCTCCGGCATCGCGGCCAGCTGCTGCTGCAGCGAGTCCACTCGGTGCTGTCGGTCCTCCACCAGCGCCGATCGCTGCGCCAGAAAGGCGGCGGCCCGGTCCTGGATGCGCTCCTTCACGTCGTTCATCCGGGCGCTCAGCGCCTTGACGTCCGGGTCGTCCGGCGTGCGACGCTGGATCAACGCGTCGCGCTCCGAACGCAGCGTCTGCAGCTGGTTCACCTCGGCGGTCGCGATGCCCAGGAACTCCGGCGTCGCCATCGCGCGTCGCAGGAACTCGTCCGCCCCTTCTACACCACTCGCCTGCAGCGGCGCGATGGCGCGGGCAATGGCGTCGCGCTCCAGTGTGATCGTCGTCATGTTGCCGCGCAGCAGGTTCAGCTCCGACACCAGGTCCTGAATCTTGCCGTCAATGCTCGAGACGCCGCGCGCCAGCAGGTAGTCGCGGATGCGCGTCTCCTGGTCGCTCAGCTGCTCGCCGATCAACGACACCTGGTGCTGCAGGTAACTGACGGTGGATCGGGCGCCGCTGGCGGCCAAGTCAATGCGGCGGTGCACGTAGGCGCGTGCCAAGGCGTTCGGCACCTGCATCGCCTCTACCGGATCGCGTCCGGTATACGACAGGCGCAGCACGTTGGCATCGCGCCCCGGCTGCGTTACGCGGATGGCGTCGCGCAGCCCAGAGGCCACGTCGTTGCGCGGATGCACCATGAAGACGAGCCGGTCGTAGCGCGAGGCACCGCCGGAAAGCTGGATCCAGCCGCCATCAATCGGAATCGGCAGCGAATCGGGGTAGGTGCCGAGCACCTTCTCGCTCGGCAAGATGCGAACTTCGCGCAGTGCGCCGCCAGTGCGGTCGAGCTGATAGACCTGAGACGGCGCGTCGGCGCCGATGTGCGCCGCACGCACAATTTCGCTCTTGAGGCGGCGCACTGGCTGAAAGACGCTCAAGCGCATCCCAATTGAGTCCACCACGTCATACGCCAGCTGGCGGCTGGTGAGAATCTGCGTCGCCGTTGCCAAGACGTTGGTGTAGTCCGGCACGAACATGTTGAGCTGGCTCGCCTGCCCCTTCTCCTCGATGCGCACCGTGGCCGAGGCCGTGTAAACCGGATCGATGCGACGCACGGCCAGCATCGCCGCCGCGGTCGCGAGTCCGATGCAGATGACGATGATCCACGCGCTGCGCGCGACTGTCTGCCACGCGCGCCGCAGGTCAATCTCCTGGTTTGCGTCGCCCGGATCGGCAAGAATCGGTAGTTGTTCCACGGCCTATTTCTTCGAGAGCAGGAGAATGGACAGGACGATCGAAAGCGTCGTTGCAAACTGGTTGAACGTCGTGATCCACGGCGCCATGCGCTCCATCGCCGAGGGGTTGACGACGACAATGGCGTCGCCCTCGTCGAGCGCCACGCGATCCAGGCGCAGGTCGGCAGCCAGCGAGTAGCGCGCGCCATCGCGCCCCTTCTGCAGCAGGTACATCGGCAACCGCAGGGTGGACCCGCGCACGCCGCCGGCCTTGGCAACAATCTGCTGCACCGACATCGTCGGCTCTGCCTGGTAGACCCCCGGACTCGACACCTGGCCCAGCACCGGCAGCGAACGGACGATGCCGACGTCCACGATCGCGTCAATGATGCGCTTTGAATAGCCGCTCGTGATGTACGCCGACAGCGAGTCGGCCGTCATCCCGGCGGCGACAATGCGGCCGAGGCCGGGAATGAAGACATCGCCGCGCCCCGTCACCACGTACTGGCCACTCAGGTCGGCTTCGCGATAGACGCGCACGCGCACCTCATCGCCCGGCAGCACGGTCCACGGCCGGTCGGGCAGTGGCGCCAGTACCACCGGAGTCTGCCGCGCGCAGGCGGCGGCGAGCACCAGCGCGCATGGCAGCGCGCGGCGCATCAGGGTCGGGAACGAAAGTCGAACGATCATGGCGGGACGGTCAGGGAAACAGGATTCCGGTGGAGAACGATTGGTGTCGTCGGGAGGTCACCATTAGAACGCCCCCTTCATCGAGAGCACGGCTGGCATGGTGCGCAGCAGGATCACGACGTCGCGCCACAGCGTCCAGCCGCGGACGTACGCCGACTCAAGTCGCACAACCTCCTCGAAATCGCGGATCGCGTTGCGGCCACCGACCTGCCACGGCCCCGTGATGCCGGGAAGCACTTCGAACCGCACGAAATGATGCGGTTCGTAGCGCAGCACTTCGGACGGGAGCGCTGGGCGCGGGCCGACGAGCGACATTTCGCCGCGCATCACGTTCCAGAGCTGCGGCAGTTCGTCGAGGCTCGATCGGCGCAGGAACTTGCCCACCGCCGTCAGGCGCGGGTCATTCGGCAGTTTGAAGATCCGTTGCGCTCGGTCGTGGATGTTCTGCTCCGCCACCGTCGCCAGCTGCTGCTCGGCGTCCACCACCATCGTGCGGAACTTCAGGCAGACGAACGGATCGCCACCCAGCCCCACGCGTACCTGGCGGAAGAGCACCGGACCGGGCGAGGACAGTTTCACGAACAGGCCGACCAGTGCGAAGAGCGGCGACAGCACCGCCAGACCGACCACGGAGCCGAGCAGGTCAATGAGCCGCTTGAGCACCAGCTGCGATCCGACCAGCGCCGGCTGCGACAGCAGCATCAGCGGCTCGGCCCGGCGCAGCACGAACGACGGTTCGTCGAGCTGGCGAAACGCTTCGCGGCGCGTGGCGTACACGCGCGCGCCCGCGCTCGACGCCGCGATCATCACCCCTTGCAGCACGGCATCAGATGCCGTGCCGACGAGCACCAGGGCATCAGCGTTGCACTCCGCGATGCGATCGTACAGGTGCGGCATCCCCTCGCCTCCCGGCTCGCCCCATCGCGCTTCGAGTTCGTACGTGGCAGGCATCAGCCGGCTCTCACTTCCTTGCGTCCGATCGCGCCTAAGCCGCTCGATTTCGGCCACCGGGCCGACAACGAGCGTGCGCGCGGTCTCGAGGCGCCGCGGATCAATGGGACTCAGCGCGCGCGCCAGCGCGCGGCGCTGCAGCAGCAGGACACCCCATGTCGCCCCCAGCACGAGGCCGACCGCCACCCAGCGGCCCAAAACGCCGGGACCCCACACTTCGTTCCAGCGCGGCAGGGCCAAGCCGAGGAGCAGGGCGATGAACATCCTCCACGGAACCGCCTGCCGCTCCGTCGATGTGTACGACCCCGTCGCCATCAAGCAGAACACGAGCGAGGTCAGGCGTCGTGCCAGCGCTTGCGGTGACGCCGGAATCAGCCCCGTGAGAAAGGACTTGCCGTCCGGCCCCAGCAGTGGTTGCACGCGATCTAACGGCAGCATCGTGATGATGGTGAAAACCATCGCCAGCGCCAGCACATCGGCCGCGACGATGATCGCACCAAAACTGACCTCACGCCAGAAACGACGACGCTGCAGATCGAGCGCGCGGTGTCGCAGCTCGAGTCGTGTCAGGTGGGAGTGCGTCGCCATGGAAGAGGAGGGGGTCGCGACTGCTTGGAAGAAGCGCCGGCACCCGAAGTGGGCGGCGGAGGTGCGCGGGGGGAATCAGATTGTTAATAGGTATTGCAGCCGCCCAACTGCATCAATTCCAACAACTTCACTCACAAATGAGTTGCGAGACGCCGGCGGATGGCTCGCTTGACAAGAAGTTACGAAATTGTCTATCTTTCGTCCAGTATACAACAATCAGACAGTTCGTCAACCTCGCGTACAGCTTTTCTCGAAATCAACTCGATCGACTTTGGTTGGCGAAACGGCTTGCCAGCCGTAGTCCCACGCTAGCGTTCGGACCCCATCGTGCAAACGCCTGCCACCGT
>JAKAJN010000009.1 GCA_021813725.1 bacterium | reverse complement strand
GCTCAGCCCCGACCCGGACTGGTCGGAGGCGCGGCGGCCACGCGAGCGTTTCTCTTCCATGCTACTTCTCCTGGCCCAGGGAGACCTTCGTCCCGTCGGCCATCTCAACGCCCAGCGTCACCACAACGCGCTCGCCACCCTTGAGGCCGCTGCGGATTGCCACGGTGCCGGCGTCCTCGTCGCGCGCGCCTGCCTCGACTGGGCGCCGGTGCACGACGCCTCCCTCGACGACGAGCACGTAGGGCGCCTTGCCGTCGGTGCGCAGCGCGTTCGCCGGCACCACCACGGTCTTCACGGCGGCGCCGGTGCGGATGTGGCCGTTCGCGAACTGGCCGGCGACAATCTTGCCGTTGCCGTTCGGAAGCCGCACATAGACACCCACCTGCCGCGTGGCGGCGTCGGCGACGGGGTCCACGCGCGCCACGCTGCCGTGGAGCTCCTGGCCCGGGAGCGCATCCACGCGGAAGGTGACCATCTGGCCCGTGCGCACGCGCGCCGCGTCGAGCGCGCCGACCTGCCCCTTGAGTTCGAGCGTGCGCGGATCGACCACGGTGAAGACGGGATCCTCGCCCTTTACGGACTCGCCCGCCTCGACCAGCCGTTCGCTGACCCAGCCGTCGAATGGCGCGCGCAGCAGCGTGCGGCCAGCGGCCTCCGTGGCGCCGGCCGCTGCCGACCTCGCCGCGGCAAGTTGCGCGACGGCCGCGTCGTAGCCGGCCTGCGCAGTCTTCAGGTCCACTGCCGACATGGCGCCGGCGGCGAAGAGCTTCCTTGCGCCCTCCAGCCGCTGAAGCGCCACAGCGAGTGCGGCATCCGCACTGGCCACGTTGGCCTTGGCGCTCTCGGCGCCGCTGGTCACCCCCTGCGCCTCGACGCGCGCCATCACCTGGCCGCGGCTCACGCGCGACCCGCGGTCCACCGACACGTCGCGCACCGTGCCGCCCACCTGCGCGCGGACGCGCACGACGTCGGCCGGGTCGAGCGCGCCGCTGACGAGAACCGTCGGTGCGAGCTCCGCGGTTGCCACCATGGCGACGTCGGCGGGGCCGAGCGCCACAGGCGGCGCCGCCGCGCCGGTGTCGGACTTGCCGCCGCAGGCAGCGAGCAGCAAGGCAGCAGAAGCGAACAGGGCAGGGCGGCGCGCGGCCACGATGCCGCGGCGCGAGAATGCGTTCGAGAGGGTCATGGTCAGCGGCCCGTGGTGAGTGCGGCGGAACCGGCGCCCAAGGCGCGCTGCAGTCCCGCGTCGGCGATGTGGTACTGGGCGACGGCTTGCGAATAGTTGGAACGCGCCATCAGGAGGCCAAGGCGCGCCTCGCTCACTTCCAGATGCGTGGCGAGCCCCTGGTCGTAGCGGAGGACGGTGAGGTCGTACACCTTCTGCGCCTGTTCCACGGTGCGCTGCCGCGCCGTGATCGCAGACGCGGCGCGCGAGCGCTCGCCCACCGCCTGCTCGTACTGCAACTGCACCGCCTCGCGCAGCTGCGCGAGGCGATACTCTTCCTGGCGCAGGCCGATGCGTGCCTGCGAGAGGTCGGCGCCGCGCTTGAAGCCGCTGAAGATGGGCACCTTCAGGGTGAGCGACGCGTTCCAGTCGGTGAGCCAGTCGCGGCCGTTGAGGGCGTAGACCTGCTGCGGGTACATGATGCGCCCGAGACTCATGCGGAAATCGAGTGACGGGATGTACGCGGCGATCGCCTGCTTCACGAGCTCATTGGCGATGCGCACGTTTTCCTGCTCGGCCTGCACGGCCGCACGCTGAGTGGCGACGGCGGACGGGTCGAGCCGCTCCTCGGCGCGCAGCGCCGGTGCGACAAGCGGCGTGGTGAGCACGAGGGGCGCCACCAAGGGCACGTTGATGAGCCGCTTGAGGTTGAGCGTCGCGATTGCCGCCGCGTTCTGCGCCTCGATGAGCTGCGGCTTCAGGTTCTCCAGCGACACCTCGGCTCGCAGCACGTCGAGTTCCGACCCCGTGCCGGCGGAGAGGCGCAGGCGCTCCTGCTCGAGGAAACGTGCGGCCTGCGCCACGGCCTCGCGCGTGCTCGACTCGAGGTCTGCGGCAAGCTGAGCCCCGACGTATGCCGCGCGCACCTGGTACTCGGTCTCGGCGAGCTGCTCGCGCAAGCCGAGGCGCGACGCCGACTGGTACGAGTTGGCGATGCGCAGCGCGCTGCCGAGACGCGGCGAGAAGATTGCCTGCGTGGCCGTGAGGTTGGCCGTGTACTGGTTGACGCGACCAAACGGCAGATTGGAAAAGAGCTTGGCGATGGGCGCCAGCGCCGAGTCCGCCGAGGCGTCGCTCGGTGCCTTCACCTGAAATGGCGAGGCGTAGGTGCGCTGGTAATTGAAGCTGCCGTCGAGGGCCGGGAGGGCTGCCGATCGCGCGGCCCGCACCTGAGTGGAGGCGATGTCCACCTGCGCCCGCGCGAGGCGCGCCTCCTCGCCGACCGCACCGGCCCGCGCGAGCGCGGCGTCGAGCGACAGGCGGACAGTGTCACCGGCGGCGGGTTGCTGTGCGCGGGCCGGCGAGGCGAGTAGGAAAGCGAGCGCGCCACAGCGCGCGAGACGTGCGGTCAGAGTCACGAGACGGCCCTGCGTTTGCCGCGGACCGCGGTAACGCGGACCGTCGGGCGGAGGCTGTGAAGGAAAAGGTCGATGGTGGAGTCCACCAGGCGGTCCTGGTCAAACGGGTCCAGCGTGTCGAGTCCCATGGAGCTGCGCCAGAGCATCTGGAGCACGACGCCGGAGGTAAAAATGCGTGCGGCGACCTCGGAATCCGCGTCGGCGCGGAACTCCCCGGTGGCCTTGCCACGCTCGATGAGCTGGGCGAGCAGCGCCCAGCCGTCCACGAGCGCGTGCTGCACGACGCGCGCGAAGAGCTGGGGTGCATCGGCGTGCAGCGCGAGGTACACGACGCGCAGCAGACGCCGCGTCTCGTCGTCGGGTTCGGCGAAGCCCTTGCGCAGGACGGTGCGGAGCTGGGCCGACACGGGGCCGGTCGCGTGGGCGAGCGTGGCGGCCAGGCGATCGAACTCACTGCAATCGCACAGTTCGGCAAGTCGCAGGAGCAGATCGTCCTTGCTGCGGAAGTAGTAGTAGATGGTGCCCTTGGTCACGCCGGCGGCGGCGGCGACGTCGTCGAGGCGCGTCGCGCTGTACCCGCGCTGAGCGAAGACGCGCAGGGCCGCGGCGAGGATCTCACGCGGGCGCGCCTCGGGGCGGCGCGACCACTTGGGGTGGGGCGCCCGGCGCGACGCGGGGCTGGGCTTTTTGACGGTCAAGTTAGATATCGACTGCTCGGATGCCTGGAAGGCCGCGCGCGCGGCCGCCGGCGATAGGCATGGCGGTACCAAGGACGGCCCTTGGGCGCGCTATTCAACTGAGCAGTATAATACGTCGGCCGGGCGGCCTGGTCAACGCGCCGTTCAGCGCGGTCGCGGTGCGGACGCGTCGGTGGGCGGCAGGAGCAGGTCCTCGAGGAAGAACGCCGCCAGTTCCGCGCGCCCGGCGAGCCCCGATTTCTGGTAGACGGTCACGGCGTGCTGACGCACCGTCCGTTCGCTGCGCTGCGTGGCGCCGGCGATCTGCTTGTGCCCGTGTCCTTTCAACAGCAGCAGCGCGACCTCCGACTCGGCGGGCGTCAGCTTCCAGGCCGCGAACTGCGTCTCGATGGCCGCTCCCAAGCCGGCGAGCGCGGCCTGGGCGCTCGCTCGCCACTCGTCGCGCTCCGCCTGCAGCGTGGCATGGCGCGCGGCGAAGGCGCGACGCGCATCGCCGAGGGTCCGCGACGCGCGGCGCCAGCCAAGATACAACCAGACGGCGAAGGTCACGGAGACGAGCATCAACGCCGCCTCGAAGAGCACGTGCGTCGACAGCCAGCGCTCCGGCCGGTCGAGCACCAGGTCGGCGCCGCCGCCGATGGCCACCAGGAGCAAGATGCCCGCAACCACCAGCGGGAGTGCGCCAGCGCGCTCTTCGGCGTCGGTCAGAAACGACTCATCCATATCTAACGCTACGCCGCGCGCGGGCATGCCCGCCATCCGGCATTTGACGGATGGCACTTGTCCGCCAAATACTGGCGGAATGCCGGATGGTGTCTCCCACCGAAGTGCGACAGACTCCCGGCATCCCTCAACTGGAGACCGATGTGCTGCCCGATCCGCTGCATCCGATTGTTGTGCACTTCCCTGTGGTCCTGTCGATCCTGCTCCCCATCGTGACGGTCGTGTCGCTGTGGAGCATCCGTCGGGGCGCCCCGGCGATGCGGGCCTGGAGCGTGGCGCTCGCCTTCTCGGCGGCGCTGACCCTGAGCGCGTGGGTGGCGGTCGAGACCGGCGAACAGCAGGAGGAGCGTGTGGAGGACGTGGTTGGCGAAGCGCGCCTCGATGCGCATGCCGACGCCGGGCAGGCGCTGCTCTACGCGTCCATCGGCGTGCTTGCCGTGCTCTCGCTGGGGCTGATGTCGGGCGACAAGGGGCGGATTGCGCGCTATGTGGGCGCTGTCGGCACGCTGACCGTGGCGGCGGCCGCCTTCAAGGTCGGGATGACCGGCGGCGACCTGGTTTACAAGTACGACGCGGCGTCGGCGTACGCGTCACCCGACACCACGGCCGCCGGCGGCGAAGCCGCGCGCGATGGCGGTGAGAAAGGGGAACGCGAAGAGGGCGAACGACAAGGTGAGCAGGGCACACGCTAGGGATGGCAGTCGGCGACCAGCGCCGTGATGCGCTGGCCGCCGGCCTTGAGTCGCCAGCGTCCCACGCCCACCGAATCCGCCGCGCCGGCGGTCACGCGGCACCGCGGGGGTACGCCGGCGGCGACGACATCGAAGAAGTCGACCAGCGCGGCGCTGGCCCAGCGCACGGCGTGCTTGGCGCCGATGAAGTTGAGCAGGGCGGGCTCGGCCCGTGCGCCGCGCGTGTCGTCCACGAGTTCGATCCCTGGCAACGGAGCACCGCGTCGCGTGATGCCCGCGGCGCGGCGCTCGCGATTCACCAGCGCCGACGCGCCCAGCAGGTAGTCGGTGCTGGCGCCGTACATCGCGATGCGTTGCGCGACGAGCGGCAAGGCCATCGCGTACTCGTCGCGAAAGCGGTCGGCGCCCACGTCGGGCGAAAAAAGGCCGATGGCGCGCAGGGGGTGCGCCTCAAGCTGGGCACGCGTTTCGGCGTCGGACACCGCGGCGCCGAGTGCCAGCCGGTTCCCCATCGAGTGGGCCAGGAGCACCGCATCCGGCGCGACGGCGTGCACCTCCTGCAGGGCGCGCGCAAACGCGGCCACACTCTGCGCGGCGGCGCGTTCATCCTCGCGGTAGGCGCTGAGCGGCGAGCGGATGGTGCGCGACATGTCGTGCGCCGGCCAGAGGAAGAGCACGAGCGGTCCGGCGTGGTCGCCGCGGTGCTTCACCTGCACGCCCTGGTTCGTCGCATACCCGGGATTGGACGAGTACCCGTGCACATAGAGCAGGACGGCTCCTTCGGCCGTGGTGTCGCGTGCGGCGGCGGTCCGCAGGCGCGCGCGCCAGTCGAGCACGTCGAGCGCCGCCGAATCGACGCGTTCGACGTCGAGCCGGGCGAGTTCGGGCACATCATTTGGCTGCGCGATGACGCGCACCACGTACAGGCCGTGCCAGAGCGAATCGGTTGGCTCGCGCAGGAATTCCGACGCCGTGCGCCGTCGGTTGGAGACGACGAAGACGGTGTCGAAGGTTGTGTCGGACCGGGCGGCGAGGGCGGCGGGCGGCCGCGGAGGCGGTGCCGGCAGACCGAGTGCGCCGGCAACGAAGGGAAGGAGCGCGAGGAGCGGGCGTGCGATCACGAGAGGTCGGAAATGCGGTTCGTGTCAACGGCGCGCGCCGCGAGCGCGCCGAGTGCCGCGACGGCCGCATCGAGTCGGGCGAAACGCGGGTCACTGGTGTGACCGGCGGTGAAGCGCGCGAAGATCTGCTGCGCGATGACTGCGACCTTGAACAGGCCGAACGCGAACAGCCAGACCGGGTCGCCGGCCGTGCGCCCGGTCGCGGATTCCCACGCGGCGACCACGCGCTCGCGTGACCAGTTGCCCGGGAGCGCCGTGATGCCGATGCCGAGCTGGACGAGCGGTGGCGGGTCGGTGGGCTCGATCCAGTAGCCCAGCGTGGTGGCGAGGTCGAGTCGCGGATCGCCAATGGTTGCCATCTCCCAGTCGAGCACGGCGCGCACGCGCGTCGGGTCGGCGGGGTCGAGCACCAGGTTGTCGAACTTGAAGTCGTTGTGGACGAGCGTTGCCTCGCCGGTTGGCGGGGCGTTCGCGGCAAGCCAGGCCGCCACCCGCTCGACATCGCGCACGTCGCTCGTGCGGGCCGCGGTCCAACGCTTGGTCCAGCCGCCCACCTGGCGCTCCACATAGCCGTCGGGCTTGCCGAGCGATTGCAGTCCCGGCACGCGCCAGTCCACCGCGTGAAGACCGGCGAGCGTTTCCACGGCGGCCGACGACAGCGCGCGCAGTTGCGCGGCGCCGAACGACAGGGAAGGCGGGAGCGCGCCGCGCACGATGAGCCCCCGCACGCGCTCCATCACGACGAACGGCGCGCCAATGACACCGGCGTCGGCGCAGAGGGCGACGACAGCGGGGACGCGGGCGTAGGTCGGGCGCAGCGCGGCGAGCAGGCGCCCCTCGCGGAGTACGTCGTGGGCGATGCCGGGCTGCGCTCCGAACGGTGGCCGACGCAACACGAACTCGTCGCCGCCAGCGCGCACCAGATACGTCAGGTTGGAGAACCCGCGCGGAAACTGCTCAACTTCAATGCTGTGCACGTGCGCAATGGCGCCCTCCCACCACGCGCGCAGCGCGTCGAGCGGCAGCGACTCGCCGTCGCGGACGGGCGAGGAGGTGTCGAGCAGGGAGTCGAAAGACACGGGGACGTGGCGGCTATCCGCGCGGTGGGAGATACTGCGCCAGCGTGTGCTTGGCCACCGCGTCCTTGTGTACTTCATCGGGGCCGTCGTAGATCCGCGCCGCGCGCTCGTGCGCCCACCAGTTGGCCAGCGGGGTGGCGTCGGTGAGGCCGTAGCCGCCGTGCACTTGCAGGGCCCGGTCGAGCACCTTCTGCATCACCGACGGCACGAAGTACTTGATCATCGAGATCTCGTCGCGCGCCGCGCGCTGTCCGACGCGCTCGAGTTTCGCGACCGTGTCGCGCACAAAGAGCCGGGCGGCCTCCGTTTCGGCACGGCTCTCGGCAATCCAATGCCGCACCACCTGCTTGTACGCCAGCGGCTCGCCCGGCGCCGTCTCTCGCCGCAGGGCGTAGCGGCACATCAGGTCAATGGCGCGGTCGCAGACGCCGATCCAGCGCATGCAGTGGTGCACGCGCCCGGGGCCGAGCCGCTCCTGCGCGAGCAGGAAGCCGGCCCCCTCCGCGCCAATCATCGCCGACGCGGGAACGCGACAGTCGGTGAATGTGAGTTCGCCGTGGCTCGCGTAGCCCGCGCCCACGTGCCCCATCACGGGAATGTTGCGCGCGAGCGCGTAGCCCGGCGTGTCGGTGGGTACAATGAACATGGACGCCCGCTGATGCGGCTTGGCCGCGCCGGGCGTCGTCACCGCGAGCACCACACAGAACGACGCGCCCTCGGCGGACGTGGCAAACCACTTGCGGCCATTGATCACCCAGGCTTCGCCGTCGCGCACCGCCGTGGTGTCGAGCCAGACGGGGTTCGAGCCGGCGCGCGCCGGCTCGGTCATGCCGAAGCACGAACGGATCTGACCGGCGGCGAGTGGACGCAGGAAACGCGCCTGTTGTTCGGCGGAGCCATGTGCCAGCAGCAGTTCCATGTTTCCCACGTCGGGCGCCTGCACGTTGCATGCGTAATGGCCAATGGGTGTGCGTCCGAGGATCGCGCTCACTTCGGCAAACTCGGCCATCGGCATGGCGAGGCCACCGAACGCGGCGGGCAGATGCGGCGCCCAGAGGCCGCGGTGGCGCGCCTCCTGGCGCGCGGTGTCGATCTGCGAGGCAACCGCCGTCCACGGATGTGCGAGCACGAGCGGTTCCAACGGCAGCAGCACGTCATCCACGAAGGCCGCGTAGCGGGCAAGAAGATCGGTCATGACTCAAGCTACGGAGGGGCGAAGAGCGACGCCACGACGCCCTTTCGAAGCGACGCGGCGCGCGTTACCTCTCTCGGTGATGCAGCGCGACCTCCTCTCGCAACACGACCGGCCATGCCGCACCTGACGATCAACGGCGTCTCCTTCTATTACGAGGATACGGGCGGCCCGGATCCGGCGATCGTCTTCAGCCACGGGTTGCTGATGTCGTCGCGCATGTTCGCCGCGCAGGTGGATGCGCTGAAGGACCGGTTTCGGTGCATCGCCTACGACCACCGCGGACAGGGGCGCAGCAGCGATCCCGGCGGACGGTCGCACGACATGGATACGTGCTTTCGCGACGCGGTGGCGGTGATCGAGGGGCTCGACGCGCGCCCCTGCCACTTCGTCGGGCTCTCGATGGGCGGGTTCGTCGGCATGCGCCTGGGGATCCGGCGTCCGGACCTTCTCTACTCGCTGTCCCTGCTCGAGACCTCCGCGGAGCCGGAAGCGCCGGAGAACGTGCCGAAGTACCGCACGCTCGCGTTCGTCGCGCAGACCCTCGGCACCCGGTGGGTGGTGGACCGCGTGATGCCGATTCTGTTTGGCCGCACGTTCATGGGCGATCCCACGCGCGCGGCAGATCGCGAGTCGTGGCGGATGGAGATCGCATCGCGGCCGCGCTCCATCGTACGTGCGGTGCGCGGCGTGATCGAGCGCGACGGGGTGATGGAGGCGATTCCGGCGATTCGCGTGCCGACGCTCGTGGTGGTGGGCGACGAGGACGTTGCCACGCCGCCGCCCAAGGCGCGGCGGATCCACGAGCACATTGCGGGCTCGCGGCTCGCCCGCATTCCGGCGGCGGGGCACTCCTCGTCGGTGGAGCAGCCGGCGGAAGTCACGCAGGTCCTGTCAGACTTCTTCGCGACGCTCCCGAAGTAGGACGCGCGCATCCCAGAGCGCGCGTTCGACCGCCGACAGCCGGTCGTGGTACGCGCGTGCTCGGCGCAACAGCACCGTCACCCGGTGGGCGCCCAGGCCGCCGAACAGCACGAGCGCGATGGTGAGGGTCACCCAGAAGACGAGCGGGTCGGGACCCGCCGCGCCGCCCCACTGCCGGCCGCCGAGGAAGTCGCCCAGGTAAGCGGGCCCGGCGAGCGTCACGCCGAAAGCGAGGACGACGGTGAGGATGCCGGTGGCCCACGCGTGCGCGTAGGCGAGCGCGCGCATCCGCTTCTCCTCGTGCACCTGGCCGCCGAGCTGGTCGGCCGTCTCTTCGAGCGCGGCTGTGGACATCGTCTCCAGCGGCGGCCGGCTGAAGTGCTGCGGGTGCGCGATCCGCCAGGCCCACGACCTGTGGGTGCGCCGCCGGCGGCGCCGCCGCGCGCCACGCACCTCGTCGAGCTGGGCGAGTCGACTCAGCACCTCGTGCTGGCGCGTGCGGGCGATCTTCACCCGTTCGCGCTGGCGGTCGTAGCGGCGCGCGAAGTACGCGCCGAGCGGCATCGCCGTGGCGGCGAGGATCAGCAACGAGGTCATCTGCGTGAAGCGCGACTGCTGATTGCTGGCCCATTCGGCGGGCGAAAGCACCAGGACGCCGACGGCAATGAACGCGACGAGGGTCAGGACGAGCAGGGCAATGAACAGCCAGCTGCGGCGCGTGCGAAAGTTGATGCGTCCGACGAGCCGGCGGTATTCGACGCGCAGCGCCTCGACTTCGCGCTGCACGAGCGCGGCGTCATCGAGGTTTCGCGTGCCGACGAAGGGGGAGCTGGGACTGACGAGATGGTGCTTCACGGGGGAGGTGCGGTTGGGGCGCGGCGGGCCCACGTCCTCCGCAGTCGGAGGACGCGGCAATGCATCTCATTCATTCTTCCAGACGCGCGGCGCCCCGTCAATGAAACGACCATCACATTGTGACTGTCCGCCGTTCATTCGACGTACCAAGCGGGCCGATACGCCTGACTGGCGCGGAAGAAGGAGCGCAGATGGGTGATGTCGCGCTCGGCGTCTCCGGTCATGTGCTGCGGTTCGTGGATGATGAAGCGTTTGCGCGGAAAGTCGAAGGCGACGGGGACGATCGGAACTTTGGCGCCGGTCGCAACCCAGTAGAAGCCGGTGCGCCACCTGTCGATCCGCTTGCGCGTGCCCTCCGGCGAAATGGCAAGGATCATCCGTTCGCGCGCGTGGAACAGGGCGATGGTCTGCTCGACGACGTTGTTCTTGGAGAAGCGGTCCACCGGCACGCCGCCCAACCAGTAGAAGATGAAGCCGAAGGGCGGCTTGAAGAGCGAGTCCTTGCCGAGGAAGGTGCCGCGGATGCCCAGCGTGAACATCGCCATCACCCCGGTCGGGAAGTCCCAGTTGGAGGTGTGGGGTCCGACGATGAGCACGAACTTGCGGAGGTTGGGGAGCTGGCCCTCGAAGCGCCACCCCGTGAGGAGCATGGCGAGGGCGGCGATGCCCTTGCTGATGAAGTTGCCGCGGCGGTCAATCTGGTCACCGACGGGCGCGATGAGGGCGGTCTCCATAGGGCGGGGAAGCTAGCGGCACCGGGGCCGAGGGCAAGCGGACGGCGGCCGTGCGTCGGCGCGGCCGCCGAGACGCGTCGCGGCGCGCGTTCGAGATGCGCTCCTCGCAGGGCGATGAATCGGCGGGGGTCGCGGCGGTGACGGCGACGGCTGTAATTACGGGACGCTCACCCCACGACTGAGGAGATCGCGTGATTCGACGTGCCACTGCGGTAGCCCTGATGCTCCCTGTCGCGCTCGCCGCGCAGCGCCCCACCACGGCCGCCGACGTGCAGCGCGTGCTCTTCCCGCTCGCTGACGACTCGATGGCCGGGCGGATGACCGGCACCCCCGGCGAAGCGAAGGCCGCGCGGTTCATCGCCGGCGCGATGCAGCACATCGGGCTCACGCCACTCGGCGATAGCGGATATTTCCAGCGCGTTCCCACCGCGGTCATTCCGCTGGCCCAGCCGCGGCGCGGCCGCACCGAGCGCGTCGTCCTCGCCGGATCGTTCGCCGACCGCGATACGTTCCCGGTGGAACGGCGCCGCAACTCGGTCAATGTCGTCGGACTGCTGGATGGCAGCGATCCGCGCCTCAAGGACGAGGTCATCCTCGTGGACGCCCACTTCGACCACGTGGGCGTCGGAATGGCGATCAACGGCGACTCCATCTACAACGGCGCCGATGACGATGCGTCGGGCGTCACTGCGGTGCTGGAGATCGCACGGCAGCTCGCCGCCGGGCCGCGTCCGAAGCGCAGCGTGCTCTTCGTCGCCACCACCGGCGAGGAAGCGGGCCTCCTCGGCACGCGCTGGTTCATCGACCATCCCGCGGTGCCGTTGGCGCGAATCGTCGCCAACCTGGAGATCGAGATGATTGCGCGGCCGGATTCACTGGCGGGCGGTGCGGGCAAGGCGTGGCTCACGGGATACGAGCGCTCGACCATGGGCGACGAGCTTGCCGCCGCCGGCATTCCCATCGGTCCCGACCGCCGTCCGGAGCAGCGCTTTTTCGAGCGCAGCGACAACATCGCCTTCGCCCGGCGCGGCATCGTGGCCCACACGCTCTCCACATACAACCTGCACGCGGACTATCACCAGCCCAGCGACGACGTGGCGCATGTCGACCTCGACCACATGGCGGCGGTGATCAACGCGGCCGCCCGTGCCACACGACTGCTCGCGGACGGACCGAAGCCGGCGTGGAAGCCGGGCGGACAGCCCGCGGCGCCCGCGGCCAGGCCGTAGGCATTACGTCCGTGTACCCGCCTGCCGCTGCATCGCCGAGAGGGAAGCGCGCGAATGAAAGGCGCGCGTTCGGCCCGCCGCTGGTGCTCTTTGCAACGGGGAGCACCGGAGGGCACGTGACCCCCGCTCTGGCGGTGGCGGAGGCGCTGCACGAATCGGCGCAGCCGGTGCAGACACTGTTCTGCGGACCGGCCGGCGGTGTGGCGGAGCGGCTGGTGGCAGCCAACAACGGCGCGTTCATTCCGTTGGAGGTCCACCCGCTCAGGGGAGGGGGCGTCCTGCGGTGGCTGAATGGGTTGCTGAGACTACCGATGGGCATGCTCAGGAGCGATCGATTGCTGCGCACGTTGCGTCCGGACCTCGTGGTGGGCACAGGCGCGCACACGTCAGGACCGCTCGTAGCGCTCGCTGCCCTGCAGGGAATTCCCACGCTCCTCTTCGAAGCAAACGTGGATGTCGGACTCGCCAACCGCATGCTCGGGCGGCTCGTGCAAGCAGCGGCGGTGGCCTGGCCCCAGACGCTGGGATCGTTTCCGGGGCGAGAGTTCCTCAGCGGCTGGCCGGTGCGTCGGGCGATTCGTGCGCACGTACCGCAAGCCATACCGCAGCCTGGTCGCTTTCACCTGCTGATTCTGGGAGGCAGCGCCGGCGCCTCGGAACTCGATCGCGCCATGCGTGACGCGCTGCCACGCCTTGGGTCTCTTGCCCAAGCCTTGTCTGTGGTTCACCAAGCGTCACCCCAAGAGGTGCCGGAACTCCGTCAGCAGTATGGTGCCGCGGGTGTCGACGCACGGGTGGAGCCATTCTTCGCGGACCTGGCGGAACCGTACCATCGTGCGTCGCTGGTCATCACGCGCGCGGGTGCCGCGACGCTCGCCGAGCTCGCGGCCGCTGGTCGTCCAGCGATCCTCGTCCCGCTTCCGGCGGCGGGCGATCATCAGTTGGCCAATGCCAAGGCATGGGAGGAAGCCGGATGCTCCCGTTCCATTCTCCCGAACGAACTCAACGGCACGTCGCTATCGGACGCCATTCTCTCGCTCGCGTCTGACGGTTCCGAGCTCACGCGCATGGGTGAAGCGGCACGTTCGTGGCACCGACCGGACGCGGCCTCACGCATGGCCGACTGGTGCCGATTCGCGATGCTTACAGCATAGGTCACCACCATGCGAGCCCTCGTACTGGTCCTCGGGGATCTCGGCCGAAGCCCGCGTCTGCTGGCCCACGCGGCGTCGTTGCTTCGGGCCGGTCACGACGTGCACCTGGTGGGGGGCATGCGCACCGCTCTCCCGACCGGCCTCGCCGGCGAGGCGCGACTGCACGTGCACGCGCTTGCGCTGGGAGAAGCCGGGGGAGGTGCCGGACTGGCGGGGAGTCTCGCCACCGGACTGCGCGGGCTCCGACTGGGGTGGGGGCTCACCCGAGTGCTGTTGAGCGCCACGCCTCGGCCCGACCTGATTCTCCTTCAGTCGCCGCCTGCACTTCCAACCTTTCCCGTGGCAATCATCGCCGCTCGCCTGCGCGGCGCGAAGTTGATTGTGGATTGGCACAATCTCGGTTGGACACTACTCGCCCTCCGCTTCGGCGCGTCGCATCCGCTCGTCCGATTCACGCGATGGGCCGAGCGCTTTTTCGGCCGGCGAGCCGACGCGCACGTCGCCGTCTCTCATCGTCTGGCGCGACATCTGCAGGGTTGGGGTCTCGGGGACGTCGCCGTGCTTCACGACGGGCCTTCGGCGGTGCGCGCATTTCCGCGGGCACGCGACGACTTGCCCGATGATCCCTTGGTCGTTGTGGCCCCCATGGGATGGACTCGCGACGATGACCTCTCGCTCTTGTCCGACGCGCTCGGCCTCTTGGTACGTCGCATGGAGGCCACACCGGGAAACCGTCGGGGGGTCCGGCTCCTGTTGAGCGGTGACGGTCCCCTGCGAGCCAAGTGGGGGACGACGCTTCGCGCAATCGGGGGCGCTGCACTGTGGGTGGAGACGCCGAACGTTGCGCCGCACGACTATCCGCACCTGCTGGCCGGGAGCCACCTCGGACTCTGTGTCCACCGATCGTCATCCGGACTCGATCTGCCAATGAAGATCGTGGAGTTGCAGACGGTTGGCGTCCCCGTGCTCGCGCTGAACGATGGGTCTCCGCACGAGGAGATCGCACCACGCGGAAGCGGAATCGCCAGTTTCGCAACCGCGGAGGAACTCGCCGGGCACCTCTTTGTCGCACTCACCCGGTCCGATGACGGCTCGGACTTCCTTGCGCAGCTCACCGCACAGGCCCGCGCCCGCCGTCCGGTCTCCTGGGACGAGCAATGGTCGTCCGTGATGCCGTCGCTCCTGCCTCCAACGGCATAGCGATCAGGCGGCGGGACGGGTCTTCGCCTCCATCAACGCGATGAGCCCGATCACCACGGCGCACTGGGCCACCACCGACATCGCCGCGGCCCGCCCCACGCGGGCCAGCAACAGTCCGGCGAGCGCCGTCAACAGGGTGCACCCCACGATGAACACGAGCGTCCGGCGTGGGGACAATCCACGTCGCACCAAGCGATGGGCGAGGTGGCTGGTGTCGCCACCGAACAGCCCGCGTCGTTCGATGGCGCGCAGCCACACGACGCTCACGAGGTCGTAGAATGGGATGGCGAGGATGAGTAGCAGCGCGATGATCGCGTAGGGCCGCCCCGTGAGGTCGAGCGCCGCATCGGGACCGGTGATGCGAATCGAGATGGCGGCGACGAGGTACCCCACCATCAACGATCCGCCGTCCCCGGCGAAGGTGCGAGCGGGCGGGAGATTCCAGCGCAGGAACCCGAGGAGCGCGCCGACAAGGGCGGCGAGCAGGAAGCAGGCGTCATACACCTTCCAACTCCAGGCCAGGACGGCGATCGCGAGGGCGCAAAGCAGCGCCACGCTCCCCATGAGCCCGTCGATGCCGTCCAGCATGTTGAACGCGTTCACTACGGCCAGAATCCATAGCAACTCGGCGGCCGATGCGGTCCAGGAAGGGAGCCAGGCGTGGAAGATGGAAAAGTCGTGCACCTGCACCAGCGGCAATGCCGCGGCGATTTGGGCCAGCAGCTTGATGGAGGCGCCGAGCTCCCGCTGGTCGTCGACGATGCCGACCACGAGTAGGAGTACGGCGCCGGCAAGAATGGCGGCGGCGATCGGCCATGCGATCGTGGCATTCGCGGTGAGACGCTCGCCGGTGGTCATGGTGCGGACGAGCAGCATGGCCGCCAGAACGCCGGCCGCCATCGCCACGCTCCCCACGACCGGCGTGCTGCGCGCGTGCGTCTTGCGTCCGCCCGGGTGGTCAACGAGCCGCCATCTTTCCGCTCGTGGGATCAGGAATGGAATGGCGACCCATGTGACGGCGAGCGCCGTGAACGTGGCCGCGCCGGCCGTTGCGAGCATCACATGCCGAACCGGCGCAGGAAGTCCTCGTAGGCGAGGCGAAGCCCGTCCTCCAAGCTGTACCGATGTCGCCATCCGAGGGCATGGATTCGTGAGACGTCGAGCAGCTTGCGGCGCATACCGTCGGGCTGCGACGAATCCCAGACGATTTCGCCGTGATACCCCACCGTCTGCGCCACCAGTTCAGTCAACTCCCGGATCGTCAGGTCCTCGCCGGTGCCGATGTTGATGATGTCGTTTCCCGAGTACTCCTGCATGAGGAAGACGCAAGCGTCCGCGCAGTCATCGGCGTACAGAAACTCGCGCCGGGGCGTCCCCGTTCCCCACGCCGCAACCTGCGCGCTTCCCTGCGTCTTTGCGTCGTGGAAACGGTGAATTAGCGCCGGCAGCACGTGGCTGTTCTCGAGATGGTAGGTGTCGTTGACGCCGTAGAGGTTCGTCGGCATGACCGAGATGAAGTCGGTGCCGAACTGGCGATTGTAGCTCTGGCAGAGCTTGATGCCCGCGATCTTCGCCACGGCATAGGGTGCATTGGTCGGCTCGAGCACGCCAGTGAGCAGGTACTCCTCGCGAATCGGCTGCGGGGCGTCCTTGGGGTAGATGCAGGAGGATCCAAGGAACAGCAGTTTCCGCACGCCGCAGCGATAGGCGGCTTCTATGACGTTGACGGCGATGAGCAGATTGTTATAGATGAACTCCGCCGGGTAGGCCGTGTTCGCATGAATGCCGCCCACCTTCGCAGCGGCGAGGAAGACGTACTCCGGTCGCTCGGATTCAAAGAAGGTCCGCACGTCGGACTGGCGCTCCAGGTCCAGCTCCCCGTGCGTGCGCACGATGAGGCTGTGGTATCCCCGCAGCGTCAGGTTGCGAACGATCGCGCTTCCGACAAGCCCGCGATGCCCGGCGACGTAGATCTTGGCGTGCTTGTCCATCTCTTGCCCCGTGGAATACGTCGACCGCCCGGTCACCTCGCGGGCCAATGCCGCCCAAATCGGCCTGGTGGTGGAACCACCCGCCAATCTCGGCGTCGGAGGCCCCGTTAGGGCGGGCGGGAAATATGGTTGACGACCGTATGAACGCCAGTCTACTGTGTCGGTAACTCCATGCCGCGCCTCCGCGTTCTCGTGGTCCAGCCATCCCTCCAGCCGCCTGGGGGCGGCAACGCCGTGGCCGCCTGGATGCTTCAGGCCCTGGCTGGCCTCCATGACATCACCGTGTGCAGTTGGCGTCCGGTGGAGCTGGAAGCCGTGAATGCATACTACGGTACCACGATCCGGCCGGACGATGCGACCTGGATTCCTATGCCCGCCAGCCTGCGGATGCTTGAGGCGTTCCCGTTGCCGGTCGTTCTCCTCAAGTCGTCGCTCCTGTTTCGGCGGGCGAAGCGGCTCGTCGGGGATTTCGACGTGGTGATCTGCGGTCACAACGAGACGGATTTCGGGGCGAAGACGCTCCAGTACATCCATTACCCCTCGCGCCTGCGGCCTCGCCCGACGGCCGACCTTCGGTGGTATCACGCGTGGGCCGGTGGACTGGCCGCCTACTATGCGCTCTGTGACTGGCTTGCGGACTTCCGTTCGGAGCGGGTGGTCGAGGCGATGACGCTCACCAACTCGACGTGGATCGCGGAGCGGATGGTGCAGTTGTACGGCGAGGCGGCTCGCCCACAGGTCGTGCCGCCGCCAGTCGAGATGGCGGCGTCACCGCTGCCGTGGCATCAACGCCGGGATGGCTTCGTCTGTATCGGACGCATTGCGCCGGAGAAGGAACTGGAGCGCGTGATCCGCATTCTCGCGCAGGTCCAGCGGGTCCACCCGCATGTCGAGCTTCATCTCATCGGGAGCCGGGGTCCCGCGTGGTACGTCCGCCGGGTTGAGCGGATGGCGCACGATGCGGGGGCTTGGGTGCACCTGCACTTCGACGTCTCAAGGACCGAGTTGGTCCGGCTGATCCACGCGAATCGCTACGCGATCCACGGCATGAGCGAGGAGCACTTTGGCATCGCGCCGGCGGAGGCACTCCTCGGCGGCGCCATCGTGTTCGTTCCCGACGGCGGCGGCCAGGTGGACATCGTCGGGCCTGAGCGAGCCCTCCGTTTCGCCACGGAGGCAGATGCGACCGCCACCATCGGCAACGTACTAAGTGATGTCGAGGAGCAAGACCGACTGCGGGCGTACCTTCGGGGACGCGGCGCCCTCTTCACGCGGACACGGTTCGAAACGACGGTACGTAACCTCGTGGAAGAAGTGGCGATCGG
Source organism: bacterium (assembly GCA_021813725.1). Classification (GTDB taxonomy): domain Bacteria; phylum Gemmatimonadota; class Gemmatimonadetes; order Gemmatimonadales; family Gemmatimonadaceae; genus PNKL01. The sequence goes on along the minus strand of JAKAJN010000009.1, from coordinate 27,792 downwards.
ACGCCCGTGACGACCATCACCCGCTACCTGCTGAGAGCCTACGCCGGTCCGTTCGCCTTTGCGTTCGTCGCGGTGACGGGGTTGCTGTTCCTCACGGCCGTCGCGCAACGGTTTCAAGAACTGGCTGGGAAGGGTGTCGGGGGGGGAGTCATCCTGGAGCTCATGCTCCTCTCCCTCCCGCATGTGGTGACGCTTGCTGTTCCCATGGCGCTGTTTGCGGCCACCCAGTATGTGTTTGCCGACCTTTCGGAGAGCGGCGAACTGGTGGCGATGGCGGCCGGTGGCGTCCATCCGGGGCGGCTGATCGCTCCGCTGCTTGTCACCGGATTCGTCGTGTCGCTGCTCATGGTCGGCTTCAATGATCGGATCCTGTCGGCGGCGAACGCGCGCTTCCAGGATCGGCTTGAGGATGTGGCCCGAATGAGTCCCACGCTGCGCCTCCGCGCGGGGGCGGTGAATGCCGTGCGCACCGGCGACGGCGCGGTGCGATACGTCGTGGTGCAGTCAATCGATGCGCGGAGCAATGTCCTGCGTGGCGTGACGATTGCTGACCTCAGTCGGCCGAGTCGCCCGCGCTACGTTACCGCCGAAAGCGCGACAGTCGCGGTGATGCCCAATCGCCGTGATCTCGCCCTGCGGCTCACGCACGGCACGTTGGCGAGTCCCTACCTTGACCGTCCCGGAACCCTCGTGACTTCGGAGTTCCGAGGCTATCTCGTCCGATTTCGCGGGCTCGCCGCCCGCGTGGAGCGGGGGGCGCGCGTTGAAGAGCGCGCTGAGCGAGAGCTTTCCATGGCCTCGCTTCGCCAGCGGATTCGAAACGCGGAATGCGACGGAGTGGACCCAGCAAGGTGGGGGTGCCGTGAACGCTCAAGCGCGGCGGCACAAGCCCGCCGTTCCGTCGTCATCCGAAGCTTGGGCGAGATTCACCGGCGCCTTGCCACAGCCTTTGCCTGTGTCGTGCTTGTCCTGCTGGCCGCACCGCTCGGCATCCGGTTCGCCTACGGCGGGATTGGAGCGGTAATCGGCCTGTCCGTGGCGGTTCTCCTCTTCTTCCGCGTCGGGATCATCTGGGGAGACCGACTCACCGATGCCGGATGGATCGACCCGCTTCTGGGCAGTTGGGCAACGGTCGGTGTGCTCCTGCTGCTCACTCTCCCGCTGCTGCGTGATATCGGCGGCGCCGTGGCGAACGCGCGAACCTCCGCGGACCTTGTCCGAGGGACGCAGGGTGACGGTATGCTGCGCCGCCGCCGCGCCCCCGGGCACGCTGCGGCGCGCTCGCGGGAGACGCCATGAGAATGCGTCTGGTCGACCGGTATCTCCTCGGGGCGTTCGTGCGGATCTTCGCGCTCACTGCGCTGACGGCTCCCCTGTTGTTCGTCCTCGCCGACCTCACGGAGCGCCTCGACGCCAATCTGGCCCTCGGGAGGAGCGCGGGCGACATGTTGCGGGGGTACGCCAGCCAGTTTCCGATGTACCTCACGTGGAGTCTTCCCATCGCCGCGCTGGTGGCAACGCTGTTTACGCTCCAGCCCCTGATGCGGCACGGCGAGATTCACGCGATGCTGGCGTCCGGGATTCGCGTCCAACGCCTCTTTGTTCCACTGTTGCTCTGCGGAGCAGTTGCGGCGCTCGTTGACGTCGTTCTGCTCGAGGCGGCCCCCCGCATATGGCGCGACGCATCCTTGGCGCCCGGTGAACGCCGCGGCGGGCGAGCAGAGCGGGACGCCTTCGCCTACCTCACCGATGCCGGCGAAATTTTGAGCGTCCAGCGGTTGGAGGTGGGCGCGCGCACGCGGATGTACGGGATCGCACTTCGCTCCGCGACTCCCACCGCATCACGCCCAATCCAGTACGTCGTGGCAAGGGAGGCCCGTTATATCGAGGGACGCGGCTGGGAGTTGCGAGACGGCAACCTCTGGAGCCTTCTCGGCAACGGGGAGCAGGTGTCGGTCAGCTTCACGCGGCTCGTTCACCCATCGCTCACGGAACGTCCGATGGATCTCCTCGATGCGCCCGCGCTCGCGCTGGACGAGATGACCTTCGGGGAGTTGGGGCGGCTCGCCGAGCGGATGGAGCGCTCTGGTGCGCCGACGGGTGTCCCGCGGACGAAGCAGTGGGAGCGCATCGCCATTCCCCTGACGATACTGGCCATCATTCTCTTTGCGGCCCCATTGAGCACCGTTGTCGGACGCGGCGAAGGACAGTTGGGAGTCGCCTTGGCCCTGGTGTGCACGATCTTCTATCTCGCGCTGCTTCGGACGACCGAAGGGCTTGGCGCGGCGGGGATTCTGCCCGCGGGCATCGCCGCCTCGTTTCCCGCGATCCTCTTTGGCGGAGGCGGAGTGCTCCTGCTTCGCCGTGCGCGCACATGATCAAGCGGATGCCCGCGTCGGAGGATGCCATGCGGATCTCCGGATTTACCATTGCCCGACAGGCGGTCGCATTGGGTTATCCGATCGCCGAGTCGCTCCGCTCGCTCCTCCCGCTCGTGGACGAGCTGGTGGTCAACGTGGGCGACGCGGACGACGGAACCTGGGAGACGGTGCAGGCACTCGCTGATCCGAAGATCGTTGCGTTCCGGAGCACGTGGGACCTGACCAAACGCGATGGCCAGACCCTCTCGGAGGAGACCAACAAGGCGCTGGCGCGCTGCGACGGCGAGTGGGCGGTTTACCTGCAGGCCGATGAAGTGCTGCACGAAGCGGAGCTTCCCGCTCTGCGCGCAGCGATGGCGCGTCACCGGTCCGGGCAAGTCGAGGCGTTGAGTCTCCGCTACTACCACTTCTATGGATCGTACCAGACCTACAAGGATGACCCACGGCAGTGGTACCCCAGGGCGACCCGCATCGTCCGGACGGGAACGGGCATCGAGTCGGTCGGCGATGCGTGCGCGTTCATGCGCCGGGCGGACGGTGTCTGGCTGAAACCCAGGCGGCGTGATCTCGCAGAGCACATCTTTCACTATGGCAGGGTGCGGCCGCCGGCGCAGATGCTGCTCAAGCAGCGGAACCTTGCCCGGCTCTTTCGCGGCGACGCGTGGCGTGGAGACCAGGAGGTCCCAACGGAAGCGGATCTCTCCGCGGCTTTCGGCGACACGCGCCACCTGCGCCTGTTCCACGGATCACATCCCGCCGTGATGCGCGATCGAGTGGCGTTGGCTGATTGGCCACGGCCGGTGCCAGCCACCGCTTGGTGGCCGGAGTGGGCTCGGCGGAGTTACGTGCATGGCGCTTGGCTTTTGCAGCGGGGACTCGCTGCCTTGGGGCGGCGGTGATGCGGAGGTTCCTCTACCTCTTTCAAGTCGAGCAGGATCTGCCGGACCACCTCAGAGATGCCGCGGGGCCCGACAGCGACGTGCGTTTCCTCTCGTACCGCGCGCGGTCGAACGATCCGCGGTCGGTGTTCTACCCCTCGAGCTCGTGGTCGCAGGGGCGAAACCGCCTGCTCCGCGAGGTCGTCGGGGGCGACTGGCTGTACTTCATATTTGGCGATGCGGACGTCCGCCTCGAGTTCACGGCACGCGGCGCCGAGAGCCTCGCGCGCCGGCTGAGCCCGTGGCGTGCGTTCGAGGAGTTTCTCCTCGCGTACGAGCCCGCGGTGGGGACGCCGGCCTACGCGTGGCACCTTTCGGGCATGTGGGACCTCGCGCAGGAAACGCAGACGCTGCGCTTCTTCGATCCGGTCCTGAATGCCTTCCACCGAGAGGCATTGCCCGCGCTCCTGCCGTACTACGATCTGCTCGACGAGGCGTGCGCGGACTACTCGGGGAGCATCGTGTGCAGCACGGCAGCCGACTTGTACCCCGGACACGTGATGCAGACCAACCGGGTGCGGGCGTTGAACCCGTACAGCCTCCGGGGCTATACGGAGCGATTGCTGACCAAGCCCGAGACGCTCTACCTGGAATCGCTGCGCGATCCGCGGGATGCGGCCCGCTACCTGCGCCAGCCGGAATGGAGCCAGCTCCCGCATCCGGGGATGGGAGTCCCTCGGCGAAAGGCGGCCTCATATCGCGTGACGGCGGAGGAGATGGCATCACGCTATCTGTTGGACCACCCTATCTGGATGCGCAAGCGCGAACTGCTGGCAATGCCGCTGCAGCATGAGTTCTACTCCGACGATCCCGCCAGCAGTCGCGCGAAGCGGTGGCGCAAGCGAAGCCCTGGTTCGGCGCCGATGCCCACGGGCAAGATCGCTGAACTGCGGCTACGGACGCACGCGTTGCGCGCGCGACTGGGGTTGGTCCGCACGTCAAGGGTATTCGCCCTGGGGCGGTGGATCCGGCAGTGGCGCTACCTCGCACGCGTGCAGGCACAGCGCTGCCAGCGCCGGCTCCGCAGCCCCAACGAGGCAGCGCTGTGGAGCGCTTGGCGAACGCACCGTCGGGCGCTGACGGAGTTACCGCCGGACGGTCCAGACGCGACTGACCTTATCGGTTACGCGCTGGACACGCTCAACGACCCGCAAGTTGTCTTTGTGGACGTGGGCACCGGACGCGGCGAGGCGCTGGGACGCATTCAGGACGGTGTCACGCTGCGCAAGCCGGTGATATCCATTGGCGTGGATCGCGTCCAAACGCGCGGCTTCACCTGGTACACCGGATATGTGCTGGGGACGGTCTCGGCGGGCCACATGACGCTCGCGGCGATTCTCCGCCAGTATGGGTTCGCCCAGCGTGTGCTGCACTGGGTGCGCATCGCCGACGAGCAGCCACTCACCGTTCTTCGCACGCTTGACGGTCAGATGGATCAGTGCCTGTTTCTCACTCTGCGATGCCCGGCGGGTGTCTCCCGCTTGGTGGAACCGACCGCCGACTCCTCGCCCTGGCACCAGCAATACCTTGTATCCGCCGGCTTCGCCTTCGTGGCGCTGACACCGGGTCAAGGTGGGGCAGATCCCGAAGCCACGTTCGTGAACCTTGCTCTCGCGCGGATCCTTCTTCCCGATCTCGTCCCATGACGCAGTCGCCGTTTGTCGTGATCACATCGATTTCCGCTCCCACACCGGCCGTCCGCGCTTTTGCCGATCGTGTGGGGGACCACCTGATCGTCGTCGGTGACCGCAAGACGCCGCCGGAGTGGTCGCTACCTCCGGCGGAGTACCTCGGAGTCGAGGCGCAGCGACAGAGCGGCATGCTGGCGCCGTTGCTGCCGTGGAATCATTACTGCCGCAAGATGCTCGGGTATCTCCGGGCGATCCGGCGTGGCGCCGAGATCATCTACGACACCGACGACGACAACGCGCCGAAGGCGGATTGGGACGTGCCCTCGTTCGAGGGCAGCTGGTTCACCACTGCTTCGTCGCCGGGTTGGGTGAACGTCTACCGGTGGTTCACCGATGCGCACATCTGGCCGCGTGGGTTCCCACTGCGCGCGATCAGTGATCCACGCACGATTCCCAGTTCCGATCACGCTGTGCGCACTCGCGCGCGCGTGGGGGTCTGGCAGGCCTTGGCCGACGGCGATCCGGATGTGGATGCTGTCTATCGCCTCGTACACGGCCGTGAGTGCCATTTCGACGCGCGCGATCCGCTGGTGCTGGGCGACGGCACGCTCTGCCCGTTCAACTCGCAGGCCACCGCCTTCTGCCGCGATTGCTTTCCGCTGCTCTATTTTCCAGCGAGCGTCACGTCGCGCGTCACCGACATCCTGCGTGGTCTCGTGGCGCAACCGATCCTCTGGGCCGCAGGCTTTCGCCTCGGCTTCACGAGCGCGACAGTCGTGCAGGATCGGAATCCCCACGATCTCCTCCGCGATTTCGAGGCCGAGATTCCGCTCTACCTGCACGCGGAAGTCATCGTAGATGCGGTAGTCGCTGCCGTACGGAGCGGCGCGACGATGGGAGACAACCTCGTGTCCGCCTACGAGGCGTTGGTGCGGGTGAACGTCGTGGATGCGCGGGAACCGTCGCGGGTGGAGGCGTGGCTGGACGATCTCGCGTCGTGCGGATGACGGACGGAGTGGAACATCCATCGATGTGAACGCGGCATTGCTGCAGCCGCGCTTGAGAGCGCAAGACGGGGGTCTCGTTCCTTACCGGCGGCCGAAGTTCACGAGGACAAATCGTGTGCGCGCGAGCGCGGCGAGATCCGTTGGCAGCGGACGGGTACTGCCTTCTTCGAAGATGAGCGAGCGGTAGGTCGCGGCAGGAAACGATTGCAGCAGATCGCCGATTGCCGTTCCATACCGCTGCAGCCATGGTCCGTGAACTTCGACGAGCACGTCCACGGTCCCCGCCGCGAGCGTCGCGGTCGCGCCACGGAGCGCCAGCGCCTCGTATCCTTCCACATCCATGTAAATCACATCGGGCGCGCCGTAGGCTGCCGTCAGTTCGTCAATGGTCACTGCCGGCACGGAATTCCCAGGTCCGGTGCCGAGCTGAATCGCGCCGGTCGTCGCGTCGTGCCTGAGTGGTCCGGCCACCTCGCCGACGGCCGCGTGACGGACGACCAGCTGTTCAATGCCGTTGGCGGCACGATTCGCCTCGGCCAGCGTCGCGTGGAATCGGTCCGCTTCCACTGCCACCACCCTGCCCGAACTGCCGACCGTTTGTGCGAGAACCATCGCGACCACGCCCTGGTGTGCACCGATGTTGAATACCGTCGATCCCGACTTCAATCGGCCGGTCAGCAGAACGGGGAGCTCCGGCAATGTCCAGTCGTGGTCGTACCACATGGCGCCAACGACATCACCGAGCAGCACCCGCAACGGATGACCCTCGTACGTGTGGCGCACCCACCGACGCGGAAACGTCCTGCGCTCCATGGCGAGTCGGGCAATCTGGAGCCACGGCCACCATCGGGCGGGTGCCCAACGTCGCACGAAATCCTTGACGCTCAACTTGATGTCGTGCGGCGCACGCTGCATCGGAGAGTGCAGGTGAAGGGGCGGCGTCGAATGGCGGTCCACCGAACCGGCGAGAAGCGTAGGCGGCGTAAGGGCGATGGGCAAGGGAGGCACGCGAACGACGCGCGACCCATACCCACTGGCAGGGCGTGCGGGATGGTCCTTCATGGCTGGCTTGCCCGCGTAAACGCCGCGCCCTACCTTGCCGCCGACGTCGCCGCACCATGCGCGTCACCCGTTCTGCGGCTATAGAGGCATCCGCTGGCTCCCGCCCATTCGGCGCCGTTCCCGTCGGACTTTCCGTCGCGCATCCAAATCTGCATGCCTTTGCCCGTCGAATTGTTTCGCTCATTGCGCCGTACCGCACTGCTCCGCGGGCTGTCGTTGCTAGGCGAGCGCCGCCGGCGCATCCTCGCTTGGCAGGCCATGGCGGCCGCTGGTGTGCAGCTGGCGACTTTCTCGCGCAACGGGCTGACGTGGCGAGCGCCCGTCGGCGATTCACATATCGGCTTTGGCCTCTTCGTCGAAGGGGGATTCGCCCAGGCGTCCATCGATCTGCTGGTTGCGTGGCTGCGGGCGCGCGGGCGGACGCTTGGAGGTGCGGACGTGATCGTCGATGTCGGGGCGAACATCGGATCCACGTGTATTCCCATAGTGCGCGCCGCTGGATGTCGCGCCGTCGCCATCGAACCCGAGCCCGGAGTGTTTGCGTTGCTGCGCGAGAATGTCGAGCGGAACGGGCTCGCGGACCGCTGTATCCTGATTGATGCGGCCGTTGCGGTTACGGGGGGCCAGGTGACGATGACTCTGGGCACCGATATCGGCGCGGCGAGCGTGGTGTCGGAGATGCCCGGGCGACCCGCCTCGTCGATCCGTGGTTCGCGCTTCGACGTGCGCGCGCTGCCACTCGGCGACGCGATATCCGGCGCAGGCGTCCATCCGTCAGAGGTGGCGCTCGTGTGGGCTGACGTTCAGGGAAGTGAAGCGGCCGTGATCGAAACGGGCGAGGCGTTGTGGTCGCTGGGGGTCCCCTTGTGGGCCGAGTTTGAGCCCGGGTTGCTGACGATGCATGGAGGAGTCGAGCGGTTCTACACGGCCGCCAGCCGGTCGTTTGACCGCTTCATCGAGGCGCGGCGCCTGTTCGCGGAGGGACTGGAGGCAGCGCCGCAGGACATCTCGCGCCTGCGCGAGGTGCTCGACCTGACGCCGCAGCAGACTGACGTGCTCTTGCTTCCGCCGACCTTCGACCACGGGCGGGCGATATAGATCGACTCGCCGAATGGCGGGCGGGGTCACGCGGCAGGTCCATGTTCGCGACCGGATCGTTATGATTGGGCGGTGTTCGCCTCGGACAACCTCACCCCGATCGACGTGCGCACGGCCGCGACCTTACTGAGGCGAGGAGTGCGTGCACGTTCACAGTCCCCTGGGATGGCTGCCAACGCGATGCCCCCGATGACCGCCGAAGGCGGGTTCCCCGCGATTTTCGTGATCAGCCTGTCCACGTCGCGTGAACGGCGGGAGCACATCGCGCGTCAGCTGACGACCTTGGGCTTGCCGTGGGAGTTCATTGACGCCGTGGACGGACTTGCGCTCCCTCCGGACGACGTACAGCGCGTGGGCGACAGCACGGTCATCGAAGTCAGTCCCGGATTGCGGCGTCGGCTGACGCCAGGCGAGATCGGCTGTGCCTTGAGTCATCAGCACTGCTACCGCCTGATTCGCGAGCGCGGACTGCCGATGGCGATCATCCTGGAGGACGATGTCGACGTGTCGGTCGAGCTCCTTGCGGTGATGCGGGCGCTTCCGCGGTTTCCCAGGAACTGGGAGTTGGTGTTATTCGCCCATCACTCGGCGCGGCACGGGCCGAACGAGGGGGCGGCGACCGCTTGGCGGGGAGTGGCTGTTCATCGGAGGCACCGCGTGGCGCGCGTGGTGGAGTTCGCCATGGGCGCCATGGCGTACCTGATCTCTCACGAAGGCGCGCGCAAACTCCTGGATCATGGCACTCCAGTGCGGATGCCCGCGGATTGGCTCACCGGCTATGCGCCGAGCGCCGGCGTGCGCCTGTTCGCGGTCACGCCGCCGGTGATCACTCCGCACGCCGCGACGCCGCACGCGACGACACTTCCCGATCGGGAGGCGTCCTTCTCCTGGACGCAGCAGACGCCCCGGCGGGGTCCAGTGTTCGTCCGACTCCGAATGTGGGTCGGCACTGTTCTGCTCTGGATGCGCAAGGCGGGCGTCTACCCGGATGCATACTCGCGGCGGCTCCAAGCGTTGACAAACGGAAACCGCGCCCGATGAAGCGGTTCCTCTATCTCTTTCAGGTCGAGGAGGATCTTCCATCCGCACTTGAGCAGGCGGCGGGGGACGATAGCGACATTCTATTCCTATCCTGGCGTGCGCGATCGCCCGACCCGCGCAGCATTCACTATCCGTCGAGTTCGTGGACGCAGGGGCGGAACCGGCTGCTCAGGGAGGCAATGGGGCGCGACTACCTCTACGTCGTCTTTGCGGACGACGATATCGTCCTTTCGCTCACCGACCTTGGCGTGGCGGCCGCCGGTCCGTATGCGAACCCGTGGCGAGTCTTCGAGCAGTTCCTGCTTTCCCGCGAACCCGCGGTCGGCTGCGGCATGTACTCTTGGCACCTGTGCGGCGGGTGGCTCGATGCGGCGCAGGACGTGCAGACGCTTCGCTTCTTCGACGCGATCCTCAATGCATTCCATCGCGAGGCGGTTGATGTATTGCTCCCGTACTACGACCTGCTCGACGAGCAGACGGAGTGCTATTCCCAGAATCTCCTCTGCAGTCTCGCGGCCGATCTCTTTCCAGGACACGTGATCCAAACGAACCGCGTGCGTGTCGCCAATACGCAACGGCGTCGCGTTGATACCGAACTGCTGGTCTGCAAGCCAGACCATCTCTACCTGGAGTCGCTGCGCGACACGGTGTGGAGGCGGCGATTTGCGCGGCAGAGCATCGGGGAGTCGGCCCGGCATCCGACAATGGGGCCACCACGGGCGAAGCCAGCGTCCTACGCGATTGCGGAAGATGAACTGGCGTCGCACTACGATCTGCGGCACGCCCTGTGGACGCGTCGGCGAGAGCTTCTTGCACTTCCGAGAGACGACGAGTTCTACTCGGACCATGCGGACTCGCCGCGCGCGCGACGGTGGCGTGAGGTGCAGCAGCGGCGTGCGCAGGCCGCGGCGCTCGCGGCGCCGTCTCCTGTCGCTCCACGCCGGCCGGTCGAAATAGCGGAGTGGACTCGGGCCATGCTGAATCGGCCGACGGTGCGATCGAGCCTCCTGTTCCAGGTGGCCCGCGAAGTCTACCGTGGACGCACCCAGTCAAACGCCATGGCCAGCGTCTGGCGCGCGCTCCAGTCCCGGCGGCGCGCGCGAGCGCTGTGGAAATCGTGGTATCGCGACGCGCGGTGTGTGTATGAGATTCCCGAATCGCGCCAGCAGGAGGTGCTCGAGCTTCTTGCCGTCGCACTGAACTCGCTGCCTGGCTCTGGAGTCGTGTTCATTGATGTGGGCGCCGGGCGTGGGGACGTCCGCCATCGGCTCGTAGCAGCCAGCCTGCACAAGCGGCTGTTCTCCGTGGGCATCGACCCCATCGACGTGCGGGCGCATTTGCTGTATGCCGGCTACGTGCAGGCCGCCATCACGGATGGTCCGGAAGGCTACGCGGACTTCTACTGCTATGGCTCCAGCGATTGCAGTTCGCTGAAGCGCCTGAATGCCGCCAAGGTCACACACGACCCGTCGCAAGGGGGCGATCGGCTGTACTACTCCCCGGCGCCGATCGAACGTCTCGAGCACACCGTCACGGTGCCGACCTTCAACCTGTCCACCATCGTGCGGCAGTATGGCCTCGCCGACGACGTGCTGCACTTCCTGAAGATCGACGCGCAGGGCAGCGACCTCGATGCGTTCAGAAGTCTCGGTTCGCTGAGCGAGCGCTGTCTGTTCGTTCGCACGGAAACCGTCCTTGCCGCGAAGGACGGAACGGTGTCAACGCTCTACGACGGACAGTCGAGCTTCGCGGAGGATCGCGCGGTGTTTGAGGAAGCCGGATTCCGGCTTTTCAACGTTGCGCGTTTCGACACAACCCCCGAAGCCGACGTGACGTTCGTGAATGTGCAATTGTTCCGCGAGTTGCTTCCCCAGCTCTGTCGCTAGGGCGCTGCGTTATCCGGCGCGAGGAGCGGCTCCGGAGAGTTGGGATTTCCCCACGTGGAGTCGCCGGCGTGCCACAGAAAGGTGCGAACAAGGCCCGGGACGCACACGACAGGAATCCCGCGGCGCGCGGCCGCGTTGGGCGCACCCACGGTGATCCACGAGTCCTCGAGCGAGGCCTCCCACCGCCGCTTGGGGGCCCCCAAGTACTCGGTGGGAATGGGAAGCACCGCGCGCCAATAGTCCCGATGCGCGTGGAGATGAACCCCGGAGGTTTCCCGCTTCAGTCGCACGCGCACACCGCCGACCGCGGTTTCCTCCAGTGCGGCGTGCAGCGCGGCGTCGTAGCCTGTGAGTACTGGCCGGACTGCCGCATCCTCAACGGCCTGAAGCACGGAGAGTGTGTCCGGACGCACGTCCACATCGTCTTGCACGCACGAAATCCACTGCAGCCGCGCGTCGGCGAGCAGATACTCGAGACCCACGGTCAGCGCTGCGCTGATGCCCCGGTTGCGGGGCAACCGTAGATACTCGGCGCCGCACCCACGCGCCACAGCCCTGTTGCGCTCCGCCATGGCCTCGCGAGATCCGTCATCCATCACCAGCACCGGCGCGCCAAGGCCGCAGAGTTGCGGGAGTGATCGCTCGAGGGCGGTTGCCCGCTCGAACGTGGTGACAAGGATGGCGCGGTCGTGCCACGCGGAAGCGGTGAGTGCACGGGGTTCCGCCCCCTGGTTGCTGAGGGGAAGCAGGGCGTCCAGGCGTGCATGCAGCTCGGGGTCGCTGGCGACACCGGATCCCGGAAGGCGCGAGCGGAGCAGCAGGTAGCGCCGGTTCTCGAGTACACGCTGGTACCCATTGCGGAGCCCTCGTACGAGTGCGACGGGAAGCGCTGCGACCGCCCCGTGGGGCACGATCACCCAATCGAACGGGAGACCGGCAAAATCGTCCGAGATGCTGCCCAGCGGAGTCAGGCGGCGCAGATACGGTGCCAACTCCTCGGGACCGAGCACGCGAGCGTCCCGTGGGTCGTCGTCGATGGCCCGCAGCACGGCCCGCACGTGCCAGGCGTCCAGCAACGGCCCCAGCAGGGTAGTGCGTCGTGCGGTCCTCGCCAGTCCCACGAATTGTCGGACGAGTCCCTCCGCCATGTCAGCTCCCGTTCCTGTGGGACACGCCCAGCCTGATGCGCGCTGCTCGGCCCGCGCCTCCGGCAACCTACCCAGCCACCGGCAGCCCCACAACGTCCGACGCTTGACGCCCTCATCGACGCCTGCCTACTGTGGAGCCGCAGCTCGCAGGTTCGACATGCCACATTCCCTGTCCTGAGGTAGGCGTCACCGTCCAATGATCTCGACCCTCAGGAAGTGTGTGGAGATGTTGCCGAGGGAGCTGCGCCTCGGCTGGATGACCTTGCCGCTCCTCGGAATGGTCGCGGGGGCGTTGGAGGGTGGGCAGGCGGGTGCCATATACCTGTTGATTCGCCTCATGGGCGAACCGCGCGCGATCTTCGAATTCGCCTTGTGGTCGCCGCTGCGCCGCCTGTTCGAGGGCGTCAGCGATGTCACCATCGTTGTGCGATTCGCCGCGATGCTGGCCGTGTTTCACGTCATGAAGAATCTGATCGTCATCGCTTCGCATTACCGCCGGCAGTATATCCTGGCTGGCACGAACGCCACCCTCTCCAACGCGTTGTTCCGCGGCTATCTGCTGGTTCCGCTCCCCTTTCATTTTCGCCGGCACTCCGCCGAACTGGTGCGCAATACGACCCAGGCGGTCGCCACTACCGTGACAGTGCTCGAGGCGTTCGATGGCCTGCTTCGCCGCGGTTTCACCGTGGCGAGCCTGGCCGTCATTCTCCTCACCACGTCACCTGCCGCGGCCCTCGGTTCGGGCGTCGCGCTCGTCTTGCTGGTCTTCGGACTGCTGCAACTGACGCGGGCCATCGCCACGCGGAGTGGCACCGCCCAGCATGAGCTGGGAAAGAGCCTCCATCAGACCGTCCAGAACGCGTTTGGCGGGATTCGCGAGATCAAGGCGCTGGGGCGAGAGCCCTTCTTCTACCGGGCATTTGCAGATGTCCAGCGTCAACTGCAGGAGCTCGGGCACATGAACGTGACGCTGAGCGTTATCCCGCAGGTGATCTTCGAAACCGCCTTCGTGCTGGCAGCGCTGGTGGCGGCGGTGCTTCTGGCCTCCCGGCCTTCGTCATCCGCCACGGCGTTGCCGATGTTGGGCCTGCTCGGATACGCCGGGTTCCGCATCATCGTGATGGCGAACCCGATCATTGTCTCCATCAATCACATCCGCTCGGCGCGTGCGGCTGTGGACGAAGTGTACGGAGACCTGATCCTGATTCGCCGGGAAACGGAATCGCTGAGTCATGCCGACGGCGATGTCGTCTCGTTCCGGTCGGAGCTGACGCTCGTTGGTGTCAGCTATCGCTATCCAGGTGCCACGCGTCTGGCGCTGACCGACGCGTCGATGCGGCTCACGGTTGGTGAAGCCATCGGCATTGTTGGCCCCACGGGGGCGGGGAAGAGCACGCTGGTGGACGTGATCGTCGGACTCTTGACTCCGTCGGCGGGGCAAGTGTTGGTGGATGGCGTGGACCAGTCTCAGCGCGCCATGCGGTGGCGGCAGAAGATCGGCTACGTACCGCAGTCCATATTTCTGCTCGATGACACGCTGCGTCGCAACATCGCGCTGGGCATTCCAGACCAGGAAATCGATGATCAGGCGGTCCTGCGCGCTGTCGAGATGGCGCAACTGCAGGGACTGGTGGACTCCTGGCCTGCGGGTGTCAGTATCCTGCTCGGCGAACGCGGCGTTCGCCTCTCGGGTGGTGAGCGCCAGCGCGTGGGGATCGCGCGCGCTCTCTATCACGATCCCGACCTCCTGGTGTTCGACGAGGCGACGGCGGCACTGGACGGAGTCACCGAGGCCGAGGTCACTCAGGCCATTCACTCGTTGCGCGGACGCAAGTCCATGCTCGTCATCGCGCACCGCTTGAGCACGGTGCGGGGGTGCGATCGCTTGCTCTTCCTCGAGGACGGGCAGATTGTGGCGCAGGGTCGCTACGATGAACTGATGGCCTCGAGCCCTCGCTTTCGTCGCATGGCTGACGCGGCGAAGGCCTGACCTCAGCCAGTAGGCGGCTGACGCTCCTTTCGCCAGGCCTTGGCGAGTGGTGCAAGCACGACGCCGGCGAGGACACCGACTGCAAGCACCAGCGTGCCGACCACGATGAAAATGACGTTGTAGCCCGGCGTGCCGGTCTCGCCGCGCGTGACCTCCACCGCGATGCCACCAAAGATCGGTCCCGCGAGAAAGCCGAAACTCCCCGCCACCTGGAACGCACCGAACAAACCCTCGCCGGCTCCGCGCCGCGCGAACTCCGAGACCAGGAGCAGGTTCGGCGCAAACATAAGAGCGCTCGTCAACCCCGAGAGCACCATGGATACCGCAAGCAGGCCATGCGGGACGATGCCGTACGTGGCATAGACCACGCCGAATCCGAGCGTCCCGACGATGATCGGCCAGAACCAGCCCACCTTGTCGGCCAGCCGACCCACCGGCCAGCACAGGAGCGCGAATGGCATCATGAACAGCGCCATCAGCAGGCCACGCTCGGCGGGTGTTACCCGCTGCACCTCACTGAGGTAGAGTGTGAACGTCGAGACAAACACGCCAATGGTGAATCGGTCCGTGAAACCGAAGGCGAGCGGCATCCAGATGGAGAGCGAGGTGCGTTTCCACTCGTAGCGGTGTCGCGTGACGGCCTGCTCGTCGGAGGGGAGCGGCGGAATGGCGAGCGCGGCGACGGCGGCAACCACCAGCAGCGCAGCGCCCGTCACGTACACGGCCGACGGACTTCGCTCGACGAGCCAGCCGCCGAGTGGCGACCCGACGGCTACACCCGTCATCAGCGCCGTCGCCACCAGACCGAGCGTCGCGCCTCGCTTCTCGCCCGCAAGCCGGTTGGCGGCCACCATGAGGAGCGTCACTGCCGGCAAGTGCGCCACGCCGTCGAGCGCGCGCCAAGCCAGCAGTGTCGGCACGGAATGGGCCGCGTTCATTCCGAGGAATGCCACCGCATCAAGAAGCAGCGACCCGACCAGCCAGGCCTGCAGGTTCGGACGGCGGCGGAAGAGCATCATCGCAATCGGTACGCCCACGATCCCCGTCGCCATGTTGGTGGCGGTGAACGCATGCGCGTCGGCGCGCGAACCGCCGAGGTGCACGATGATCAGCTCGTGCAGCCCGGCCACGACGAGCGTCAGCGGCACCAGCGTCAGGAAAGTTGCGAGCGCGATCGCGCGCCGGGCCTGCCGCGTCTCAGCGGGGTGTGCGGGCGTCATCAGCGGAACCCGTCTTCGTAGAGATCGGCGAGCTTGCGCAACGTCGTGGAGAAGTCGCCCGTGCGATCCGCGACCGCGAGTGCGCCGATCAGGTCGGCAGTCATGTGCGGCGCCCGCGAGAAGGTCTCCTGCAGCCCGCCGGCGGCGAGGCGATGCTCATCCATCGCATTCACGAACGCCGACAACTGCGCGTCGGCCGCTGCCTCGGCCGCGAGGCGAATGGCGCGCGGCAGCGGCAGTCCCGCCTCGACGCCGGTCGCGAGCGCACGGGCGAAACGGGCCCGGACGAGCGCCGGCTTCCTGCCGTGCCGGTCGGCCATCATGATGAGGAACGATCCCCCCGAGGTTGCCCAGGCGACGCACCCCGTGGTGACGAATCCGATGTAGGCGGCCGTGTGGCCGAAGTAGAGCAGCGGGAAGGGCGCAATGAAGACCATGCAGAGCGCCGTGAACATCGGGTACGCCATCTGCTTCTTGATCCAGAGCATCAGGCGATGCTTGGATTGGTAGAACTGCGCGAGAAGCTGGAGCGACTCCTCGAACGTGCCGGTCTCCTCGCCGAGGACGAGAATGGCGCGCTCCATCGGCTCGAACCGCTTGCCGCCCGTGCGCACCAGGTAGGTCACGCGTTGTCCGCGTCGGGCGCCATCGAGCAGCCAGTCGCGCATCTCCTCGACGTGCGGCACCCCTCGCTTCCCCATCGTGCGCAGTGCGTGCTCGTTGGTCAGCCCGGCATGCACCGCTGCGCGCCACATGCGATAGAACTCCTCGCGGTGGCGGCCGTCATCGAATGCGCGGTAGGCGGAGAGGAGGTTTGGCACGGAGGAAAGGTAGCGGGAGAGGGATGGGTACGGGGTGCGGGGGCTTGGTGAAGGGGGGCGAGTCGAGTGCTGGGCGAGGTGCGCCGAGGCGAACAACGCCCGTCGCTCGTAGATTCTTCCTCATCCCGCATCGCTCTGCGCTTCCCTCATACCGCCGTACCAAACCTCCGCACTCCGGACCCGCTCCGCCTCCTCGCATGCCCCAGGATTCCTCCTTCGACGAACTCGAACTCCTCATTCGCGCCAAGTATGCGCTGATCGTGCTCGACACGGTCGAGGTGGAACGCGCGGAGGAAGGGCTGGCGCTCGCCGCGTCACGTCTCAACCTGCTTTTCTTCGCCTGGAGTCGCTCGCGCGGCCTGCGACGTGGGGTCTTGAAGTCGGATCCGGTGATGAATGACACCGCCGATCCCTCCAAGGCGCTCGCGGCGGCCGCCGAGGAGGGCGCCGGACTCTTCCATTTCCGCGAACTAGGCGCGCATCTCGATGACCCGGCGGTGGTGAGCCACGTGCTCGACGTGGTGCAGCAGTTCAGTGCGCGACGGGGCGCGCTGGTGCTGACGGGGCATCACATCCGCCTTCCCGATGCGCTCCGCCCGCACGCCACCGTCGTTCGGCTCGAGGGCGCGGCGTACGATGACTTCCGCCAGCTGCTCGAGCGGCTGGTCCGCGAATACTCGGCCAAGATGCCGGTGAGAGTAGAGTTGTCGCGAGAGGAGCGACTGCGCTTCATCAACAACCTGACGGGGCTGACGCTCACGGAGGCGGAGAAGATCATCACGCGGCTGATCGTCGAGGACGGCGCGCTCGACGCGCGTGACATCGAGCGCGTGAATGCTGCGAAGCGGCAGATTGTCGAGCAGGACGGCCTCTTGGAGTTCTATCCGCACACTGAGGGGCTCGACCAGGTGGCGGGACTCGGCGGGCTCAAGTCATGGCTGCAGCGCCGGCGCGCGGTGGTCAACGACCCGCGCCGCGCGGAGGAGTTCGGACTCGGCTTTCCGAAGGGGGTGTTGCTGCTCGGCGTGCCGGGATGCGGCAAGAGCCTGAGCGCGAAGTCGGTGGCGCACGAGTGGGGCCTGCCGCTGCTGAAACTCGACCCGTCCAACCTCTACGACAAGTTCGTCGGTGAGAGCGAGCACAACTTCAAGCAGGCGATGCTCACCGCCGAGCGTCTCGCGCCGATCGTGCTCTGGATTGATGAACTGGAGAAGGCGTTTGCGTCGGCGAGCGCCGACGCCGACGGCGGGGTGTCGCACCGCATCTTCGGCACGTTTCTCAGCTGGCTGCAAGACCGCCGCGGCGACGTCTTCGTGGTGGCAACCTCGAACGATGTTGCCAAGCTGCCGCCCGAGTTCATTCGCAAGGGGCGCTTCGACGAGATCTTCTTCGTCGACCTGCCCGGCGACGAGGCGCGGGCCGAGATCCTCCGCATTCACCTGCGCAAGCGCAAACAAGATCCGGCCACACTGGATCTGGCCGACTTGGTCGCGGCGACGAAGGGCTTCAGTGGCGCCGAGATCGAGGAGAGCATCGTGAGCGCGATGTACGCGGCGTTTGCCGGCAATACCCCGCTCGACACCGATGCCTTGTTGACGGAGATCTCGGCGACGCGACCGCTGTCGAAGACCATGCCGGAGCGGCTGGATGCGCTGAGAAGGTGGGCGTCGCACAGGACGGTCGCGGCGGATTGAACGGCGAGCAAACCTCCCTCCTCGTTTCGACGCTCCTCACCCCTCGCCGAGCCGGTGCCCCCTCCTCGGTCCGTGTAGGTTCAAGCCATCATCATCACCCAGAGCCCCACCAAGCTCGCCAGCACCATCGAGTGCCAGAAGATCCGGCGCAGGATCAACCCCTCGTGGCCGATGAAGCCAGTCGCGGCGCCGGCGACGACGATGCTCTGTGCGTCAATCATCTTGCCCATCACCCCGCCGGCGCTGTTCGCCGCCGCCATCAGCACCGTGCTCACGCCGACTTGCGTGGCGGTCAGCACCTGCAGCGAACCGAAGAGCACGTTGCTGGACGTGTCGCTCCCCGTGAGCGCGACGCCCAGCCAGCCGAGCATGGTCCCGAAGAACGGATACGCGCGCCCGGTGTGTGCAAAGGCGAGGCCGAGGATGGCATCGAGCCCTGAGTAGCGCATCACGAAGCCGATGCCGAACATCGCCGCGATCGTCAGCAGCGGGATGCGCGCGCGTCGCAGTGCGTCGGCGTACGCGCGCGTGAGGCCGCGGCGACCGGCACGCATCGCGAGCCCGGCGACGAGTCCCGAGAGGAGAATCGCGGTTCCCGTCGCCGACAGCCAGTTCAGCGTGAACACGGCCGCCTCCGGCTTGGCGACGGCAACGACGGGAGGGGTGCGCTCGACGATGTTGTGCAGGCCCGGCACCGAAAACGCGGGCGCGGAGAGCGCGTTCAGACCGTTCTTCATTGCGGGGACGCCCCACGCGAAGACGAAGACGGCGAGAATGGCCCACGGGAGCCACGCCTTGAGCACGTCAATCGGAGGTGCCGGATGCTGCGCCGGCAGCGCCGCCTGTGGCGTCCCCGACGGTATCTGCTGCACCGCACCAGGCCGTTCCGCCTCCTGTGCCTGGTCCTTGGGGCTCCACACTCTGAGGAATGCGCCGAGCGCTCCCATCGAGCAGATGGCCACGACGATGTCCACCAGCCACGGACCGTGGTAGGTGGCCATGAGGTACTGTGGCACGGCAAAGGCGGCGCCGGCGACGAGCAACGCCGGCCAGACGGCGAAGGTGCGACGGACGCCGCAGTAGGCGGCAACGAGCCAGAATGGCACAATCAGACTGAACGGCGGGAGGAGGTGTCCGACCATGGCGGACAGCACCTGCACGTCGAGTCCCGTGACGCCGCCGAGCGCGATGATCGGCGTGCCGAGCGCGCCAAAGGCCACCGGTGCCGTGTTGGCGAGCAGCGAGAGCACCGCGCTTTCGAGCGGTGCGAAGCCGAGCCCGACGAGGAGCGCCGAGGTGATTGCCACCGGCGTGCCGAAACCGGCGGCGCCCTCGAAGAACGCGCCGAGCGAGAACGCGACGAGCACGAGCTGCAGGCGCCGGTCGGCGGTCACGTCGGCAATGTGCTCGCGCAGGGCGTCGAACGCGCCGTGATCCACCGCGAGCCGGTACAGAAACAGGACATTGATGAGGATCCAGCCGATCGGAAAGAGGCCATACGCTGCGCCGAGCGCCGCCGCGGCGAAGGTCGTCCGCGCCGGCATGCCGGACGCGGCGATGGCGATGAGCATCGCCGAGCCCAGGCCGAGCAGCGCGGCCCAGTGCGCCTGCACTCGGTGCGATGCGAGGGCGCCGAGCAGGAGGACAACGGGTAGCGCGGCGACGAGCGTGGACAGCAGCGTGCTGTCGAGCGGATTGTATGGTTGCGGCCAGGTCACGTGGGTCGGGGCTGGGAAGGCCCGAACATGCGGCGAATCGGCGGCGGGCGCCACCTGTTGGTCGGTGGGTCGGAGCGGTATTCTCTGGACAGAAGTCGGACGCAGGTCGACGGCTGACAGTCGACGACGACTTCGCCGGCAGCGCTCACCCTCGACCCGGATGAACCCGCGATGAAACTCCGATTGCTCGCCGCAGGATTGCTTGCACTGGTGCTTCCGGCCGCCCTCGGGGCGCAAGACACCGCGTCGCCCGCTCCGCTCGACCCGGTCGGCAAGTACGCCGTGCAGACGGTCGTGCAGGGTCAGGCCGCCGACTTCGAAATGGTCGTCGAGAAGAAGGACGACGGCTCGTACACCGGCACGCTCAGCAACCCGAACTACGGCACGTCGGTCATCGTCTCGTTGAAGATCGAGGGGCGCACCATGAAGGTGGTGCTGTCGACGCCGCAGGGAACCGAGGCCACCGCCGAGGTCACCGTGGCCGAGGACGGCACGCTCGACGGCTCGTGGGCAATGCAGGGAGACGGGGGAAAGATGACGGGGAAGAGACTTCCTACTCCGTCCTGACCATCTCTTCGCCCGGATTGATGAACTGGTCCATCTCGGCGCGGTACTGCGTGTCATAGAGCTGCCGGTAGCGACCGCCCAGCCGCAGCAATGCGCCGTGCGTGCCGCGCTCCACGATCTCGCCATGTTCGAGCACAAGAATCTGGTCAGCGCTCTGGATGGTGCTGAGGCGGTGCGCGATCACGAAGGTCGTGCGTCCGCTGCGCAGCGCCCGCAGGCCCTCCTTGATCTGCTGCTCGCTCTCGCTGTCGAGCGACGACGTTGCCTCGTCGAGCAGCAGCACGCGCGGGTCGCTGAGAATGGCGCGCGCAATGGCGACGCGCTGCCGCTGGCCACCCGACAGCTTGACGCCACGCTCGCCGACGACGGTGTCGTACCCGTCCGGAAACTGGCGCACGAACTCGTCGCAGTGCGCCACACGCGCCGCGGCCAGCACTTCGTCCTTGGTAGCCCCAGGCTTGGAGAACGCGATGTTGTCGAGCACGGTGCCATCGAACAGGAAGTTGTCCTGCAGCACCACGCCGAGGTTGGCGCGGTAGTCGCGCAACCGCAGCGACGCCAAGTCTTCTCCGTCCACGAGAATGCGTCCAGTCTTCGGGCGCGCGAACGCCATGATGAGCGAGATGAGCGTGCTCTTGCCCGATCCGCTTGAGCCAACGAGCGCCGTGGTCGTGCCGGCCGGCGCATTGAACGACACGTCGCGCAGCACCGGAATGCCGGGGCGATACTCGAAGCTGACGCTGTCGAACGCGATCTCGCCGCGCAGCGCGCGCACGCGCTGGCGTGACGCGTCGTGCTCGTCCTCGGTTGGCGTCTGCATGATCTCGCGAATGCGGTCGAGACCGGCGAATGCCTCGGTGATCTGCGTGCCAATGCTGGCGATCTGCACCACCGGGAAGGCGACGAGCGCGACCATGAACACGTACATGAACAGGTCGCCGATGGTCATCTGGCCGCTGATGATCGCCCGACCGCCGAAGACGATCAGGATCACGTAGATCGCACCGATGATGACCGTGCTCAGCGCGCCGATGGCGGACGTGCCGGTGATCGTGCGTGCGATGTTGCGGAAGAGACGATGCGCGCCGAGCGTGAAGACCTTCTCCTCGCGCTTCTCGGCGGTGTAGACCTTCACCACGCGCGCGCCGCCGAACGCCTGGCCGAGTCGGCCGCTCACTTCGGCGGTGATGATGCTCCGCTCGCGGAAGACCGGGCGCAGCGTCTTGAAGGCATACGCCATGCCTGCGCCGAAGAGGGCAAGGAACAACAGGGTCGCGACCGTCATCTGCCAGTTCAGGTAGAACAGCACGACGAGCGCGACGATGGCGGTGAGCACGCCGCCGACGAGCTGAATGATCCCGGTGCCGATCAGATTCCGGATCCCCTCGGCGTCGTTCATCACGCGGTTGATGAGCACGCCCGATTGCGTCTCGTCGAAGAACGAGACCGGCAGGCGCAGCAGCCGGGCGTGCACCCGCCGGCGGAGCTCGGTGATGGCGCGCTGGCCGGCGACGCTGATCACCTGCGAAAGGGCGAAGCTCGTCGCCGCCTGCACGAGCGCCGCGGCCCCCACGGCCAGCGCGAGCGGCCAGAGCAGTTCGAAGCGGCGCTTTCCGACGACCTCGTCCATCAGCCACTTGGTGCTGGCCGGGCCGACGAATCCCGCCGCCCGGCTCAGCAGCATCAAGGCGAAGCCGATGGCGAGCGTGCGGCGGTGCGTCCACATCAACGCCTTGGCCTCGCCCCAGGCTTGCCGGTAGTTCGTCTTCTTCTTGTCGGGCGCTGGGGGGGTCATCGCGACTCCGCGGCGGAAAGGGCCGGGAAGAGCCGCTCGCGCAGCGCGAGCATCGTCCCGGGATCATCGGAAAGTATCGCGCTGACCCCGCCAGCCCAAAGGTCCGCCGCCATCGCCGGGTCATTGATCGTCCAGCAATGGGTGGGAATGCCACGCCGGCGCAGCACGCGGGCGAACCGCGTGACCGGAATGCGCAGCCACTTCCACCGCGGCGGCACGCTGCAGGCCTGATACGGCGTGCGTCCCAGCGGCAAGCCGAGCAGCGCGCGCACGAACAGGCGCTCGACGTCCCGCCTCGACGCGGTGATGTGAAATCCGCGGCCTTGGAGCTGCGCGTGCGCCGCCTCCGCGAAGCTGCCGATGAGCACGCGGTCCGCGGCGCCATGCCGTTCGATGGTACGCATCACGGCGTCGGTGGCCTCGGGCGCCTTGATCTCGAGAATGCAGGCGACGGCCGGGAAGGTCTCAAGGACCTCGTCGAGTGTCGGGATGCGCACGCCGCGGCCGCGATACGGAAACGTGCGCCCCTCGTCGCGCGTGAACCGATGCCCCGCATCGCAAGCACGTAGCGCGGCGAGCGATTGCCGCGCGACGAGTCCGACCGCGTCGGTCGTGCGATCGAGCGTCGGATCGTGGATCACGACCGGCACGCCGTCCGCGCTGAGCCGCACGTCGAATTCGATGCCATCCGCCCCGAGGCCCAGCCCCTGCGCGAGCGCCTCGAGCGTGTCCTCCGGCGCGTGCATCGAGTTGCCACGGTGCGCGATGACGAGGCGGCGGTATGGATCGAGCAGCGGAAGCATTCCGAAATCTAGGGTGTAGCGGGCAGCGGACAGAGTGGGGTGCAGCGACGCGGGCGCAGCCAGCGCGCCGCCGCAGCCCCCGCAAAAGCAGAACGGCGAGGCATCGCTGCCCCGCCGTTCTGCTTTTTCTCTGCTTCTTCTCTGCTTTTTCTCTGCTTTTTCTCTGCTTTAGAACGAATACTGCACGCGAGTCATGATCAGCCGCCCCAGCGGCGCGCCGCCGACGAACTCGGCGTGGCGCGTGCCGAGCACATTCTGCCCCGTCACCGAGAGCATCGCGCCACCCAAGAACGTCGGGCGGAACGTCAGCGAGGCATCGTAGAGGTTGTACGCGCGCACGTTGCCGATGTAGACGCCCGAGTTGCCGGGGAACCGCGCCGCATGGCGGAACCGCGCCTCGGCGTTGAAGCCGCTCGCATCGTCACGCCAGCGGATGGCGACCGTGCTCTTCTTGCGCGGCGCGTTGAGCGCGATGTCTGACACACCGCCGACCAGCGCGCGCGGGAAGTAGTCCTTGCTCACCCAGCTATAGGTGCTGTACACCGAGAGCCGGTCGCTTACCAGATAGTTGCCGCTGAGGTCCCAGCCGTTCAACCGCACGCGGCCAAAGTTGCGGTAGGCGAGCACGATATCCGTGCTGCCGGAGAGCGCGTTGTCGGGGTTCACCACGCCGAGCGGCACGCCGGTCGTCGTCGAGCCGGACACGCCGCCGAGTCCACCAGCTATCGTCGGGGCCAGCTTGCCGGCCAGCGCCGCCGCGGTCGGGCCTGCCGCCGCGCCCAGCACCGGCGTGAGCGCCGCTGTCAGCGCCGGCACCAGATTCGGGCCGATGAACCCGGCGAGCGAGGCCGCGTCGAGGAAGACGTTCGGCGTCTCGACGATCAGCGGGCCCACGAAGTCCGTGCGCTCCGAATACCACCAGTCCACCGTACCATAGAACTTCTTGCCAATCTGACCCTTCCAGCCGGTCTCCCAGCTCGTCGTGAGCGTCGGCCGAATCTGTTCAATGTCGCGCACGTCGCCGGCCGCGACGTCGGTGAATCGCGCCGTGGTCGGATTGAGCACGCGCAGCTTCGTCGCCACCTGGGTCGGACTCGGCTGGAGCGAGGCGAGCGTGGACATCACCAGCGCGGAGAGCTGCGCCGCCGTGGCGGAGCCGAAGCTCGGCGCGAGCGCGGCCGTCACCGCGTTGCCCATGCCGCCGGCCGCCGCCGCCGCGACCGCCGCCTTGTAGTACAGCGCGGCGTTGGCCGGCGTGAATGCGCCCTTGCCGCCTGGGTTGAACGGCGACTTCATGCAGAGATTGCCGACGCCGCCCACACAGTCGCGCCGGAACTGGAACCCATCCGACGGCGTGCCGAGTGCGCGCACCGTGTACAACGAGTTGGTCGCGTTGGTCCCGCCGATGTACCCGGCGGCCAAGTCGAGGAACATGTTGTTCGTCGACGGATTCGAGAAGCCGCGGTTATACGAGACGCGGAAGCTCTGCACGTCGTTCGGATTGTAGACGAGCGCCGCGCGCGGCGACCAGTTGCCCTCGCTCAGCCGGCTGTGCTTGTCATAGCGGATCGCGGCCACCGCCTGCCAGTACTTGTTCAGGTGCGTGATCGAGTGAACGTAGCCGCCGACCTCCGTGAAGTTGTCGTCGTTCTCATTGCGGCCGTTGATCGTGCCGCCCGTCTTGGGGTTCGTCGCCAGGTAGTCGCCGCCGTACACGAACGTCTGCCGACCGTCCGGGCCGAACGACGTGCTGTGCTGCACCTGGCCGACCGTCTGGCTCGACTGGTCGACCATCGTCTGCCCGGTGCGCAGCAGGAACGTCTCGCCGGCGTCGCTCTCGTTGCGGAAGACCTGCGCGAAGAGGCGACCGCGCTTGGCGCGCAGCTGGTAGGCGCGGAACCTCCAATCTTTCACCTGCGCGGCGCCAAGCCCGGTGGGCTCGACGGAGCTGCCGATCAGCGTCTGGCCGAAGTTCGCCACGATTTCCGTCTTCTTGTCGGGGCGGAAATCGGCGCGGAAATCCATCGCCGTCCGTTCAATGTCGAAGCTGCGCTGACGGCCGGCCTTCAGCTCCACGCTGTCCACGCTCGTGAAGTCAGTGGCCGTCAGCCGCTCGGCCGAGACCTTGTAGCCGAATTTCTCGCCCACCGTGTTGGCGTAGCGCGCCGAGAAGCGGCGCATGCTTTGTTCGCCAATGTCGGTCGTGAGCGTGCCGCCCTTGGAAGTGAACGGCGACTTCGTGATGACGTGCATCACGCCCTGCGTCGCGTTCGGGCCGTACAGCGCCGCCGCGGGGCCGAGGACGACTTCGATGCGCTCGATGTCCTCGTTGCTCGTCGGCGACATGTAGGAGACGTTGACGCGCAGCGACGGCACAAAGTTGAACCGATTGTCCGTGAGCGTCAGCAGCGAGCCCGAGAAGATGTTGTTGAAGCCGCGGGCCACCACGTTGGACTGCACCACACCGCCCGCCGTGATGTCGATGCCCGGGACGTCGCGCAACTGGTCCACCGGCGTCGTGGTGACTGTTTCGTTGATCTTCTCCTGGCTCAGCACGCTGATGGCGGCCGGCGCCTTGTTGATCTTCTCCTCCTCGGCGATGCCGGTGACCGCTACCGCGTTCAGTTGCGTCGGCATCTCGGCGAGCGTGAAGTCCGCCGTCACCGAGGCGCTCGCCACGGCCACATTGTCCTTGCGCGCCGGCTTGAAACCGATGCGAGTCACGCGCACGGCGTACGACCCGGCCCGGAGACTGGCAACCGTGTAGCGTCCGTCCTCGCCGGTCGTCGCCACTGCCGCCGTGCGCAGGCCCTCGATGACCTGCACGGTCGCCGACGCGACTGCCGCGCCTGCTTCGTCGGTCACCTTGCCAACAATGCGACCCTGCTGCGCCGCCGCGGTTCCTGCCACGGCAACGAACCCGATTGCCGCAAGCAACCTGCCGACGAATCGAACTTCCATAGTGGCACCTCGTGGAGGAGTGTGTTGCATCAAGCGCAACATTCCCAACGCCATCGTAGACGAGGGGAAAGCTGTACAGCGAAGTCCGCTAAAACTTTGGCGCGAGGCCGGCAAACGTCAATAAGGTCAGCAGGGGATTCTCCGCGACGCAGACACCGCGCGTGAAGACGCAACCGATGGTCATGCGGCCACGCTCCGAGCGAACCGCGCGACGCCGGCCTACTCGAAGCCGCGGGGGACTGTGGTGGAATCCCTGAGGACGCGACGCACGGTGCGCAACTTCAACGACGATGCCTTCGAAGGCATGCGCGTCTCGACGACGCGGCGTTGGCTGGTGCTCGCGTGGATCATCCTGCCGTCGCCCACGTAGATGCCGACGTGCGAAATACGCGTGCTGCCGCCGCGGCCGAACATCAAGAGGTCGCCAGGCTGCAGCGCGGTCGAGTCGGGGTTCACCGCCTCACCCTCGCGCGCCATGCGGGCGGCGTTGTGCGGCAGCTCCACGCCAACGGCCTCGAGCACGTACTTCACGAGTCCACTGCAGTCGAATCCGCGCTCCGGCGACGCGGCTGCGTAGCGATAGCGCCGTCCCAACTGCTCACGGGCACGCTGCACGACGGAATCCTCGGCGAGCCGCGCACGGCGCGCGAATGGGCCGTCCGGATTCGGGCCGCGGGCAAGCAGGTCCGCCAGCGTACCGGCGCTGCCCTGCTGTGCGGCAAGCGGGCGCGCGACGGCGACGAACAGCAGCGCGAGGGCGAAGCGGTGACGGAGTCGCATGGCAGAGTAGAAACCTACTGCCGACGCGAAGGTTTCGGCACTGAGCGGGCCCGTCGTACCGCGGGCCGCCGCCCGGGTCAGCCGCGATACACGACGCCGGATGCGCCCGACTCGGTGATCTCGACTGCGCTGAGCATGGGGAGTGCAGGTCGCAGCCGCTTCCAGATCCAAACCGCGAGATGCTCGCTCGTTGGATTCTCGAGCCCGGCGATGTCGTTGAGAAACCGATGATCGAGTGCGTCGTGCACCGGCGCGAACGCGCGTTGCACGTCGGCGAAGTCAATCACGAAACCCGTCGTGGGATCAACGGGGCCGGAGACTGTCAGTCGCACGCGAAACGTGTGTCCGTGCACGCGAGCGCACGGATGTTCTGGCGCAACGCCCGTGAGTTGTCGGCCGGCGGCCATGAAGAATTCGCAGTAGACGTCCATCACGCGCTGGGCACAGGGTGCAGGGGGTGATGCCGGAGATGACGGCGCACTAGCGAAGTCCCAACAGCTTGTGTGTCTGCAGGCTCAGGCGCCACCGGGGATGCGACAGGCAGTATTCCACGGCGGCCCGCGTGTTCGCTTCGCGTGCGGGGCCGTCCATCGGTTGCAGGAGAAAATGCCGGAAGGCAAGATGGTCGAAGCGATCCGGTTCGGCATTCGCCTGCGGATACACCAGCTTCAGTTCGTCGCCTCCGGCGATGGCGAGCGGCGCATTCGCCTTGGGACTGACGCAGATCCAGTCGAGACCGCGCGGCGCCGCCAGCGTGCCATTGGTCTCGACTGCCACCGTGAAGCCGCGTTGGTGCAGTGCATCGATCGCTGCGACGTCGAGCTGCAGCAGCGGTTCGCCCCCGGTGCACACGACGTAGCGCACCCCCGCTCCCTCCTGGTCGGCTGGCCAGGCGGCCTCAACCGCGCGAGCGAGAGCCTCCGCCGTGGCAAACCGGCCGCCGTCTGCGCCGACGCCGACGAAGTCGGTGTCGCAGAAGCGGCAGACGGCGCTCGCACGATCGGCTTCCCGTCCCGACCACAGATTGCAGCCCGCGAACCGGCAGAACACCGCTGGTCGGCCGGCGTGCATGCCTTCACCCTGGAGCGTGAAGAAGAGTTCGTGGACGGAGTACAAGGGAGGTCGGAATCAGAGGACGAATGGCGGTGAATCGAATTAGCCGACGTACGGTGCCGGGTCGGACAGTCCCGCTTGCGAAAACCCGCGCCGGCGCAGCTGACACGCGTCGCAGTGACCGCACGCCCTCCCCTC
>JAKAJN010000081.1 GCA_021813725.1 bacterium | reverse complement strand
GCTCGTCGGTGGCTGGCTCGGCCAGACCGGCGAGCAGCAGGCGATGGCGACGCGCGTCGCGCGACGCCTGCCGCTCGGCGTGCGGCTGCGCCCGTTTCGGCGGCGACTCCAGGTAAGCTCCATCGCCGTTGTCCTCGCGACCGCCGTGGTGGCGTGGCGCACCCTGCGTCCTGTGGCCGCACCCGATGCCGAACTCTGGATCGAGGACTTGCGCTCGTCTGGTGCGCGCGAGGCCTTCAAGGCGGCGCTCTTCGCGTCAGGATGGAATGCGAGCGAGCCGCTGGCGCTCGCTCCGTGGCAGGTGCGCGCGGATGCGGAGCAGCGGCTCGGCGGCTGGGCGGGCGGTGTCGTGTCGCTCCGGGCGCAGGCGCGCCTCATCGAGCAGGTGTACGACGACTCGGGCGGGAGTGAGGTGACGCTCATTGATGCGACGGGACGTTCGACGCGACTCACGAATTCCAGCGGCGATGACGTGCCGCAGAGCTGGTCACCCGATGGCCACGCAATTGTGTTCGCCACGTCGCGGTGGAGTGCCGATCGGGACCACCGCCTCGCAGTGCTCGACCTGCGATCGCGGCAGGTGCGGCAGCTTTCGTACGGCTCCGGAGTGGAGGACCATGCCGTGTGGAGCCCGGACGGCAGCCGCATCGCCTTTCAGCGTCGCTTTCTCGATGGCCGGCCGGAGCAGCTGTGTATCACGAGCCTCGACGGGTTGTCGGAGTGGTGCGTCCCCGAACACCAGCACGACGGGGTGCAACTGCTGGGGTGGAGCGACGACGCAACGCTGTTGCTGCACGAAGGTAACGTCGACGGGCATTCCCGCATCACCGAGATTCGTGGCGATCGCGGCTGGGCGCGGCGCACGCTGGTCGACGGTGCCTTCTACCCGTCACTCTCGCCCAACGCGCGCTTCATCGCCTGGCGCACGGCGACCAGCTCGGCAGGGCAGTATCGCGTCGCCCCGACGGCGGATGTCACGCGCTCGCGCGCAGTGAGCGTGCGCCACGAACTCTCCTCCGATGCGGTGGTGGGTTGGACACTCCACGGCAAGTCGGCGGCTTTTCTTGATTCCCTGCGCATTGTACCGGTCGCGGACACGCTGTTCGTCGGTACGCCGCACCGAGCGTCGGTCGTTGGAGTCTGGAGCGACGGCCACCGTGCCACACCGCCGCACGTGACTTGGTCCGTGGACGCGACCGCCGGCGCCAGAGTGGACAGCGCCGGAACGATCTTTGCGACGCGGCCCGGTCGGCTTCGCCTCACCGTCACGGCTGGTGGATGGCGCAG
The DNA here is from genome assembly GCA_021813725.1 of bacterium. Lineage (GTDB taxonomy): Bacteria > Gemmatimonadota > Gemmatimonadetes > Gemmatimonadales > Gemmatimonadaceae > PNKL01. Next base: position 9,564 of record JAKAJN010000081.1, on the reverse strand, counting down.
CGCCGCGCACACCTTCGTGGTCGTCGCTGGTCGGCCCACAACCACACGAAGCGAGCGATGGGACCAAGGACTGCGGGCATGGCGGCCATTCGGCGATCCGCTCCCACACATCGTGTCCGATGCCCGCCTGGGCTCCGCGCTCTCCATCGACGGAGACGGCACGTATTTCAGCGGTGCCTACCTCACCCAGTGGCTCTCTCCAGCCGGCGGACTCGCCGTTGACGCGCTGCTTCGCACGCCGGTCACGGAGCTCAAGTGGCAGTCGCTGCTGCTCCAATTTGTTGATATTACGGATACCCTGGCGCTCGCGCAGTGGGACCACCGCAGGGGGTACCTGCCGTCAATGCGAAGTGGCGCGGGGCTCCCATCATGTGGCTTGCTGTATCCGGCGGAGGACGGTGTGGAGGGGAGAACGTGGGTCGCGGCAATCGCTGATATGCTCCCTTCACGCGCGCGTGATGCCCGTGCACTCGCGAATGGCACGCCATGGCGGGTGCGGATTCAGGTCTTTCCTGACGGTCGCTGCGCCATCGCCATCAACGGCCGGGCGTGGGTGAGTTCGTCCCAGCGCTTTGCGCCCACGGCACGGCTCACGGTGCTGACCTATGGCAACGCCTGGCGCACACAGATGCTCCTCGGCCCGCTCACGGTTTACCGTGGAGTCCCCGACGGCGTGGACTGGTCGAAGCTGCCGTAGCGCGCCCGCCGGCTCCACTCGGCCCTGTGTCGACGCAAACGCCCCGTTCATCGAGATGAACGGGGCGCTGCGATCAAGCGGAACGAAGCGGGGTTTTTGAAGCCCTGTCGAATGTTGAGCCCCTCACCCGGCCTTCCGACTTCCCCCAGTGAGGGCCTGTCGTCAGCTGAGATGTCGGGAGCCACCCGGAGGACTTGTTGGCTCAAAAAAGGAGTCCGCTTCGCCCCTTCGGGATCTACATTAGCACCGGTGCCACGCGGCGGAAAGTGCCGCCGATCCCTTGCGACGGACGCTTCCCTCGACCTGCCCTGTACCCTTACCTTGCACCATGCGTTACATCATCAGCGGCCTGGTTCTGATTGCGGTCTGGGGTTTCGCCACCGTGCGCTACCAAGCCCCAGGTTGGATTCACCTGCTGCTGACGGTCGGCCTCGCACTCTGGGTCTACGGGATCGTCAAGCCGAGAGCCGGCGCGAAGTAGCGCAGCTCCAGCGCGCGCCCAGCGCGCGCCCAGCGCGCGCCTCGCGCACGCCCTCAAATCTCCCAGTTCGAGAAGACGACCCCGCGCGCCGGGATACGCTCGGCGCACCCGGTGAGCGCCATTCGCAGGTCGGTCCAGCGCACGCGCGCATCCATCGCGACCAGCGCGCGATACGCGTCCGCATAGTCGCCCTGCACGCGTACCGCGGCGCGCGCGGTGCCGCAGTCGCGCGCATAGCCGCCGACAGCGCTGAGGAGCGCCGGCAGCCGCTCAACGTCGCGCACAGCCAGCTTGAGCACCCGCACCTCCTCTCGCGGACGTCCTTCGACGAGCGCCGCCTCGTGGCAGAGCGCAAAGCCCTCGATGCCATCGCGCCCGTCCAGCACGACGGTGTCGCCGATGCCGAGCGTGCGCGTGAGCTGGATCTCGCGCGTGAAGTCCACGCCCGGCTGGAGCGACGCAACGAGTTCCGCGCACCCCGCAAGCGTTCGTGCGGCATCGGCTTCGCCCAGGCGAGAGAGCAGCGTGCAGCGCGCCGGCCGCGCGTCGAACGCGAACGTCACCGTGAGGTGCGCGGGAATGAACCCGAGGCGCGAGTAGAACCCGACGTTGTCCATCGTGCGCGGCATCGTCTCGAGGCCGATCACGGAGCACGCGCCCGCACGCAGGTGCTCAATGCCGCGCGTCACGATAGTCCGCCCCAGCCCCGTGGCCTGCCACTCGGGACGCACCGCCAGCGGCCCCATCCATCCCTCGGCGCCGGAGCGATGCACCACGTTGAACGCAACGAGGCGGTCATCCACGTCCACCCAGCACAGCGCCCCGTCGCCGGCGTCATCAATGGCATATCGCCAGATGGCCGGGTTCAGCGGCGGCACGCGGACGCCGGTGAGACCATCCCGACGGTACCGGTCGGAGAACGCATCCGAAAAGAGATGGTTCAGCAGCGGAATGTCCGCGTGCGTCAGCGTGCGCTGGCGCAGCCCGCGCGGCCCCGGCTTGGCCACCGCGCTCACGCCGGCTCCGCCGACCCGGCCGCGCCCGGTGCGATGGCCGCGGTCGCCAACGCGGCAGTCGCCAGCGCGGCCTCCTCGTCGCCGCGCGTGACGTGCGACGCGCCGGATTTCTCATCGGCGGCGAGCACGAAAACCTGGTCAAGGCCGTCCCGCACGTCGTCAATGTGGGTGATCACGATCACCTGGTCAAAGCGGTCCCGCAGGGCGCGCAGGAGGCCGATCACGTTCTGGCGCCGCACCTCGTCGAGCGACCCGAACACCTCGTCCAGGATGAGCAGCGAGAACGGCTGCCCGCTGCGCTCGGCGATCATCTGCGAAATGGCGAGGCGCAGCACGAGGTTGGCCAGATCTTCCTCACCGCCGGAGATCACCGGCAGCGGCACGCCGTCCTCGAGGATCGAGATGCGATACTTCTCGTCGAGATCGAGCTCGTTGTACCGCGCGTCAGTGAGCGACGACAGGAAGTTGCTCGCGAGCTCGGAAATCTCGGGGCGCATCTGGTAGTTCAGGTCGGTGCGCAGGTCGGAGTACGCCCGGTACAGCTCGTCGTGCAACCGCTTCTCCGCCTCGATCAGTTCCACGCGCTCGCGGCGTTCGTGCAGGTCGCGCTGAGCCGTGACCACGCGGTCGCGGTCGGACGACGCCAGGCGCGACTCCGTGTCGGCGTTGAGCACTGCCATCGCCGCCGCCTGCACCGCCCCGAAGGCGCGGGCGTGGGCCTCGCCGAGGGCGGAGAACTCGTCCTCCGAGTGCGCGATCGTGCCGAGCCGGGCGGCGATCTGCGCGTGCTTGCCGTGCGCCGCGGCGATCGCGCGCTGCGCCGAATCGAGCTCGCGCCGCAGCGACGGCTCGCGTTCGACCTGCGTGTTCAGCCGGTTCGCCTGCGTGCTCAGCGTGGCGAGGTGCTCGAACTCCGCCTCGAGCGCGTGGTGTCGTTCGCGGTCATAACCGCCGGGGAGTGCCGTCAACTCCGCCGCCAGCGCCGCGTGCCGCTGCTCCTTCTGCGCCAGCTCGCGCGCCAGCTGCTCCAGCTGCCCGACTGCCACCTGCGTGCGCGCCAGCTTGCGCTCGAGCGCGCTCACTTCCTGCATCGCCTGCCGTCGCTCCTCGTCGAGCGCCGCAATGTCCTCGGGCATCCCCTCGAGCTGTTCGAGGCGTTGGCGAAAGTAGACGCCATCGGCGCTCACGGCCTCGAGCTGGGTCTCGAGGAAATCCATCACGCTGTGGTAGTGATCGCCGAGCGGTCGACTGCACGTCGGGCACTTCCCCTCCTCGCCAGCCGACTTGAGCCGGTCCTTCTGCTCGCGCAGCTCCTGATACTGCGAGCGCAGGGCATTGCGCCGCGTCTCCGCTTCCTGCCGATCGCGCACCCACTCGGTGCGGCGCAGTTCGAGGCGGCCCTGCAGCTCCTCCAGCCGGTGGCGCTTCTGCTCCATCTCGTCGGTGAGCTGCTCCTCGACCGCGGGCGCCGTCTCGAGACGCGAACGCCCTTCGCGCAGGTGCTGCAGCTCGGTGGCGAGTTCGTGGGCCGACTCCTGCAGTGCCTGGCGCCGGCCGTCCGACACGGCAAGCTCGCGCTGGCGGCTCAGCGACTCGCCCACCTCATGAAACGGCAGCAACGCCTCGGCCAGCGGCACCAGTTGTTCGCGCGCCTCCGCGACGTGCCGCAGTTCACCCTCGACGCGCTCGACCGTGCGGGAGAGTCCCGTGAGCTCGGCGTCGAGCACCCGCCGCTCGGCGTCCAGCCCCTGGAGCTCCTCGCGGGCCCGCTGGGCGGCGTCCCACCGCGGCTGAAGTCCGCTGAGCGCCGCGTGCGCCTGCGCCTGCTCCACCGACGCGGCCGCCGCGCGGGCCTGCGCCTCGCGCAACCGCCCCTCCGCGTCCGCCAGCTGCCGCGCAAGCACATCCGGATCGGGCATCCCGGCGCGCATCCCGTTGCTTTCGTTGCGCAACGCCTTGCGCCGCTCGTCGCACAGATCCTGCGCCGCGCGCAGCTTCTCGTAGCCCAGCACGCGCGACAGGAACTGCGCCCGCGCCGAGGCGGTGAGCGTCGCCATCACGGCCAGCTGCTTCTGTGCGGTGAAGTACGTGTTGTCGAACTCCTCGAGCGACATCCCCAACTTGCGGCGGACGACATCCGTCACCGCCGACGCGCCCGTGGCGACCGGCCGTTCGCCCGCATCGAGAAAGAGGTCGGCCGTCGTCAGCGCACGGACCAGGCGATAGCGATGTCCGCCCAGTTCGAAGTCGAGTTCGACCCGCACCGGCGACCGCGCGCTCGCGCGGGCAAACCGGATCGAGTCCACCGTGCCGCGCGTGGCGTCGCCGCCGTACAGCGCCCACTTGATCGCCTCGAGGATCGTCGTCTTGCCCGAGCCGTTGGGACCGATGATCCCCGTCAGCCCGCTGTCGAACAGGAGCGTGCTGTCCGCGTGCTGGCGGAAGTTCACGAGCCGCAGGCGGGCAAGCCTCACGCGGGCTCCGTGCCGTCCACACCGCGCGTGGCCAGGTCCTGATCCGCCTCGCGCAGGTAGTGCTCGCCAAGCGCAACGAGGCGGTCGCGATCGATGTCGCTGGTCAGCACGCGGCTGCGCAGCGCCTCCCGCAAGGTGTCGGCGAGCGACGGCCGACGCCCCGGAGCGCCGCTCTCGGCCGACGACGCGCGAACGACCGTCGGGCGCCGCGCGTCGAGCACGAAATGGAGCGCGCGCCGCTGGTATTCCCGCAGACGCGGATGGTCGAGCTCGCGCACGACGTGGCGGGGCACATCGCGCACGACGAGACGCACCACTTTGCCGTCGATGCCGCCGTCCGGGCACTTCTCGACGGCGGCCGCGATTGCGGCATCGAGATCGGCGGCCGAGAGCCCGCGTCCGTGCACGGGCGGCAAGTCGACGATCTTCCGCGTCACCGGCAGCGCATGGAAGGTCTGCTTGCCGCTCGCCAGGTCGCGCTCAATGAGTCCCTTGCCGGGGAGCTTGGCCGCCTTCTCCTCGGCATACTCGCCCCACGCGTTGGTGCTCGTGTAGTCGAGCGAACCGCAGTAGTACGCGTTGGGGCCCACGCGGCAGTACACGTGATAGTGGCCGAGGGCGACGTAGTCCCAGCGTTCGTGCGCGACCGCCGACGCCGGAATCGGCATCGACGCCCGCTCATCTTCGCGTGAGCGGGCGGGCAGCGCACCCTCCACCTCACCGTGCAGGAGGAGGATGTTGTGCTTCACCGATTCGTCGGGCGACAGGTCCACGCTTCCCGGCGGCAGGTCGGGGACGGCGAGGATGGCGAGGTCGTGCTCCGGGAAGTGGAGCCGGCGCGGCGTGGCGTCGGCGATGTGGAACCCCAGCGGCTCGAAGAGGTGCAGGATGCAGGTCGTCTCGCTGGAGCGCGGCATATCGTGGTTGCCGGCCACGATCACGACGATGGCGCCCGGCAGCGCCTCGCGCAGGCGCGAGAACTGCTGGAAGGCGTGCAGGATGGCCGGATTGGTCGGCCGCACCGTGTGGAAGACGTCCCCGCCGATGAGCACCAGATCGGGGGCGAGCTCGATCACCTTGTCAATTGCGCGCGTGAACGAGGCCGCCACATCCGCCTCGCGCTGGTTCTTGCCCGCGGGCGTCACGCGCTGGAACTGGCGAAAACCGAGGTGAAGATCCGAGAGGTGGACGAGTCGCACGGAGCGCGGGCGGGAGAGCGGAAATGTATGCGCGGGCGGCGGGGGATGACAGAGCGGCACGGCACGCCACCGCGCGCGGGCGCCGCCCCATCGTTGACGGTCGCCGCCGCCGCGAGTGCTATTACACTATGTTACCTTATGTTCTTCGGAACCCTTCAAAACCCGTACGGATCGCTGCTCCCCGATCCGGCCAGCGGCAGCGAGGCCGGGCGCGCCGTCACGGGCTCCGTCGCCACGCGGGACCGGAACTGCGCGCGGAAGTACGCCTTCACGTCCTCCGGTCGTGCCTGCAGCGTGCGATTGCGCGCGCGCAGCACCTCGTCCTCGGGCGCCGCGACGATCGCCTGCTTGACCCACTCGAGCGTGACCGACGCGTCGAGTCGCCGCAGGGTGCGCGTCACGGCCGTCTCGAGCGATGGCTCCGGCTCCGCCGGGTAGCGCTCGACCCCCTCGCGCCCGCCGAGCACGGCCGGACGCGGAAAGCGCACGAAGACCGGCTGGGCGAAGTGCGGATGCCGCACCATCAGCTGTCCCTTGTCGAGCGTGCTCAGCTTGATGCGCGTCGCCGGGGCGAGCGTCGCGTAGCCCGGCGTCGCAAGCTCGTCCATGTCCATCCGGCCAAAGAGCGCCGTGCCGCAGTTGCCCACCACGCGGCGATGCACCTGCGAGCGGAACTGCTGCGCCGCGAACAGCACCAGTCCGAGATACCGGCCGCGCTCCGCGATATCGAGCAGCATCTGCCGCACGTACGTGTCGGGGCCATCGGACGGCGCGTACTTGTTGAGCTCGTCCACGAACACGACCACGTGATCCACCCCGAGGGTGCGGCGCTCGAGCTGCTCGCGGAGCTGCGAGACCACGCGCGCGAAGATGAGATCCTGCGCATCGTCCTCCGACGCCGCCACGTCGATGACGTAGACGGCGCGGTCGCGGAACTCCCCGAACGGCAGGTCGTGCGATGTGCCGTCGTCCGTCACGAGTCCTCGGCACCGCGTGGAGATGTTGGTGAGCCGGTTCCGCACCTTGCGGATCGTCGCCACGTGATGCGTGCGCCATGTCTCGGCATCGTTGGCCTCCATGCCGCGCAGGACATCGCGGAACCACTGTTCGAGGTCGGCGAACGACCGCACGCTGTGCGCGCGCGGCAGGATGCCGTCGCTGAACTCCTGGTTCACCACCCGCTCGCGAATGAAGTCGATGAGCGCGTCGGCCTTGGCGTCCACGTCGTCCTTGTTCAGCAGCACCTCGGCGTACTGCAGGACTTCGCGCAGCCCCCACGAGAGCGGATGCACGTTGTGCGCCAGCGCCTCGTTGGTGCGCAGCGTCGCCAGCGCATGGCCGCGTGCGGTCCACGGGGCGTAGTACTGCACGTCGGCGAAGGGCGCCGCCGGCACGCCCGTCGCCTCGTAGAGCGCGCGATCGGCGTCGTCGAGCTTGTCGGACGGCAGGTCGAGGAAGCAGAGATCGGGCCCCTTCACGTTGAAGCAGACTGCCGCGACGCTCCCCTTGCGCGCCGGGAAGTGCGCGAAGATGGCACTGAGCAGCCACTCCACGGCGCTCGTCTTGGTGGCAAGGCCCGAGACGCCGGAGATGTTCAGGTGGGCCGCCTCGGGGCCCAGCAGGAAGTCCGCGTCGAGATAGATGGGGCTCTGCGCCGCGCCCGAGCGGTACACGCCAATCGGAATGGCCGTGCGCTGATCATCGCGCAGGTACCCGTCCATGCGCAGGGCGATGGCGATGTCATCGTCCGTCGCGAGATGCACCTCGCCCATCGGCACGGGCTGCAGCGGCTCGTCGGGCACGTGCCGCAGGGCGTGCGCCGTGTAGAGGCGGATTTCGGTACGGTCCGTGGGCGCCCGCAGGGCGTTGGCCGGGTCGCCATCGGCACCGAGCACGTCGTGCAGCGGCGTCTGCAGGTCGGTGTACGAGAATCCCTCGACGACCACGCCGTACACGCTCAGGAGCCGGCCGTCGCCGGTCGGCGGCCCCGCGACGCGCACGATGGTCCCGATGCCCACCGGCGAATCGAGCGCGGTCCAGAAGTGGAACTCGTGCGGGGTGTTGGGCCTTCGTTCCGTGGCGACGACGCGACCGAGAATCATACGGGCCGGATTGGAATGGCAGATGTAAGATCGGGATGCAGAGGTGCGACGCGACCGCTCACCGGGTCACCGCTCGCAGATACTCCTCCGTCAACCTAATGCCGTAGGCCATCGCCCCCCAGCGGGGATCGGGGAGCGACACCGGCGCGCGCTCCGCAAGCAGCCACCGCGACACCAGGTCAGCGCGCTCCGGCCGACCCGCATCCAGCGCGACTTCGACGCGCACGAGCCCCCAGAGCGCATCGTGCCCCTGCGGATCGCGCAGGCGCAGGTACCAGGAGGCCACCGACGCGCGGCGCGGCGACGTCACCGTGAACGTCGTGGTGCGCTCGCCGGCGCGCAGACCGAGCACCACGGGGAGCGCATCGCCGTCCACATAGAGCGTGCGGTGCGATTTCACGACTCCGATCGCCAGGGCCGAGTGCGCCGCCGCGCCGGCCGCGGCGATGCCGCCGTCCACGAAGAGCGGTCCGTCGCCCTCCCCGCACCACAGCTCGGCGCACGCCACCTCAAGGGCCTCGCGGCGACGCTGCACCGCGCTCAGCGCGCGCGCCGTCAGCTCCTGCGGATGCCATGCCCCGGCGCGTTCCTCGTCCAGCGTGTCGCGCACGCTCCCCGCCGAGGCCAGCGCGCTCCACGCGGCCTCGCCGACCGCCGAGCGCGGCACGAACAGCGAACGCTCCACGCGGACCGCGTCGGCGCGCCAGGCGGTAAGCGTGCGTCCAGCGCGGCGACGAATCGCGGCGGCCACGGTGCCGTGCACAATCGGAACGCCGTCGCGCCAGTGCGCCAGGACGCGACTCTCCTGGATCCCGTCCAGAAAGGCCGCGATGCCGACCACCGGCTCGCCCTCGACGCGGTGGACGAGCACGGTGCGGGCCTCGAGCGGCTCTGCCCGCTGCAGGCGCGGCGGGTCGGCGACGACGGGGCGCATTTCGAGCGGCGCCTCCGCGGACGCGACGACGGCGCCGGCGTGACGCAGGGCCCGCAGTGCGTCGCGCACGCTTGCGGCCCCTCCCGATGGCGGGTACGTTGGCGCCATGCGCCGTTCCGCACTCATGCTGAGCATCCTAGTCCTCGCGGTCGGATGCGACAAGGCAAAGCAGGAAGCCACCGACGATCAGCCGCCGCCGCCCTCCTTCGACGTCGCGACCAAGCCGCCGTTGGTCTTTCAGGTCTTCGGCTCCGCCGATTCCACGCGCCTCGTTCCTATTGCCGCCATCATCGGCGGCGCCATCCGCCCCATCCAGCTCCCCGCCGCAGATTGGCGGCGTCTCGACTCGACGTACTTCCAGCCGGGCACCGAGTATCCCATCTATCGCGATGGCCTCGCGGTGGGCACCGTGACCGTGTCGCGCCGCATGTGGGAACCGGACAGCGAACCGCTGTACGAGCTGCCGGGCTGTCGCGAGGTGCGCCCGATGGCCGAGGTGCGCCTCCAGACGCAGGTGGCCCTCGACCCTGCATTCGAGTTCCTCTCGACCAGCACGCCGCTGCGCGCGGTCTCGCCGCGGTCGAACGGCGCCCCGCGTGATCTCGAGGCGGCCGCGCGCGAGGTGGCGCTGATCGCCTTGCGCACGCAGGGCCTCGACAGC
>JAKAJN010000080.1 GCA_021813725.1 bacterium | reverse complement strand
CCTGCAGCACTTCGCCGCCGAGGAAGAACGGCGAGACCTTCTGCCGCTCGGGCGAGATCATCTCGATGCGCCAGACGTCCTGCGCCAGCGGCGGCACGGTGATCAGGTCGTGCGCCTTGAACCACGCGAGCGCCTGGAACTCGAGGTCGCGCACCAGTCGCACCTGATCGCCGGGTGGCACATAGCTCTGCTTCACCTTCTCCAGCGCCGCCTTCCAGTCGTCGCCAAACCCCATCTCGCGCGACGCCTTCTTCATCTCGCGCTCGCCCCAGTCGAGCTCCTGCTGCGCGATGGCAATGAGATCTTCGGGCGCATACGGCAGCATCTCGTGGCGAATGCTCGTCTCGATGGCCGCGCGGCCAATGGGCAACCCGACGATGGGCTCGTCCTCGCCCCGCTTCCAGCCGACGATCCGCTCGCGCAGCACGCGCTGATAGTTGGTGAGCGCCGAGTCGGCCGAGCGGTACGGCGCCCCCGTCCACCACGAGAAGAGCGGGTCGTAGCCGTTGTAGAACTGGTACCAGCTCCGCAGCAGCGTGCGGAGCGACGCGGTGACCTCGGCGGCTCGATAGGCCGACACCTTGCTGATTTTGGCGACACTCGAGTCGCCCTTGGGCGGGTTCTCGAGTTTCGCGCGCAGCGCGTTTACTGTCTTGCCGATGTAATCGAGCGTCCCTGCCGAGCGCTGGCCGTCCACGTTTTCCATTCGGCGGCGGCGATCCTCGAGCGCGAAGACCGAGTCGCCGAACGGGAGCAGCGCCGCGAGCTCGGCGTACACCTTGGTGTCGCGCTGCACCTCATCCTGCGCTTCCTCGATGCGGTTGCGCAGGAGGATGTAGTCGGCCTTGGCGTCGAGCCCCAGCTTGTCGAAGTCAATGGCGTTGAGCTGGGTCATCCACGCTGCGTAGAACGTGCCGAACACCTCGCGCTGAGCCGCCGAGTACTGCTGCGGATACCGGCGCTGGAGCACACTGCGATCCGCCGTGTAGCGCTCCACCACGCCGCGCATCTCGCTCCCGCGCTCGGCGAGCAGCTGCGTGGCATCGGGCGTGTAGACCGTGGGGCGCTCCTGCACGTAGCCCGTCGCGCCCGCTTGCGCCGCGGCCGCAGCGGGAGCGAGCAGCAGGGCCGCCGACGCGGTCAGCAGTGGGCGACGCATCAGAGCGAGTAGCCGCTGCGGTAGGGCGTCGAGATCCATTCGTCCGGAATCCCCTTGGTGAGCAATTCGCCCGACGTCGGGTTGAGTTCGATGACGCGTCCGGCGCGCACGGCGAGGTTGCCGAGCACGATCATCTCGGTCAGCGGGCCCGCGTGCCCGGCAATGTTCGAGCCGGGCTGGGTGCCGTTCTTGATGGCCTCGATGAACTCGCCGTACACGCCCTTGGTGCGCGGATACTTCTGCGGCAGGGGGTTGGCCTTCACCTGCTTGTCGAGATCGGCGTCGAGCAGGCGCGGGTTCTCGCCGTACGTGCCGGCGATCGCGAGCCCCTTTGTCCCCTTCCAGAGCTGGAAACCGTCGTCCCACATCGGCCAGTTGTCCATCGCCGTCAGGCCGTCGGGCTTGGCCGGGATGATGCCGCCGTCGCGCCACGTGCACGTGAGCGTCCCGTTCTTGCCAATGGCGTTCATCGTGCCCGCCACCGGGAACTCGTACGTGATGCGCGACATCTTGGGCGCCGTCTCGGGGAAGAGCTGGGACGTTTCCGGAGACACCTTGCCGGGGAACTTGAGGCCGAGGATCCAGACGGCGCAGTCCATGATGTGGCAGGCCATGTCGCCCATCGCGCCGGTGCCGAAGTCCCACCAGCCGCGCCAGTTGAACGGCGCGTACGCGGGATGATACGGACGGAACGCCGCGGGGCCAAGCCAGAGTTCCCAGTCGAGCGTGGGCGGCACGTTGTGCGCCTCCGAGGGGCGCTTGATCCCCTGCGGCCAGATGGGACGATTGGTGTAGAAGTCCACCGACTCGACCTGGCCGATCAGTCCGCCCTCGACCCACTCGCGCAGGATGCGAATGCCCTCGGCGGCGTGTCCCTGGTTGCCCATCTGCGTCGCCTGCTTGGGGCGCTTGGCCGCTTCGGCCTTGAGTGCGCGCACCTCGGCGACCGTGCGCGCCAGCGGCTTCTGGCAATAGAGATGCTTGCCGGCGCGCAAGGCGAGCATCGAGGCCGCGGCGTGATGATGGTCCGGCGTCGAGACGGTGACGACGTCGATGTTCTTGTGTTCCTTCTCGATCAGCTCGCGATAGTCCTTGTACTTCTTGGCCTGCGGTTGCGCGCGATAGCTGCGGTCGGCGTTCACGTCGTCCACGTCGCACAGCGCGTAGATGTTGCAGTCGGCCTGCGCGGCGAATCCGCGCACGTCGCTGGCGCCCATGCCGCCGACGCCGATGCACGCGACGTTCAGCTTGTCGCTCGGCGCGACGTAGCGGCCGCGCTGCGCGCCGAGGACGTACGGCTTGACGATGGTGAAGGCCATGCCGGCCATCGAGGTCTTCTCGACGAACTCCCGGCGCGAAACGGTCGGGCTCTCCGGCGCGACATCGGGAGTGGAAGCGGGGTCCTTGCGGGTCATCGTCAGTCTCCTCAGATGGCGGCTCCCGGCGCGGCCGGGGTAACCTTGGGGCGGAAGAGGATTGCGAAGAGCACCATCACCACGGCGGCGGCGATGGCCGGATGCATCCAGATGGCGGGCCAGTTATGCGCGGCGGTGGTGGTCGCGGCGGCGGCGGTCGTCGTGTAACGATCGACGACAGCGCCGCTCACGTTGGCGCCGAGGTAGTAGCCGACGCCGTTGGTCACGAAGTTGATGAGCCCCTGCGCCGCGCCGCGAATCTTCTCGCCGGCGCGCTCGTCGGTGTAGATCTGCCCGGCGACGAAGAAGAAGTCATAGCAGACGCCGTGCAGGAGGATGCCGGCGTAGATCATCCACATTCCCGCCTGCGCGTTGCCGTGGGCGAAGGCGAAGTAGCGCAGCGCCCACGCCGCCATCCCGCCCACCATGATCCACTTGATGCCGAGCTTCCGCAGGAAGAACGGGAGCAGGAGCATGAAGAAGATCTCGCTCATCTGCCCGAACGTCTGTATGAAGGCCGGTTCCGGCGCGCCGATCTCATTGAGGAAGAGGTTGGCGAACGAGTAGTAAAACTGCAGCGGGACGCAGAGCAGGAACGAACCGAGGACGAAGAGGGCGAAGTCCCACTGCTTGAGGAGCTGCAGCGCATCGAAGCCCACTGCGTCGTGCCAACTGAAGGGCGTCCCGGCCGCCTTGGGCGGCGTGTGGGGGAGCGCCAGCGAGAAGAGGGCCATGGCCGCGGAGGCGTACGCCGCGAGCTGCATCGGCAGGGCCTGCGCGTCGGCCTTGAGCACGCGACCCACGATGATGCCGGCAACGATCCAGCCGATAGTGCCGAGCACGCGGATGGCCGGGAACTCGCGCGCCGGATTCGCGACGTGGTGGAACGAGATGCTGTTGGTGAGCGACAGCGTCGGCATGTAGCAGAGCGCGTACCCGATGAGCAGCGGATAGAACGTCGCGAACGACGTCTGCTGCGAGGCCATCCACATCAGCGCCGCACCCGCGAGGTGCAGGATGGCGAGCAGCTTCTCCGACGCGAAGAATCGGTCAGCGATCATTCCGATGAAGAAGGGCGAGATGAGCGCGGCGATGGCGGTGGCGCCATACGCCGCGCCAACTTGCGTGCCCGTGAAATGCAGTGTCTGGCTGAGATAGGTAACCATCGTCACGAACCAGACCCCCCAGATGAAGTACTGGAGGAACATCATCGTCATCAGCTTCAGGCGCGTCACGTTCATCGGGACTCCGGTGGCAGGTGGGGCGCCGGGTTCAGTTGAGCGGGCGGATGCGGATGTTGCGCAGCGAGAGCATGCCGTTGTGGTCGCCCTGGATGCCGATGGCACCGCGTTTGGCGAGGCCGTAGTTGGGGTACTTCGCGAACTTCGACGCCTTCACCTTCGCCTTCCAGTCGTCGCTCCAGAGCGCGTACTCCGTCACCTTGACGCCGTTGAGCCAGTGTTCGACGTGGTTGTTCTTGACGACGATGCGGGACTTCTGCCATTCGCCGGCCGGCTTGAGTGCGCCCTCGGCGGCGGGATACAGGCCGTAGGCGGCGCCGGCAGAGGTGAGGCGCGTGCGTCCGTCGGGGGCGTTGGGATCGTCGAGGAGCTGATATTCGGTGCCGCTCCAGTAGATCTTGTCGTACTCCTCGGTGGCGCGGTAGAAGATGCCCGCGTTGCCGCCCTGCTGAATGCGCCATTCGAACTCGAGCTCGAAGTCGCCGAAGGTCTCCCGCGTCATGATGTCGGCGGCGGTGCCGCGCTTCACGAGCACGCCCTGCTCGATCAGCCACCCCTTGGGCATCTCTTGCGAGTGGTAGCCGCGCCACGCCGAGAGCGAGGTGCCGTCGAAGAGCGGCTGCCATCCGCCGCCCGAGAATGGGAAGTGCATCGAGGCGCAGGAGGCGAGGAGCAGAGCGCCGAGCGGGAGCGCGCGACGGGCGAGCGCGAAGAGACGGGTCATGGGTCCGGTCGCAGGAATGGGTAACCGCAAGAACGTACCGCCGGGGATTGCGTTTCGACAGGTTTCTGCGACGCCACTCTATGGTATGACGGCAAGCGAGCCGATATCGTTCAAGCACCTGTCCCGAGACGTATCCATGCCCGTGACCATCGTACCCGCCCGCCACGACGCCGATCGCGCCACCTGCGCGCGGTTGATGTGCGAGACCGACCCGTGGATCACGCTCGGACGGTCGTACGATCGGTGTCTCGTCGCGGTCTCGGACGCCGGACGCGAGCTGTACGTGGCACTCGACGGCGACGCCGTGGCCGGGTTCATCCTGATCACGATGAAAGGACAGTTTCCGGGCTATATCGCCTCGGTCTGCGTGGCGCCGGCGGCGCGCGGCTCCGGCCTGGGCACGACGCTGGTGGAGTTCGCCGAGGAACGCATTCACCGCGAATCGCCGAATGTCTTCCTGTGCGTGTCGTCGTTCAACGAAGGCGCGCGGCGGCTCTACGAACGCCTCGGTTTCGAGTATGTCGGCACGCTGAAGGACTACATCGTGAAAGGGTACGACGAGTTGCTGTATCGGAAGACGATCGGCCCGTGGAGTGAATTCGTGCCCGAGGAGTAGCGTCCCGCTCTCCTCTACCGCGCCCTGTACCCTGCTCCGCACCTCCTACTCTTGGTCGGTCGCATCGCCCTCGCCGCCGAGTGCGCCGCCCGGACATGCCGCGCACACCATTCGTCGGTCGGCGCGTGGCGCCGAGTGGCGACGGATGGTGTAGGTTAGAAGGATGCACGGCGGCCCTGCTTCCGTGCCCTTTGCCACTCGATAGGCGCCTCGCGCCTGCGCCAGGAGCGCACCGTGTCCAAGACCCCGCATTTGGCCGACCCCGACAAGAACCCGTCGTTCACCAAGGCCATCTTTTCGGGCGAGATTCGCGAGGATCTCGTCTTCCCCTTCCCCGTCCCCAGCGACGCAGACCGCGAAGCGGCGGCCGCGATCCTCGACACGTTCCGCAGTTGGGCCGCGGACACGGTAGACGCGCGCAAGCACGACCACGATGGCAAGTTCACCGACGAGACACGCGCCGGGATGGCCGAACTCGGGCTGATGGGACTCAACATCCCCGAGGAGTACGGCGGCTTTGGGGCGAGCGCGATGGTGTTCAACCGTGTTTTCGGCGAGGTCGGCGCCACCGATCCGGCGCTCGCGGTCTACTTTGGCGCGCATCAGTCCATCGGCTGCAAGGGCATCACGCTCTTCGGCACCGAGGAGCAGAAGCAGAAGTACCTCACCAAGTGCGCCACGGGCGAGCTGATCGCCGCCTTCTGTCTCACCGAACCTGGTTCGGGATCCGATGCGCAGGCGATGCGTTCGACGGCGATTCCGAGCGTTGATGGCACGCACTACGTGCTGAACGGGAGCAAGATCTGGATCTCCAACGCCGGCTACGCGGGCGTGCTCACCGTCTTCGCCAAGGTGCCGGTGGAGGTGGACGGCAAGCCGAAGCAGCGCGTGACGGCATTCATCGTGGACGCGCATGCGAGTGGCGTCTCGATGGGCCAGCCCGAGCAGAAGATGGGGATCAAGGCCTCCGATACGCGGACGTTCACGTTCGAGAACGTGAAGGTGCCGGTGGAAGACCGACTCGGCGACGTGGGGCACGGCTTCAAGATTGCGCTCGAGATCCTCAACTCCGGGCGCCTCGGCCTGGCCGCCGGGTCGTCACGCGGCACGCGCGAGATGATGCGGCACGCGCTCGAGTACGCGAAGCAGCGTGAGCAGTTCGGGCGGCCGATCGGTTCGTTCGAGATGATCCAGCGCAAGTTCGCGGTGGCGGCGGCCGACTGCTACGCGGCCGACGCGGCGTGGATGGTCACGTCGGCGATGGTGGACCGTGGCGGCGCGGACTTCTCGCTCGAGACGGCCTGCTGCAAGATCTTCGCGTCGGAGATGGCGAATCGCGTCGCGCACGATGCGATGCAGATTGCCGGTGGCATCGGCTACTCCAAGGAGTATCCGTACGAGCAGTTCGTGCGCGACGCGCGCATCAACATGATCTTCGAGGGGACCAACGAGATCCTGCGCGCGCTCATCGCGCTCTCGGCGCTGCAGCAGCCCGGCGAGCGGCTCAAGGAAATTGGACGCGCGTTCAAGGATCCGCTGCGTTCGATTGGTGCCATCGGCGGTTACATCGCCGGCCGCGCCGTGCGGCAACTCACGAAGCCCGAGTTCACCAGGGTGCATGCGCTGCTGCGCGACGACGCCGAGCCGCTGGCTGACGTGATTCACGCGCTCGCCACCGGGGTGGAAGCGCTATTGATGAGTGAAGGGAAGCAGATCATCGAACGGCAGTTCCACCAAGAGCGCCTGGCCAACGCGGCGATCGACATCTATCTCGCGGTCTGCGCCCTCTCGCGCTGCACGGCCGCGCTGGAAGGAGCGGGCGGCGACGAAACGAAGGTCGCGTCGGACGTCGACCTCACGCGCCTGTTCGTCGCCGCCGCGGCGCGCCGTGCGCGGCGCGCTGTGCGCGCGCTCACCCGCAACCAGGATGCGCGGCAGAAGGCGGTGGCCGAGCGGG
This sequence comes from bacterium, assembly GCA_021813725.1. GTDB lineage: Bacteria > Gemmatimonadota > Gemmatimonadetes > Gemmatimonadales > Gemmatimonadaceae > PNKL01. The sequence continues at coordinate 3,756 of JAKAJN010000080.1, read as the reverse complement.
CACTCGAGAGCGCCCAACTGTGTCCAGAGGTGCCGCTGGGATAACACCGAACGGCCCCCCTTCCCTGCACCATACCGTGCCCGTGCCGCTGCACCCTATCGAGAAATAGTGACGGTCCCCGCCACCGCGTCGTACGTGGAGACCAGCGCGTGCAGGTTTGACGTGCGCTGACCGCCCGTCCACGTGCCACTGCTCGCAAAGCGCGCCCCGTGCGCCGGACAGTAGAACGAACCGTTGAGCACGCTGACGGTGAAGCCCTCGTGCGGGCAGCGCAGCGAGAAGGCGGCGAAGGTGGATGTGCCCGTGCGCACCAGCGCCACCGGCGTGCCCTGCCCGCCGTCCACGCGCGCCGCGCCGCCGACGTTCGCCAGCGCTGTGAACGACGCCACCGTCACGACCAGTGTGTTCCCACCTGTCGTGCCGCCGGTGCCGGGCGCGGCCGGTCCGATCTGGCCGTCGCCGCAGGCGGTCTCCAGCACGGCAAGCGCCGCCAGCGCGGCGGCGCCGAGAAACTCACGCCGTCCAAGCGGACAGGACGCGTCGCACACGCCATCGGTCATGCCGGCCTCCCCATCAGAGCGTGATTGCCGCCGAGGCCCACTGCGTGGGTTCGGAGTCGGACTCGAACCACTTGTCCACATCCACCTGCACCGCGTTGCCATCGCGACGGATCGCCAGCCGGTCCATGTTGCGCGTCGCGCGACCGGAGATGAACTCGCCGGTGGGACGGTAGCGCGACTCGTGCTTGGTGCAGTAGAAACCGCCCGAGCCGGCAGGATCGAGCTTGAGCGCGGTGCTCTGGTGCGGGCACGAGAGCGCGAAGGCGTACACCTTGCCCGCGTACCGCACGAGGATGACCTCGTTCTTGTCGTCGAATTGCACGCCATCCTTGGCCGGAATCGGGTAGCGCACCTCGGTGCGCTCGCGCGACAATGCGCGCACCGGTTCGGCAGCGGCCATCGCGCCGCGCGGCGCGAGACCGGCGGCGACCAGCGCCGCGGTGAACACGGACACGTCCTTCAGGAAGACGCGGCGGGCAATCGGGCAGTCGCCCGAGCAGTCGTTGGCGCTCATCGAGGGGCTACGGTGTGGGTCAGGCGTTCATCAGCAGCACGCCGCCCAGCACGACGGCGAACCAGAGCACATAACTGAAGCGCGACGACAGGGCGAGCCGCGGCCAGGCGGCGGCAAACGTCGCCGGCGCGCGCTGCGCCTTCTGCTCAATGGACTTCAGCCACGCGCCATTTGCGAGCAGCAGCGCCAACGCAACCATCTTCCCCCAGAAATACGGCGACGGCAGGTAGGTCTTGATGTCGGCGGCCAGCATCAGCGCGCCCGACACCGCCGCCATGGCGAGACCGATCAGTACGGGGCGATGCGTCGCCTCGACTTCGGCAAGCAGTTTGGCGCGCACTTCATCGGTGGCGGTGCGTGCTTTCCACATCGCCCGGTCGGCGGCAATGGCGAGCCCGCCGCCCCCGAGCATCCCCGCGAGGTGCGTGAACATCAGCACCGCTTGCGTGGCATCCGACTTGGAATAGAACTTCGCCCACGGCTTGGCCAGTTCGGCGAGCGTCTCGACAAGCGGCATCTCAATCTCTCCGCAGGGGCTTCAACATCATCAGGTAGGACACGGTGGCCACCGACATGGAGGAAATGGCCACCGTGCGGTGCAGCTTGCGGCTGTCGAGCGACTCCTCGGCCTGGTCGGCCAGCACTCCGGTCGCGACAAACCCGGCCTCGGCCAGCATCATCAGCGCCGAGTGCGCCGTGCGCCACTTGAGGCCGCCGGGTTGGTGGCGCGTCTCCCACCAATTGAGCCCGCCCGTGATCGTGTTGAGCGTGAACAACCCGGCAATGCCGCTCGCCACGACTCCATGGTAGTCGCGTGCCCACTGCGGCGCCGACGCGCTCTTCTTGAAGAGCTGGTCGCCCGCCGCATACTCGAACGCGAACATCGGCAGCATCGCGTACGACGCATACTTGTGGATCTTGAGCCGCGTGTTGTAGGCGTCGCTCAGCCGCACTGCGCGGCGGCGCACCCGGAGGGTATCGTCGGCTGGCGCATCCACGCCAACCCGCAGCGTCTCGAGGCGCGGGCCGGGGCCTTGCGACACGGGCTCGTTCGCCGCCTGCACGCCGACTCCCAACTGAAGCGCCAGCACCACTGCCGCACTCACGAACATGGGAGACTCCGATTCTCGAAAGCGGCGGACGACGCAGGACGTTCCTGCTGGTACCGCGCCCTCACCTCGATGTTCCGGCACTAGACACCGTTGAAGATAGCCACCCTGTGGACGAGCCGGCGCGAGGCGCTGGTCACACGGATAAATTGTCGGTGTGACCCAGATCACCCTCACCGGCGTGCGCGTCGAATTCGGCGCCACCACCCTGCTCCGCGATGTCTCCTTTACAGTCGCCGAGGGGGAACGTTGGGGCATCATCGGACGCAACGGATCGGGCAAGACGACGTTGTTCCGGCTCATCACCGGCGAACAGCGGCCGACGGCCGGTGTCGTCTCGCGCCCCGGAGGTCTTCGGCTTTCTCTGCTCGACCAGCACCGCGACTTCGGCGCGGCCGAAACGGTCTGGGAGGCCGCCGCCCAGCCGTTCGCGCCACTCATCGCGCTCGAGGCATCGCTCGCCGAGCAGGCGAACCGACTTGCCGACATGGGGTCGGATCCGGATCCGGCCGTGCTCGACCGCTACGGCCACGACATGGAACGGTTTGCCCACGAAGGTGGCTACGAGTTCCACGCCCGGGTGGATGCCGTCCTGCAAGGCCTGGGCTTTGACGCGGAGGAGGCCAAGGTCAAGCGCGTCTCGGTGTTGTCGGGTGGCGAGCGCGGGCGCGTGGGGCTGGCCGCGCAGTTGGTGTCCCCCGCCGATGTGCTGCTGCTCGACGAGCCGACCAATCACCTCGACCTCGAAACGACGGACTGGCTGCAGCGGTACCTCGTGGAGCGACGCGGCACGGCGTTGGTCATCAGCCACGACCGCGCGTTCCTCGACGAGACCGTGGATCACGTGCTGCACCTTGAAGGCGGCTCGGCGTCGGCGTATCGCGGCGGCTACTCGGCGTTCGTGAATCAGCGCGCCGAGCGCCGCCTGGCACTCGAGCGTCAGGTGGAGCAGCAACGCAAGTTCATCGCGAAGGAAGAGGACTTCATTCGCCGCAACATCGCCGGACAGAACACCAAGCAGGCGCAGGGACGGCGCACACGACTCGCCCGACTGCCGCGCCTCACCCCGCCACCTGGCGCCGATGACACGATGGCGTTCTCGCTCGAGGTGAAGGAGCGTGGCGGCGATCGCGTGGTCTACTGCGATCGGCTCGACGTCGCGGTCGAGGGACGCACGCTGGTGAAGGACTTCCACGCCACCGCGATGCGCGGCGACGTGGTGGCGATTGTCGGACCGAACGGTGCTGGCAAATCGACGCTGCTGCGCACCATCCTCGGCGAGCGCGACCCGGCGGCCGGCGAGGCGCGTCTGGGCGGTTCCATCTCGGCCGCGCATTTCCGGCAGGACCTCGCGCAGGTGCCGATGGGCACCACGATCTACGACTGCATCAACGACCTGCGCCCGCTCTGGACGCGCGGCCAGATCCAAGGCCTGCTCGGCGCGTTTGGGTTTTCCGGCGACACGGTCCAGCGGCGCACCGACGTCTGCTCGGGCGGCGAACGGTCGCGCCTGGCGTTGGCGATGATCACCCTGTCGCGCGCCAACCTGCTGGTGCTCGATGAGCCGACCAAT
>JAKAJN010000008.1 GCA_021813725.1 bacterium | reverse complement strand
GGTTCAGGTACGCGAAGTAGCGCGGGTACCCCGGGTCATCCTGCATGTAGCCGACGCTGAACAGGTGGATCAGCATCCCGACGCCGGTGATGACCATCACCATCACCATCGACAGTGGGTCGAGCAGGATGGTCGCATTCAGGTTCAGGTCGCCGACGGGCATCCACGAGAAGAGCGTCTGGACGTACGGATGCTCCATCTCGACGCCGCGCATTGCAAAGAAGATGGCGGAAGCGAGCAGGAATGCCGCGACGAGGACGCCCGGGCCGACGAGACTGACGATCGGCGCGAACTTGTGGCGCGGGGGATGACCGTGGTCGTCGTGACCGTGCGGGTCGTGACCGTGCGCGTCGCCATGGCCGTGCGCGTGGTCGTCACCGTGCCCGTGCCCGCCATTGGCGGAGGGATCGGCGGGGCCAGTCTTCGCAACGCCGAGCATCGCCAGGGTGCCATTGATCAGGAACCCCAACAACGGCAGCAGTGGGAGCAGCCAGACGAGGCGCGCGACCGTGGCCGCGAGCGGATGCCCCCCCTCTGGAGTCAAGGCCGGGTTCATCATCCCTTCAGGAGGTTGATGTTCTGGAGGTTGACGGTCTTCACGTGCCGGAAGATGGCGATGATGATCGCCAGCCCGACCGCAGCTTCCGCCGCGGCCACGGTCATCGTGAAGACCACGAACACCTGGCCGGCCGCGCCATACAGCGTGCTCAGCGCCACGAAGGACAGGTTGACGGCGTTCAGCATCAGCTCAACGCACATGAAGATGATGATCGCGTTGCGCCGCGTCAGGACGCCGACGACGCCGATCGAGAAGAGCACCGCCGAGAGGGCCAGGGCTTCAACGAGCATCGGTCCTCCGCTTGCCGAGCACCACCGCGCCGACGATGGCGGCGAGCAGCAGCACGCTCGTCAGCTCGAAGGCCAGCAGGTACTCCTTGAAGAGCGGCGCCGCCACCGGGCCGATGATGCCGCCGGCCACCGGCGTCGCGGCGGCGGCCGCCGCCTTCGCCGCCAGATCGGGCGGGATCATCCGCTGCACCGTGTCGCCGCGATTGAGCGCCATCACCTCGGCCAGCAGTGCGATCCCGACGAAGAGCGCCAGGATCTTGCCCCACCGGCCGCGCGCGTCCGCCAGTTCCGACGCGTGCCCGAGGTTCAGCAGCATGATCACGAACAGGAACACCACCATGATCGCGCCCGTGTACACCAGGATCTGGATGGCGCCGATGAACTGCGCGTCCAGCATGACGTACAGGCCAGCCAGCGAGAACATCACGTTGACCAGCCACATGGCCGCCGCCACCGGACTCTTGCGGGTCACGAATGCGATGGCGCTGGCAATCGCCGTCAACCCGAAAAAGTAGAAGGCGAACGAGTACGCGAGGGGGTGGAATTGATTCGGTTGCATCATTCCCCCTTCGGGTCGGCCGGATCCCACAGTTCGCACACGGGGTGCGTCTGCGACGTCAGCCGCTTGAGATCGTAGACGAAGTCCTTCCGGTCATACTCGGCGTTCTCGTAGTGCCGGCCGAGATGGATCGCCTCCTCCGGGCAGACTTCCTGGCAATAGCCGCAGAAGATGCAGCGGAACTCGTCAATATCGAAGACCGCCGGGTAGCGGTTGCCCTGCTCGTCCACGCCGGGAACCAGCTTGATGCAGTTGGCCGGACAGACGGTCGGGCAGAGCCCGCAGGCCACGCACTTGGCCTTGCCGTCCTCGGTGGTGAGCATGCGGTGCGTGCCGCGCCAGCGCGGCCCGATGTCCCACTTCTCCTCGGGGTACTGCACGGTGACCTTGTGCGGGTCCACGAGGTGCTTGAAGGTCAGCGCCAACCCTTGGAACGTGGCGCGCACGTAGCTGGTCTCGGTCGTGGGCCGGTCCACGACCCGCGTTTGGATCGGCATCAGGCCCCCTTCCCAGTCAGGAGATCGCTCCGCGTGGCGCCGAGGCGCATCCGCGCCAGCCGTTCGCGCTCGGTGCGCGAGAAGGCCGGGCTGACGATGCGCCCGCGGTCGAGCACCCAGAAGACCAGCACCACGAAGACCACGTTCATCCCGAGGAACGCGCCGCGGAAACCGTAGCTCGTGCGGCCGAGGCCGGCGGCGTCGAGGGCCAGCACCAGGCTCGCCACGGCCGTGATGTACACGAGCGCCATCGGCAGCAGGATCTTCCAGCCCAGCGACATCAGCTGGTCGTAGCGGAAGCGCGGCACCGTCCAGCGAATCCAGATGAACGAGAAGACGAAGAAGAAGACCTTGGCGAAGTACGCGCCGAGAGTGACCAGCGTCTTCATCGCTGTCCAGGGCGCCGTGTTGTCCCAGTGCGTGAACGGAATGTCCCATCCGCCGAAGAACAGCGTCACCATGAGGCCGCTCGACGTGATGATGTTGGCGTACTCCGCCAGCGGGAACATCGAGTACCGCATCGAGCTGTACTCGGCGTGATAGCCCGCCACGAGCTCCGACTCCGACTCCGGCAGGTCGAACGGCACGCGGTTGGTCTCCGCGAGCGCCGCCACGGCGAAGATGAAGAAGGCAAGCGTGAGCATGACGACGTTCCACGTCTGCCCCTGCTGCTGCGCCACGATCTCATTGAGGTTCACGTTGCCAGCGAGGAGCAGCACGCACACCGTGCTCATCCCCATGGCGATCTCGTAGGAGATCATCTGCGCCGAAGCGCGCAGTCCGCCGAGCAGCGCGTACTTGTTGTTCGACGACCACCCCGCGATGGTGATGCCGTAGACGCCAAGCGAGCTGATGGCGAGGACGAACAGGAAACCCACCGGGAGGTCCGCAACCGCCATGCTCACCAGGCCGACCCCTGGAATGGGGAGCGGCGAGGCGAAGGGAATGACGGCCCACGTGATCATCGCGGGAATGAAGGCGAGGGCGGGCGCCAGGACGAACAGTGCCTTGTTGGCGCCTCCCGGCAGGGCCTCTTCCTTCATGAAGTTCTTGACGCCGTCGGCGATGGGCTGCAACAGCCCCTGCGGCCCGACGCGGTTGGGACCGATGCGGTCCTGAATCCACCCCGCGACGCGGCGTTCGAGCAGCGTCGTGTAGGCCACGCAGAGCATATAGATGCCGAACGCCACGCCGGCCTTGATGAGGCCGAAGAGGATGAACATCTCCGACGACGGCGGCAGTTGTGGATCGGCCACCTGGAGAAGAAGCGACACGGCGTGCGTCATGCGTTCACCCTCGCGCCCGGTGCCGTCTGGCCCTTGAGTCCAACTGTGTCATAGCTCATTCCCGCGAAGGCACTCTCCGCCTTCGCCATGGCCGCGAAGACCGCTGCGGCGCTCGTGTAGGCGCCGCCCTTGCCCGCGGCACTCGCCAAGCCCGCCATCGCCAGCCAGCCGGCGCGGGCGAATCCCGGCGCGGGGCGCGCCTGCAGGTACCGCTGGACGCGCCCCCGCAGGTTGGTGAACGTCCCTTCCTCCTCGGCGAAATTCGCGATCGGCAGGACGATCGCCCCGACGGGCAACGCGGCCGGGGCCGCCGTCCCAAGGAAGATCACGTGCTTGGCCGACGCGAGCGCAGCGGTGTCGAGCCCCGCGCAGTCGTCGCCGGCGATGACGACCACGTCGCCAGCGCCGGAAAGCGGGTTCGCCGCGCGGGTGAAGCCAAGCAGCTCGGCTCCCGTGGCGTTCGGGGCCCGATCGGCGCGCCGGGCGAGGTCTGTTACGCCAGGTAACGGTGCCTCCGTCCCCTGCGCCACGCGGAACGTGCCCACGCCGGCGGCCTGCTTGAGCAGCCAAAGCGCTTCGTTGCTCAAGGATGGACTGGCGACGACGTGCCGCGCACCCGTCGTGAGCGCCGCCCCGGCGGCGGTCAGTGCTGCCTCCCAGGAGACGGCCTGGCCCGCGACCATCGGCGCCTCCAACCGGTCGCCGCGGTCGACCCACTGGTAGTTGAGCCGCCCCTCGTCGCACAGGTAGAAGTGATTGACCTCGCTGTTCGAGCGGGGCTTCATCCGCATCAGCGCGCCGTCGCGCGTCTCGAGCGTGATGTTGCATCCCTGCGAGCAGTTCGGGCAGACGGACGCGGTGCGGTCCAACTCCCAGGCGCGGGCCTTGTTCAGGAAGTCCTTGCTCACGAGCGCGCCGACGGGGCAGAGGTCCACCACATTGGCCGCCCACGCGTGCGACAGGTCGTGATCCGGCGCGATGCCGATCTTGGCCCGATCGCCGCGCTCTTCCACGCAGAGCGCACGGTCGCCGGCCACGTCGCCCATGTAGCGCACGCAACGCGTGCAGAGGATGCAGCGGTTCGTGACGTACAGCACGTCGCCGCCAAAGTCCTCGGCCGGGTTGAAGCGCTTCGGCTCGCGGTAGCGCGAGTCGGCGCGTCCTTCCTGGAAGGTGTAGTCCTGCAGCTCGCACTCGCCGGCCTGGTCGCAGATCGGGCAGTCGAGCGGGTGATTGATGAGCAGCAGCTCGAGCACGCCCTTGCGCGCATCGAGCGCCTTCTGGCTGTAGACGTTCACCACCTGCCCTTCCGCCACCGTCGTCGCGCACGACGGTGCCAGCTTGGGCATCTTCTCCACCTCGACGAGACACATGCGGCAGACGCCGGCGATCTTGAGTCCCGGGTGGTAGCAGTAATGGGGGATCAGCACCCCGGCGGTCTTGGCCGCCTCGAGGATGGTGGTCCCCTCGGGGACGCTCACCGGGCGTCCCTCGATGGTCACGTTGACGAGCTTCTGGTCTGGCATCAGCCCACCGCCACGGTCGAGGAACGCTTGCCGGTGATCAGCGACTCGAACTCGCCGCGGAAGCGGGTGATGCCGCTCGTCACCGGGGCGCCGCAGGAGTCGCTCAGCACGCAGATCGTCTTGCCGGTCATGTTCTCGGTCAGCTCGAAGATCGTGTCGAGGTCTTCGAACGTCCCCTGCCCCGCGACGATCCGCTCGAGAATCTTGGTCATCCACGCCGTCCCTTCACGGCACTGCGTGCACTGGGCGCAGCTCTCGTGCGCATAGAAGCGCGCGAGGCGCGCCAGCTGCTTCGGCATCGACTGCGCGTCGTCGAAGATGATGACGCCGCCCGAGCCCATCATCGTGCCGAACTCCATGAACCCCTCATAGTCCATCTTGACCTGCTCGGCTTCCTCGATGGTGATCACCGGCACGGACGAACCGCCCGGGATGATCGCCTTGAACTTCCGGCCCGGCAGCGGACCGCCGCACAGGTCGTAGAGGAATTCCTTGAACGGGAAGCCCAGCGGCACTTCGTAGTTCCCGGGGCGCGCCACGTTGCCGCAGACGGAGAAGAGCTTGCTGCCGGTGCTCTTCGGGCTGGAGAGACTCATCGCCTTGTACCACTCGGCGCCGTTGTTCAGGATGTGCGGCACGGCCGTGAGGGTTTCGACGTTGTTGATCGTCGTCGGCATACCGAACAGCCCCGCCACCGCCGGGAACGGCGGCTTGATGCGCGGGTTGCCACGGCGCCCCTCGATGCTGTTCATCAGCGCCGTTTCCTCGCCGCAGATGTACGCGCCGGCGCCGCGATGCACCCAGATGTTGACCGTCTTGCCCGAACCGCAGGCATTCGGCCCAATCACCCCCGCCTTGCGTGCCTCGTCGAGCGCCGCCTCCATGACGGCGATGGGCTCGGTGAACTCGCCGCGGATGTAGATGTAGCACGTCTCGGCGCCGATCGCGTGCGCCGCCACCGCGCATCCCTCGATGAGGGCGTGGGGCGTCCAGCGCATGATCTCGCGGTCCTTGAACGTCCCGGGCTCCGACTCGTCGGCGTTGCAGCACAGATAGTGCGGCTTGCCGTCGCCGATCTTCATGAACGACCACTTCAGCCCGGTCGGAAAGCCCGCGCCGCCGCGGCCGCGCAGTCCCGACTCCTTGACGACATTCTGGATCGCCACCGGATCGGTGGCCAGCGCCTGCGGCAGCGCCTTGTAGCCGCCGCGCGCTTTCCATCCTTCCAGCGTGCGCGCCTCCGGATCGCCGAAATACTTGCTGAGAATCGGCGTCTCGCGCGGGTGGCTCTTATGTGGATAACCCATGATTCAGACGGTAGACGGGTGACGGAAGACGGGAGACCTGCCCTGCGGCGTGCTGTTGTCTCTCAGTTGTCTGTCTCTTGTTTCTCTGTCGTAGCTCTTACGCGTATTTCCTGAGAATTTCCGGGACCTTCTCCACGCTCACGCTGTCAACGAAGTCATCATTGACCATGATCGGCGTGGCAAAGCCGCACGCACCGAGGCACTCGACTTCGATCACCGTGTACTTGCCGTCGGCCGAGGTCAGCCCCAGTTCGCCGCATCCGGTCTGCTCGAGGAACGCCTTCACCACGTCTTCCGCCCCCATGCAATTGCAGCAGGAGGTGGTGCAAACCTGGATGAAGTACTTCCCCACCGGGTGCTGGTGGTACATGGTGTAGAACGTCACCACGCCCTTGACGTACGCCGCGGTGAGGCCGAGCACGTCGCCGACTTCCTTCATCGCGGACTCGCTGATCCAACCACGCTCGTCCTGCACGATCCAGAGTGCGGGGAGCAGGCCCGCCTGCCGCGTGGGATAGCGCGAGAGGATGTCGTCGAGCTTGGCGCGCGGCGCCGACCCCGCCGTGAACACCGGCACGTACGGCTCGTCGTGGTGATGGCCGGGAATCGGCTTGGCAACCGCGCCGCCCGATGCTGATGGTCCGTGACTCATGCGTCCCCTCGCCCCTCTGGTGTCGCTCTGTTGTCTCGCTGTTGTTGCTCTCTTGTCTCTCTCACCTGTCTATCTCTCCCATCACGATATCGATCGACGCATTGATCGCGATGACGTCCGACAGCAGGTGCCCTTCCACCATCTTCGGAATGGCTGACAGGTTCACGAACGACGGCGGCCGGATGCGCCACCGGACCGGCTTGGCCGAGCCGTCGGAGACCATGTAGTAGCCCTTCTCGCCCTTCGGTGCCTCGACGGCGACATACGCCTCGCCGGGCGCCGGACGCGGCCCCTCCATCACGTTCTTGAAGTGATGGATCATGCTCTCCATCTCGCTTGTCGCCTTGTGCTTCGGCGGCAGGATGACGCGCGGGTCGTCCACATTCACCGGCCCGTCGGGGAGTCGCGCGATGGCCTGCTCGACGATGCGCACCGACTGGCGCATCTCCTCCATGCGCACGAGATAGCGGTCGTACACGTCGCCGTGCACGCCGACCGGCACCTCAAAGTCGTACGTCTCGTAGTCCAGGTACGGGAAGTCCTTGCGCACGTCGTAATCCACGCCCGAGGCGCGAAGCATCGGGCCGGACAGGCCGTAGTTGAGCGCCTCCTCCGGGGACATGACGCCGATCCCCACGGTACGCCCGACCCAGATGCCGTTCTTGGTGACGACGCGGTCGCACTCGTCGAGCGTCTTCGGGAATGACCGTACGAACGCCTTGAGGCCGTCGAGCCAGCCGTCGGGAATGTCCGCGGCCATGCCGCCGACGCGCGAGGCGCTCGTCGTCAACCGCGCCCCGACCCAGCCTTCGAACAGGTTGTAGACGTTCTCGCGCTCCTGGAATGACCAGAGGAACGGCGTGTAGGCGCCAATGTCAATGCAGGTGGTGCCCATCCAGACCAGATGCGAGATGATGCGCGACAGTTCCATGCCAATGACGCGCAGGACCGTGCACCGCGGCGTGATCTCGATGCCAAACAGTTTCTCGGCACCCATCGCGAACGCGATGTTGTTGCCAACGCAGTTCAGGTAGTCATCGCGGTCGGTCCACGGGATGATCTGGTTGTACTGGCGATACTCGCCGATCTTCTCGAAGCCGCAGTGCAGGTAGCCGATGTGCGGAATGCAGCGGACGACCGTCTCGCCATCGAGTTCAAGCACCAGACGGAGCACGCCGTGCGTCGCCGGGTGCTGCGGCCCGATGTTGATGAGCATGTGCTCGCCTTCGAGATCCGGCTCAATGCCCGGCGGCGCCTGCAGCGCCACGCCGCCATCGCCACCGGCCACCAGCGGCACACGCTGCGGCCGGCCGTCGGCGCCGATGCCGGTGGTCGAGAGTTCGACTTCGACTGTTCGCTTGGTGGCCATCGGTTATTCTCCCGTCGACTCGCCGCCCTTGATGCGGGCGCGCATGTCCTGCGGCAGCTCGGCGTACGCGTCGGCGACGGAGAGTTCCTCCATCGAGTAGCGGGCCTCGGGGTTCGCGGCGAGCGCCTGGCGCAGCTGTTCCGCACGACTGAAGCGCCCGCGCAGCGGGAAGTCCTTCCGCAGCGGGAAGCCCTCCGCGTACTGCTCCCAGAGCAGGATGCGCCGAAGGTCCGGATGCCCCTCGAAGACGATGCCGAACATGTCATAGCATTCGCGCTCGAGCCAATCGGCGCCCTTGTAGATGTCGTACACGGACGGCGCGGCGAGCGGTTGCCCCGTCGCAATCATCCCCTTGAGGCGCAGGAAACGGCGGTGCTTGATGGAGCGGAGGTGCCAGATGACCTCGATCGGCAGCGTGCTGTCGCGGAACTCCACCGCGGTGACGTCGGAGAGATACTCGTAGCTCTGCGACGGGTCGTCGTGCAGCCAGCGGATGATCTCGAGCGCGCGGTCCATCGCGACGATCACATTCGTCTCGCCCCAGACCACCTCGACGCGCAGGATGGCGCCGCCGAACTTGGCGCGCAGCGCCTCGGCCGAGGGATTGGCTTCACCACCGCGATGCGGCACCTGCTTCGGCGTGGCCGGGACCGGAAGCCCGGGGGCGCTTCCCGCCGTGACAACGGTGAAGGCCGTCATTGGCCGCTCCGCGTCTGCGGGATGGAGTTGCCGAACGCCTGCGACAGCGTGTCGATGCGTGACGGCGGGATGTACAGCTGGGAGGTCGGGTCGGGGACCATCTCCTCACGCGGCGTGGACGACATCGTTTCCTTCATCACCTTCTTCTGCAACATCATGATGGCGTGGATCAACGCTTCGGGGCGCGGCGGGCAGCCGGGCACATAGACGTCCACGGGGATGATGGTATCGATGCCCTGCACCACCGCGTAGTTGTCGAACATCCCACCGGTCGAGGCGCAGGCACCCATCGAGATCGCCCATTTGGGTTGCGGCATCTGCTGCCAGATGCGGCGCAGCACCGGCGCGAGCTTGAACGGAACACGCCCCGCGCAGATCAGGACATCGGCCTGGCGGGGCGAGAATCCCATGCGCTCCATTCCGAATCGCGCAAGGTCGAACTTCGAGGCCGCGGAGGCCATGAACTCGATGGCGCAACACGCCGTGCCGAATGGCATTGGCCAGAGTGAGTTGGCGCGCCCCCAGTTGACGAGGAAGTCGAGCCGGGTGGCCACCCAGCCCTCACTATGGGCGGGGTCCACGGAGACGACGCTGGGGGTCGGGGCGTCAATCAGTCCCATTGGAGGGCTCCCTTCTTCCAGATGTAGATGAAGCCGGCGAGCAGAATGACCATGAAGACGAGCATCTCGCCCAGGCCGAAGAACGAGATCTGTCCCGCCGGGCAGGCGCCGTTCACGAGCGGCACGGCGCACGAGAGCTGGCGATAGTAGGCCGCCCACGGAATCATGAACACGGTTTCGATGTCGAACACGATGAACAACATCGCGACCATGTAGAACTTCACCGAGAACCGCTCGCGGGCATCGCCCAACGGCGGCATGCCCGATTCATAGGCCTGCTGCTTGACCGGCGTCGGCCGGAAGCGCATCACGAGTTGCGACAGCCCAATGATGGCGACCGCCGTCAGGACGGCGATTCCGAGCAGAAACAGGACAGGTATGTAGTTGCGATCCATGCCGTAAGTCCGCCTTCGTGAAGGAATTCACGAGCGCTCAACAAGATGGAAAGCTAGGTATCGTGCGGGAGGAGTGTCAACGCAGATTTCTATAGAAGGATGATCAGGAAATACCCGAGTAGTTGTCAGGGAATATGGCGGCCGCAATTCGACTACTTTGTTTCGTCAGAGACCCGGCCCTCAGATCGAAACTTGTCCCCATCGTGTTGAAATCGCCGATGAAACCCGTTCTGATCACCCTGCTCATCGCGCTCGCCGCAGTTGACGTCGCCGCGCAATCGCCCCGCGCCGTCGTGCGACGCTACGAGCAGCGCCAAGCCGAGGCACGACGCGCCGTCGCACAGGCCCTCGCTGCGGAGCGGCAACTCGTCGTTGGGCCGCCACGTCGCGGCACCGTCGCGCTGATCGCCGGTCGCGCCGTGGGAGAAGAGATTCCCGGCCTCGATGCAGGCATCGCCGACTTGCTCGCCACCGACCTGGCGCGCGTCCACGCCCTGCGGCTGGTTGAACGGATGCAGGCGCAGGCCATCGTTGCCGAGCGCGCGCTGGGAGGGACGGACGAGTGGGGTCGGCCGCGCGCGTGGCGCTTCCTCGGCGCAGCCGACGTGGTGGTGGTGGACGCGGTGCAGTCCGCGTCGTCCTTGCGCCTGACGGCGCGCGTGGTGAACCTGTCGCGGGCACGTGTGGATGCGACGGTCGCGCAGAGCGGATCGCTGGCCGACCTATTCAACGTGGAGCGCCGGCTCGCGCTCGACGTGCTGCGGGTGCTCGGGGTCGAGCCGTCGGCCAACGAACGGCGCTCCCTCGCAGACCGCCCGACCGCGAACGTCGACGCCTTCCTTGCCTGGGCCGCGGCAATGGACGCGATGGAGAGCGGCGACGCCCCGCAGGCCGACCGACTGCTGCGTCGGGCGCTCGACACTGATGCTGGCGTGAACGCCGTCTTTGATGCAGGCCTGCTGGTGACCGCGGGCGTGACGACGTCGCTCTCGGCGGTCGTGCCGATGCCGGGTGCCGCGCCCGTCGCGGGTGACGATCCCACAGAAGCGGGGCTGGCGACGGAGGGCAATGAGAGCGAATACGGTGAAGCCTGGTTCGAGGGCACCGGTGATCGCTCGCTGACGCTGTATGAGATGAGCGTGCCGCTGAGCGCATCGGTGGCGCTCGCCCGCGGCCGACTGGATCTCTCCACCATCTGGGCTTCAAGCCGCGCCGACACGCCGGCCAACGACGTCTTCCATGCGTGGGGATTCACCGATCTCCACGTGCGTTACTCGCAGCCCATCGGGCATAGCGGCGTGACGTTCACCGTCGGCGGTGCGTTTCCCGCACGCGACGCGCATGGCGCCGACGACGACATCCGCCGCATTCCCCTCTCCCCCGACCTGTTGCCAACCGCAATGTACCGGCGCCGCAACTCGCCGTCCGGCTCAGCCGGACTGTTCTTCACGCGCCCGGCCGGCCCGTGGCAGTGGGGCGCCGCGGTAGGCGGGGAGTGGACAGCCCGCTACGACGAAATGGCCCCATCGTTGCACACGATTGCCGTTGCGCCCGGCCTGCGATGGCGTGTGCGCGCCGATGCCGCGCGTCCCCTCGGCATCGGGCGGATCGCGATCGGCACGTCGCTGATGGCGCTGTTGCCGGCCACACGCGCTGGCGTGACCCTGAAGGGCGGCGCGCGCTCGTTGGCACGGGCCAGCTACGCGCGCCCGATTGGCGCGTTCGACGTGGAGAGCGGCATCTGGATGCTGCACGCCGGCGCGGTCACCTCCGATGGACTTCAGCTTCGGCACGCGTCAACCATCACGGCCGGGTTCGTCAATGCGCGGACCCAACGCGACGCCTGGACGCTGGACGCCGGGTTCGAACTGAAGCGCTGGGTGGCCGGCGGCGGCAACGTCGCCGATCTCTGGGTGCCGCAACTGTCCGTGACGCGCGCGTTCACGCAAGCCCTGCTGGCCGAGGTCGGCGTCGATCACGTCACCGGCCACTTCCACGATGCCCCCTCGCCCACCGACATTCCGGTGCGTGGCTGGCTGCTGCGGGCGGGACTGCGCGTCGAGCCGTAGCGCGCGGCTGGCCCTCCCGCGGGCCGCGTCTCTATCTTCCTGCCACCCTCACCCCCCTGCGTATGAGCATCCTGAACGACCGCTGGATCACCGAAATGGCCGAGCAGCACGGGATGATCGAACCGTTCGAGAACTCCCAGGTGCGCTCGGGCGTGATCTCTTACGGCGTCAGCGCGTACGGCTACGACATGCGCGTGGCGCGGGAGTTCAAGATCTTCACCAACGTCCTGAACTCGATCGTCGATCCCAAGGCCTTCGACCCGAAGAGTTTTGTGGAGTTCGAGGGCGACGTCTGCATCGTGCCGCCCAACTCGTTCGCGCTGGCGCGCAGCGTGGAGTATTTCCGCATCCCGCGTGACGTGATGACCATCACCGTCGGCAAGAGCACCTACGCCCGCTGCGGTATCATCACCAACGTCACGCCGTTCGAACCGGAGTGGGAGGGATACGTCACGCTCGAGATCTCGAACACAACGCCCTTGCCGGCACGCATCTATGCCAACGAAGGGATCGCACAGGTCCTCTTCTTCAAGGGCAACGAACCGCCGGTGACGAGCTATAAGGACAAGAAAGGGAAGTACCAGGGGCAGGTCGGCGTCACGCTGCCGAAGATATGAGCCGCCGCCCTGCACGCGCCGCGCGGTTGACTGCGATCGTCGCCGCGGCGCTCGCCTTCGGGGCCTCGCCGGCCGCTGCGCAGTCCCGCGGCGATGCGCGGGCCGCAATCGCGGTCGCCGATTCCCTGCTCCGTGCGCTCTCCACCGGCGACACGGCCACGCTGGCGCGTCTGGTGCTCGACTCGGCGCTCGTCGGTGGCGTGGGCGTACGCGACGGCACGGCGCGCACGTCGCTACGCTCATGGTTTGGCGACATCCGGCGCGGCGGCCCGGTCTCCTTCGTGGAGCGCGGCTTCGACGCCACCGCGCGCATTCAGGGGCTGCTGGCGACCGTGTGGATGCCGTACGACCTGTACCGCAATGGCGTCTGGTCGCATTGCGGCGTGGACACGTTCACGCTGCTCAAGGTCGGCGGGGCGTGGCGTGCGGCCGCGCTGCTCTACACCATCGAGCAGCCGCCGGCCTGCCGCGCCCATCCCGACGGGCCGCCGCAATAGGTGACGGCGGAGGTCTGGACCGTGCGGGCGAGGAGCGCACCGACCGGCATCACGCCGTCGGCATGCGCGTGACCTTGCCCAGGAACAGCACCGTTCCGGTGAGCCGCTCGCGCAGCATCACGAGGTACGGATGGTCGACGCGCATCACGGGATACGAGGGCATTGATGTCACGCCAACACCAACGGAGGTAGCGGCCGCGGCCTCCGTCCCCTCTTCGTTGATGTCCACGAAGGTGTTCTGCTTCACGAAGTCAATGAACAGCTCGTTCCCCGTTGGCGCCGGTGCCATCTGCGTGAAGTCCGCACCACCCGCCACAAACGGCTGTACCATGCCGAGCGCTTTCAGATCGTCGTTGAGCTTGCGCTCGTAGCGCATCGTAAGCTTGGGAAAGAAGAAGTCGACTTTTCGCTGCTGCACGGTCGACGCCATCGCTTGCAACACAGCCGGCGTCAGCGCGGCCGCGAGCGCCTCGACACTGGTGCCTGCCTTGGGGAGCAGCACCGTCATCACGAACGCGGTGTTGCCGTACGCAAGCTCCGCCACCTGATACGTGTCCCCTTCGGCGTACCCGATGGTCTCGAGCTGGTGCATAAGCTGAACCGGCTGCGTTGCACCTCCGGCAGTGGTGAACGAGGCCGCCGCGGTCTGGGCCGGATCGAACTTCGCGCGCCACGATCCCTTGAAGTAGATGGCATTGATGAGAAACATGACCTGCTGCGCCTGAATGGCGTCGAGCACCGTGGGAATCTTCCCGTTGGTCTTGTCGCTCACCCAGCCATTGATCGTCGCGAGCGACGCGGGCACGTTGCCGAAGTCCAGGCCCTGCACCTGCGCGTCGAAGTACTTCTTCGTGGTGTCGAAGAAGGCCTGCCGGAACGGGAAGCCCTGCCGGTACCAGACCGAATTGGCGATCCGCATTTCGACCGTCGGATCGAGCGAGGTGAGCAGGGCGACGAGCGACCGGTACCCGCCGTTGATTTCCGCCTGCGTCGCGCCACCATACTGCAGCGCCGTGCGCATTTGGTCGGCCGTGCTTCCCGCCGCACCGTTCAGCGTCATGCCAAGTGCGAACGACGCGCTGAGTGGCGAGAGGAACACGTTCAAGTCGCGCTGCGCCGCCACCACCCTTCCCCACAACGCGAAAGCAAAGGCGTTGGAGGCATCGCGCACCTTGACTTCGCTCGCCGTGAGCGCGCGCGGTAGTGCCGTAATGGGCGTCGGCTGCGTGCCCGGATGCGACTCCGTGGGCGTGGTCGCGCAGGCGGCCAGCAGAAGGGCGAGCGCCGCGACGAAGCACGCGGGACGCCGTTGCGTTGAAGTCTCCATACCCATTACTACCCGCCGAGTCACGTCGCCGTCTCAGCGCCTCGCGAGACGCCCCGTCACTTTCGCGCCACGCCCAGCTTCCGATCCAGGAACTCCGACGACGCCTTGTACGCCTGCACCCACCGATCCCAGCGCAGGAAGCCATGGATTTCGTCCGGGAAGATGAGCTGTTCCACGTCCACGCCGCGATCGCGCAGCGCCTCGACCAGCGTCACGGTCTCGACGAACTGCACGTTCCGGTCATCGTCGCCGTGGATCACCAGCACCGGCGAGCGCCAGCCATCCACGGTCGCCATCGGCGAGGCGTTGAACGCGCGTCGCGTGCGATCCGGGTTCTCGAGCGGATTGTACGACGGCACGAAGTTCTTGATTCCCACGTTCCAGTCGTGCACGCCGTGCATGTCCACCCCCGCGGCAAACAGGTCGGAGGCGCGCGAAAGCCCCATCGCGGTGAGGTAGCCGCCGTACGACCCGCCCCAGAGAGCGATCTTGGCGCGATCCACGTCGGGGCGACCCGCAAGATACAACCCGGCCGCCATCACATCCTGGTACTCGGCGCCTCCTGACGCGCCATAGTTGAGTGCCTCGCGGAAATCGAGCCCATAGCCGATGCCGCTGCGATAGTTCACCGCGAGCACCACGTACCCCTTGCTCGCGAGATGCTGGTTCATCGCGTAGGCGTTGGCGTAGTAGCTCGAGTAGTTCCAGCCGAGCAGCATCTGTCGCTTGGAACCGCCGTGGAAGAAGATGGCCGCCGGCCGCTTGTCCCCTGGCTTCGCGCCCGTCGGCACGAAAAGCTGTGCGTGGATGGTGAGTCCGTCGGTGGAGGTGAGGATCACCTGCTGCGGGTCCACCATCCGCTGCACCGGGAAGTCGGCCGGGATGGTTCCGGTTGCGAGTTCGCGCGGAGCGGCCGAACCAACCTGGATGACCGCGTGCGCCGGAACTCGAGTGCCAGACTTGAGGAAGGCAATCGCACCGCCGTCGCTGGTGACCGCCGGCTGCCACTCGATGTCGGCGCCGGTGGTCACCGCACGCGGCGGCCCGCCCGCGACGTTCACGCGCCAGATGTCGCGCCGGTCGATGTCGCCCTGGTTCGAGTTGTAGACGATCTCGCGCTTGTCCGGGGTGAAGGTGACGTACTCGACCTCGAATTCACCGGGCGTCAGCAGGAGCGGCGCGCCGCCGGCGACCGGTACGGCGTACAGCGACGTCCAACCGGTCTTCTCCCACGGGAAGATCAAGCGATCGCCGGCCGCCCAGGTCAGTTGCGGTCCAACGATCTCGCGGAAGATCGAACCGCGCCCCGTATCGGCCCGGAAGACGGCGCGTCCCTCCCCGGACATCGCATCGGCAACGACGATGGAGAACGGCTCGCCACGGCGGTCGGGGGTGAAGATCAACCGCTTCGTGGTCGCCGCTTCGCGCAGGAATGCGACGTGCCTTCCGTCCGGTGACCAAACGGGGCTGTGATCGGTGTCCACGCTCGGCGCCAGCCAGGTGATGGCCTTGCGCTGGAGGTCGAGAATGCCGATGAGCGCGTGCGTGCCGCGGCTGCTCGCGAAGAGGATGCGTGACCCGTCAGGTGACCACGCGAGCGAACCGAGCGCACCACGGATGGATGCGACTTGCGTCGGCGTTGCGCCCGCGGTGACGGGACTCGTCCAGATCGTCCCGCGACGCACGAATGCCAACGACGTGCCATCTGGGGACATCGCGATCGATGCGGCCGCACCAATCTTCACCGGCGCGCCGCCCGACACCGGTACGCGCCACGCCGCCTGTTCCTGTCCCGCCGGGTCGCTCGTGGGATTGGCGATCTCGCCTACGCGGTTCGGCCCTGACCCGCGGACAAAGAACAGCGCCGACGCATCCTTCGACCAGACGAGCGAACCGATGTCCTGACCGTCGGCTTTGGTGTACTGTGTCAGTTGTCGTCCCTGGTACGCGGGCGGAGCGGCGACCCAGATATTGCGCACGCCCTTGTCGTTGAGGACCCACGCCACGAGCCCACCGCTCGGTGCGGCAGTCAGGCCGCCCGGATACGGCGCCGACATCAGGAGATCCACGGGAATCTCGCCCTGCGCGATGAGCGCGGACGGAAGCGCGATCAACGCGCAGAACGCACGGGACAAGTGGGGCAGACGCATCGGGACCGTCTCGGTCGGAGGTGGGCGGGCATCAGCGCACCCGATTCTGCGACGAGACGTACGGTTCCGCTAGACGAGTAACTCGATGGCCGCACGAACGACCTGGGGGGAGCTACTCGCGAGAGCAGCTCCCCCCCATCCCCTGCACCACGCCGTGCCTGTGCCTCTTCCCCAAGTTCTACCCCGATCCCAGCACTGCTTTTTCCGGCCGTTCCGAGATCGCGCCCCAGATGAAGTCGCCGTGCATCCGCTTGATGAAATCAATGCTGATGCCCTTGGGGCAGGCTTCCATGCATTCGCCGAACAGCGTGCACCCGCCGAAGCCCTCGAGGTCCATCTGCGCCACCATCTTGAGCGCACGGCGGTATCGCTCGGGCTGTCCTTGCGGGAGCAGGCCGAGGTGGCCGATCTTGGCGGCGGTGAAGAGCGACACGGAGGCATTGGGGCATGCCGCCACGCAGGCGCCGCACCCGATGCAGGCCGCCGCATCCATGGACTCGTCGGCATCCGGCTTGCCGATCGGGATCGCATTGGCGTCCTGCGGCGAGCCCGTCGCGACCGAGATGAAGCCGCCGGCCTGAATGATGCGGTCGAGCGGCGACCGGTCCACCACGAGGTCGCGGATCACCGGGAATGCCTTGGCGCGCCACGGCTCGATGGTCAGCTGATCGCCGTCCTTGAACGAGCGCATGTGCAACTGGCACGTGGTCGTGAGCTTGCTGGGCCCGTGCGCGGCGCCGTTGATCATCATGCCGCACATGCCGCAGATCCCCTCGCGGCAGTCGTGATCGAACGCGATGGGCTCCTTGCCGGCCATCACCAGCTTCTCGTTGACCACGTCGAGCATCTCGAGGAACGACATCTCCGGGCTCACGTCGCGCGCCGTGTATTCCTCGAACTTCCCCAGCGCCGTCGGACCGGCCTGCCGCCACACCTTGAGCGTGATGTTCATAGTTCCAGACATTCGTCGGCCCCTTACTTGTAGCTGCGGGTGGCGAGGTGCACGTTCTCGAACTCCAGCGGCTCCTTGTGCAGCACGGGCGCCGATGATTCGCCGGTGTACTCCCAGGCGGCGACGTAGGCGAACTTGTCGTCGTTGCGCTTGGCCTCGCCCTCTTCCTGATGTTCCTCGCGGAAGTGTCCGCCGCACGATTCCTCGCGGTGCAGCGCGTCCTGGCAGAGGAGTTCACCGAACTCCAGGAAGTCGGCCACGCGGCCGGCCTTCTCAAGCTGCTGGTTGAACGAGTCGCCACTCCCCGGCACGGTCAGGTTCTGCCAGAACTCCTCACGCAGCGCCGGAATCTGCTGCAGCGCCTCCTTGAGTCCGGCCTCGTTGCGCGCCATGCCGCACTTTTCCCACAGGATCTTGCCCAGCTCGCGGTGGAACGAGTCGGCGGAGCGCTTGCCGTTGATGCCCAGCAGGCGTGCCGTGCGGGCCCGTACTCCTTCCATCGCCGCGCGAAACTCGGGATGGTCGGAGGTTACCTTCTCGAACTTGTTGCTCGCGAGGTAGTGGCCGATGGTGTACGGCAGCACGAAGTAACCGTCGGCGAGTCCCTGCATCAACGCGCTCGCCCCCAGTCGATTGGCGCCATGATCGGAGAAGTTGGCTTCGCCGATGACGTGCAAACCGGGGATGGTGCTCATCAGGTTGTAGTCCACCCAGAGCCCGCCCATCGAATAGTGCGAGGCCGGGTAGATGCGCATCGGCACCTCGTACGGATTTTCGTCCGTGATGCGCTGGTACATCTCGAACAGGTTGCCGTAACGGTCGCCGATCTCCTTGGCGCCGAGGCGCTTGATGGCGTCGCTGAAGTCGAGATAGACGCCGCGCCCGCCCGGGCCGACGCCGCGCCCGTCATCGCACGCTTCCTTCGCGGCGCGGCTGGAAATATCGCGCGGCGCCAGGTTGCCGAAGCTGGGGTACTTCCGTTCGAGGTAGTAGTCGCGGTCCTCTTCGGCGATCTCCGACGGCTTCTTGCCGCAGTCTTCCTTGCGCTTCGGCACCCAGACGCGGCCGTCGTTGCGCAGCGACTCCGACATCAGTGTGAGCTTGCTCTGGTGGTCGCCCGCCACCGGAATGCACGTGGGGTGAATCTGCGTGTAGCACGGGTTGGCGAACGCCGCCCCCTTCTTGTAGGCGCGGTACGTCGCCGAGACGTTGCAGCCCTGCGCGTTGGTGCTGAGATAGAAGACGTTGCCGTAGCCGCCCGTGCCGAGCACGACGGCGTCGGCCACGTGCGCCTCCACCTCGCCGGTCACGAGGTCGCGCGTGATGATGCCCCGCGCCACGCCGTTGACGAGCACGACGTCGAGCATCTCGTGGCGGTTGTACATCTTCACGCCGCCGCGCGCGATCTCCTTCTCGAGCGCCTGGTACGCGCCGAGCAGGAGCTGCTGTCCGGTCTGGCCGCGCGCGTAGAAGGTGCGGCTCACCTGTGCGCCGCCGAACGAGCGGTTGGCGAGCAGGCCGCCGTACTCGCGCGCGAACGGCACGCCCTGCGCCACGCACTGGTCGATGATGTTCACCGACACCTGGGCCAGGCGATACACATTCGCCTCGCGGGCGCGGAAGTCGCCGCCCTTCACCGTGTCGTAGAACAGCCGCCAGATGCTGTCGCCGTCATTGCGGTAGTTCTTGGCGGCGTTGATGCCGCCCTGCGCGGCAATCGAGTGCGCGCGGCGCGGCGAGTCCTGATAGGCGAAGCAGCTCACGTTGTAGCCGAGTTCGCTCATCGAGGCCGCGGCGCTGGCGCCGGCGAGCCCGCTCCCCACCACGATCACGTGGTATTTCCGCTTGTTCGCCGGGTTCACCAGCTTCATTTCGAAGCGGTGCGTGTCCCACTTGTCCTGGATGGGGCCGGACGGAATCTTCGCGTCGAGTTTCATATGCGTCTCCGCCTCAGCGCACGACGCCGAGCGCAACGCCCAGCGGTACGAGACTGAAGCCCACGGTCACGAGGAGGGCGATGATCACCGGAATGCGCCGCGCGAGCGGCTCGGCCGCGTTCTTCGCCACGCCCAGCGTGCGCAGCACCGCCCACGTGCCGTGCAGCAGGTGGAGCAGCAGGAAGAACATCGCGACGAGGTAGAACACCACCCAGAACGGCCGCTCGAAGGCGAGCACCACGTTGCCGTACGCAGCGCCGCGGCTGAACTCGGGGAGCAGCCACTTCCAGCCCAGCGTGAACTGGCCGAGGTGGACGACAATGAAGAGCGCAAGGAAGACGCCGCCCCAGCGCATCGTGCGCGACGCGTACGTGCTCACCTGCGCCTCGCGCAGAGCGTAGTCCACCGGGCGCGCCGCCCAGGCACGCCGCGTCAGCTGCCAGGCCGACAGCGCGTGCAGGACGACGGAGACGAGCAGCGCGATGCGCACCGCCCACGTGACTTCGATGATGTCTTCCTGGAGGAGCTTCGCGTACGCGTTGTAGCGCTCCATCCCCATGAAGATCTGCAGGTTGCCGGCCATATGGCCGATGACGAACCCCACGAGGACGAGCCCGGTGAGCCCCATCACGACCTTCTTGCCGACCGAAGAGTCCCAGAACTTGCGCATGTTCCCGAGGTTGGGAGCGAACACGAACCCGCGCCGGCGTCTCATCCGCCGCAGTCCGCTGCTCGTGGACCGAAAAGACGGCGGGGTCGGCACCCGGCCGACCCCGCTCTCCCTGCTCTACAGCTTGACGACGCTCATCGGCTCGCGCACCGCATCGGCGCTCTTCGCCAGTGCGGCCTGCTCGTCCGCCGACAGCGCAATCTCGACGACTTTCTCCATCCCCTTGCGTCCGAGCTTCACCGGAACGCCGAGGAAGAGTCCCTTCATGCCGTACTCGCCCTCAAGCCACGCCGCGCACGGCAGGATGCGCTTCTGGTCATTGACGATCGCCTCGACCATCTGCACGGCCCCCGACGACGGCGCATAGTAGGCCGAGCCGGTCTTGAGGTACTTCACGATCTCGCCGCCGCCGTTGCGCGCGCGCACCACCAGCGGCTCCAACTCCTCCTTCGAGAGGAACTGCGTGATCGGAATGCCGCTGATCGACGTGTAGCTGATGAGCGGCACCATCGTGTCGCCGTGGCCGCCGAGCACCATCGCCTGGATGTCGCGCACGGAGACGTCGAGCTTCTCGGCGATGAACGACCGGAAGCGCGCCGTGTCGAGAATCCCCGCCATGCCGATGACACGCTCGCGCGGGAATCCGCTCACCTTCATCGCGACGTAGCACATCACGTCGAGCGGGTTCGAGACGATGATGAGGATGGCCTTGGGCGAGGTCTTCGCCACTTCCGCCGCCACGGCGCCGACGATGCCGGCGTTGGTGTTCAGCAGGTCGTCGCGCGACATCCCCGGCTTGCGCGGGATGCCGGCGGTGATGACCACAATGTCGGAGCCGGCGGTCTCCTCGTACCCCGTCGTTCCAATGACCCGCGAGTCGAAGAGCTCGATGGGCGCCGACTCCCATTGGTCGAGTCCCTTGCCCTGCGGAATGCCGTCGGCGATGTCGACCATCACCACGGTGCGAGCGAGTTCCTTCTCGGCGATGCGCTGGGCGGTCGTGGCGCCGACGTTGCCGGCCCCGACCACGGTGATCTTGTTGACCATATGACAGGCAGGTAGAGAGTACACGACGATGCTGCCGGAACGGGGAAAATTTACGCCCCGCGCACGCGGATGTAAACGCGATTACTCCCGCAATGCGCGCTCCATTTTCCTTACGCGCGCAACTGGATTCCCTTACCCGCCGACCTCGCTCAGCGCCTTGAGTCCGCCGACGCGCAACTTCAGCAGTTCATGCTCCTTGGGCTTCTCCGCGAGCGCGCGCTCGAAGAGCGGGCGCAGCGGTTCACCGGCGCGCAGGGCATCGCGCAGGTTCACCTCGTGATCCCCGTACAGGCACGTCCGCAGGCGCCCGTCGGCCGTGAGCCGCACGCGGTTGCAGGTTTCGCAGTACGTGTGCGTCAGCGGCGTGATCACGCCGACGGATCCCAGCGCGTCGGGCAGACGGAAATACCGTGCCGGCCCGTTGCCGCGCGCCGGCCCACTGGACGGCGCGAGCGGGCCGAAGCGCGCCGTGATGCGCTCCAGTACTTCGTCGCTTGGCACGACCCGCTCGAACTCCGTCCCCGCGAGGTCGCCGACTGGCATCAGCTCGATGAATCGTACGTGCCACGGCCGCTCGCGCGTGAGCGCCGCGAAATCCTCCACCTCGTCGTCATTCGCCCCGCGGATGACGACCACGTTGATCTTCACCGGGTCGAGCCCCGCTGCGGTCGCCGCGGTGGCGGCCGCGATCGGGTCGAACGCCAAGTTGCGGCGCGCGATCTCGGCAATGCGCGCCGGACGCAGCGAGTCGGAACTCATGTTCACGCGGTCGAGCCCCGCCTCGCGCAGGGCCTGCGCCATCTGCGGCAGCTTCACGCCATTCGTCGAGAGCGCGATGTCCTCGATCCCCGGCACCGCCCGCAGTTCGCGCACCAGTGTCGGCAGGTCCGGCCGCACCGTCGGCTCGCCGCCCGTGATGCGCAGGCGCCGCAGGCCCAGTGGCGCGAGTTGGCGCACGATCTCCGTGATCTCCTCGTATGAGAGGATCTGCGGCTTGGGCAACCAGTCGAGGCCGCGCTCCGGCATGCAGTAGACGCATCGGAAATTGCAGCGGTCGGTGACCGAGATGCGCAGGTACTCGATGGAGCGCCCGTACTGGTCACGCATGGGGATCCTCACCGTGGTCCATCTTCGCTGAACCCTGCACCGCACTGTGCCCCTGCACCACCCACTGCCGCGTCCCGTCCGTGTAGTGCTCCAGCTTCCAGATCGGCACGCGCGCCTTGAGTGACTCGATGATCCAGCGCGTTGCGTCCATCGCCGGCACCCGATGCGGATGCGCCACCGCAATCGCGACGCTCGCCTCCCCCAGCGCGAGGTATCCCGTCCGGTGCTCGATGACGATGTGCTGGGTGTCGAACCGCTCCGACGCTTCGCGCGCCAGCGCGGCCAGCTCGCGTTCGGCCATCGGCGCGTAGGCGTTGTATTCGATGCCGTCCACCGTCCGCCCGTCGTTCTCGTTGCGCACGGTGCCGATGAAGAGCGACAGCGCGCCGTTTGCCGGCGCCGACACCTCGGCGACGAGCGCGGCGATGTCGATCGGCGCGCCGACGAGCGCGGTGCGCATCACCCGCCGGCCACCGGGGGAATCAGCGCGATCTCGTCGGCGGCGCCGACCGGGTCGTCCCCCTTGGCGTATCGATGATTGACAGCGACGAGCGGTCGTGACGGAAGCGCGAGCCCTGGCGCCGCCGTGCGTACCGCATCCACCACATCGGTCACCCGCGCGCCTTCCGCCACGGCCACGCGCACTCGTCCCGCGCCGGCGGCGTCGGCGTAGGAGGCGAAGAGGAGGACGTCGAGCGTGATCACTTGCTCAAGCTAACGACGGAGCGACGCAAAGGCGTAGCGCCGGAGGGAGCGCGGAGGAACGAAACGGCTCCGGCCGCGCAGAGCGCCACCGGAGCCGTGTGCAACACGTATCGCGTTAGTCGTCCGTGATTTCCGATTCGTCCACGCCGGCCACCATGGCGCGCAACTCCTTGGACGGCTTGAAGACGGGCACGGGGCGCGCTGACACTTCCACCGGCGCGCCGGTACGCGGATTGCGCGCCATGCGCGTCTTGCGCTGGCGAATCTTGAACGTGCCGAAGCCGCGCACCTCGATGTTGCGCTGCTCCTTGAGCGCGTCCTTGATGGCGTCGAGGAATGCGTCCACCACGCGGGCGCAGTCCTTCTTGGAAATCATCGGCCCGGAGGTGCGTTCGATGGCCTCGGTGACACGCTCAACGAGATCGGCTTTGGTCATGTCCTTCCTCAGGAAGGGGCTCAAGAATGCCGTAACTGATGACAACGTAGGATGTTACGCCGGATGTGTCAAGCACGTTGAAGCCCGGCAGGCGTTGGGAGACGCCGGCCGGGCTCGTTTGCTAACGCAAATACTGGGTGTCGGTTACGCGCCGACTGCCGTCATGAAGTCGTCGAAGAGGGCGCGCGCATCGTGCGGACCGGGTGCCGCTTCGGGGTGATACTGCACGGCGAAGATTGGCAACGACTTGTGGCGCAGCCCCTCGATGGTGCCGTCATTCAGGTTCACGTGCGTCACTTCCAGATCCGGCGCGCCGGGAATCCCCTCGGTGCCGCCCTCGACGGCGAAGCCGTGATTCTGCGACGTGATGAGCACCTTGCCCGACGCGAGTTCCTTGACCGGATGGTTTCCGCCTCGGTGGCCGTACGGGAGCTTGGTGGTGCGCCCGCCGAAGGTCAGGCCAAGCAGTTGATGTCCCAGGCAGATGCCAAAGATGGGAATCCGGCGCTCCGCGAGCTGACGGATCACAGCGGGCGCGTACTCCACCGCCTCCGGATCACCAGGACCATTGGAGAGGAAGATGCCATCCGGGCGCAGCGCGAGCACGTCCTCGGCGGTGGCCTGCGAGGGGACGACCGTGACGCGGCAGCCGCGCTCTTCGAACAGGCGCATGATGTTGCGCTTGATGCCGTAGTCGAACGCCACGATGTGCGGGCGACCGTGCGCACCAGCGCTCCACTCGTACGTCGTTTCGGTGGTGACCACCGATGCCAGGTCGAGCCCCGCCATCGGCGGGCAGGCATCGAGCGCGGCCAGCGCCTCCTTTCCAATCTCCGCTCCGGCAGCGAGCACACCGCGAAGCACACCAACAGTCCTCAAGTGTCGCGTGAGGCGACGCGTGTCAACATCAGTTAGGATAGGAACTTGAGAGTTGACAAGATAGTCATAGAGACTCCCTGACGCACGCCAGTTTGAGTAGGCCCGCGAGAGTTCCTTGACAATGATTCCGTTGATCTGCGGGCGGCCAGATTCCGGGTCTTCGACGTTGACGCCGTAGTTGCCGATCATCGGTGCCGTCATCACGACAATCTGCCCGCGGAACGAGGGATCGGTGAAGACCTCCTGGTAACCGCTCATGTTCGTCGTGAAGACGACTTCCGCCACCGCCGGCGCTTTGATGGGCGCAGCCAGACGGCCACGAAAAAGGGCTCCGTCCTCGAGGAGGAGGAACCCCGGTCTTTCGTCGAGAAGCGTCGTCACTGCGTGGTCAGGGCTTGGCGGGGGCTGGCGTGGCGGGCGCTGGTGTGGCGGGGGCCGGCGCCGACTGGAGCGGCACGACCGACTGCGAGGCGCCACCCTGCGTGGCCGGAGCGGTCGGCGCCGGCGGTGGAACCGCCACGGCCTGGTCGAGCACCGAGGTCGGCGCGCGACCGCGCGACGAAGCGACCTGCAGGATGAAGGCGAGCAGGATGAAGATGCCACCGGCCCACCAGCTGGCCTTGGTAAGCAGGTTGCCGGCTTGGCGCGTGCCAAGTAGCGCGTCGGCAGACGATGACGCCCCACCGAAGCTCGCGGCCAGCCCACCGCCCTTCCCGCTCTGAAGCAGGATGGCCGCGACCAGCACGATGCTGTCGAGAATCAGCAGGATGACGAGGAATCGAGCGAACATCGAAGTCCTTTTGGTGAATCTGTAGGTAAGCCTTGAAAAGTAAGTGACTTAGATAGACAGATCAAGTGAGGACGATGGACGACCAGCCCTCGGCATCGAGACTCGCTCCGCCGACAAGCAATCCATCAACCTCAGGTGCGGCGAGCAGATCCGCCGCGTTGCCGCGATTCACCGAACCGCCGTACAGGATTGGCACGGCCAGACTGCCACTCGGCAGGAATGCGTGCAGTTCAGCGCGGATCGCGTGGTGCACGGCGCTCGCGTCGGCGGGCGTGGCATTTCGGCCCGTGCCAATCGCCCAGACCGGTTCGTACGCAATCACGGCGTTGGCGGCGTCGGCGCCACTCAAAGTGCCCAGGGCGGCGCGCAGTTGCCCAAGCACGACGGAGACCGTCTCTCCGGCTTCCCGCTGTGCCAGCGTCTCGCCAACGCAGACGACAGGGGTAAGGCCGGCCCGCACCGCTGCGGCCACTTTCTTTCCGGTTTCGACTTCCGTTTCGCCGAAGACGTGCCGGCGTTCCGAATGTCCGACGAGCACGTACTTCGCCCCTGCCCCGCGCGCAATCGGGGCGGAGTTCTCGCCCGTGAACGCCCCCTTGTCCTCCCAGTGAATATTCTGCACCCCGAGCTGGATGTCGGGTCGGTCCTTGAGGGCGCTGACCACGGCGCCAAACGACAGCGCCGGCGGAAAGAAGATCACGCTTCGGTCTTGTCGTTTCCCGAAGTTGGCGAGGAACGTGCGGATGAACGCCGTGGCGTCCGCCGGCGAGTGATTCATCTTCCAGTTTGCGGCGAAGATCGGTGATTTCATTTCCGGTCGTCCAGGGCCGCGACGCCCGGCAACACCTTCCCCTCGAGGAATTCGAGCGAGGCGCCGCCGCCCGTCGAGACGTGGCTCATCTTGGCCGCGAGTCCAGCGGCCTCGACGGCCGCCGCGGAGTCACCGCCGCCGACCACCGTCGTACATCCCTTCGCGGTCGCCTCCGCCATCGCCTGCGCGACCGCGTTGGTGCCGGCGTCGAACGGCGCCGTTTCGAAGACCCCCATCGGCCCGTTCCAGACCACCGTCTTGGCGCTGGCGATGGCGCGCGCATACGACGCCGCGGTGTCGGGGCCGATGTCGAGCATCGCCTCCGTGGCGGGGATCGCATCGCGCTTCACCGCATGTGCCTTGGCACCCTGGTCTGCCGCCGGCGCCACCGTCGCGTCGTGCGGGAGGATCAGGGTGGAGCCGGCCCGCTCGACGAGCGCCTTCGCCATCTCGAGGCGATCGGGTTCGACCAGCGACGTCCCGGTCTCGAACCCCATCGCCTTGTAGAAGGTGCAGGCCATCGCCCCGCCAACAAGGAGCGCGTCCACCTTGGGAAGCAGCGCATCGATCACGTCGATCTTGCCCGAGATCTTCGAGCCGCCGAGCACCGCGACGAATGGACGTTTCGGCTTGTCGAGCGCGCCGCCGAGGTAGTCGAGCTCCTTCTGCATCAGCAGCCCTGCCACCGCAGGCCGCAGC
Source organism: bacterium (assembly GCA_021813725.1). Taxonomy (GTDB): domain Bacteria; phylum Gemmatimonadota; class Gemmatimonadetes; order Gemmatimonadales; family Gemmatimonadaceae; genus PNKL01. The sequence continues at coordinate 19,567 of JAKAJN010000008.1, read as the reverse complement.
AGTTTCGCCACGCCCTCGGTGCTGGCGTGCGCGCGATGCGCGGAGCCGAAGGCGTCGTTCACGTAGCAGTCGCCGAGTCGCGCCATCGCCGCGGCGAGCGCGGCGTCGTTCTTCTCCTCTCCCTTCTCGAAGCGCGTGTTCTCGAGCACGAGGACGTCGCCGTCCTTCAGAGCGCGTGTCGCCGCTTCGGCCTCGGGCCCGACCACCACTGGGCAGAAAGCGACGGGCTTGCCGAGCAGTTCCTGCAGGCGCCGGGCGACCGGCGCCATGGAGTACTTCGGATCCGGACCGCCCTTGGGGCGGCCCAGGTGCGAGCAGAGCACCACGCGCGCGCCGCCCTTCACGAGCAACTGCAGCGTGGGGAGTGCCGCACGGATGCGTGTGTCATCGGAGACGGTGCCGCCCTCGCCCAGCGGGACGTTGAAATCCACGCGCACGAGGACCCGCCGGCCCTTCATCTCCGCCGGCGACAGATCGGCGACGGTTCGCTTGTTCATGGACGGCTCCTAGAGCCGCGCGCCGACGTACTGCAGCAGGTCGACGCAGCGCACCGAATAGCCCCACTCGTTGTCGTACCAGCCCGAAACCTTCACCATCGTGCCGTCAATGACGTTGGTGCACTTGGCGTCAATGATCACCGAGTGCGGGTTGCCGACGTAGTCCATCGAGACGAGTTCTTCCTCGGTGTACTGCAGGATCCCCTTCAGGGAACCGGCGGCGGCCGCCTTGAACGCTGCATTCACGTCGGCGATGGTCGTGGCGCGCTCCACCTCGACGGTCAGCTCGACGATGGAGACATCGGGGGTCGGGACGCGAATCGAGATGCCGTCGATCTTCCCCTTGACCTCAGGAATGACGAGCGCCGTCGCCTTGGCGGCGCCGGTGGTGGTCGGAATCATCGACAGGGCAGCAGCGCGCGCGCGCCGCAGGTCCTTGTGCGGCAGGTCGAGCACGTTCTGGTCGTTGGTGTAGGCGTGGACGGTGACCATCGACGCGTGCTTGAACCCAAAGGCGTCGCGGATGGTCTTGACCATCGGCACGAGGCAGTTGGTGGTGCACGATGCATTGGAGATGACGTGATGCTTGGTGGCGTCGTACTTCTCGTGATTGACGCCCAGCACGATCGTGAGGTCCTCGTTCTTGCCGGGCGCGGAGATGATCACCTTCTTCGCGCCGCCAGTGATGTGCTTGGAGGCGCCGTCCTTGTCGGTGAACTTGCCGGTGCTCTCGAGCACGATGTCCACCCCGAGCTCCTTCCACGGCAGGTTGGCGGGATCCTTCTCCTTGAAGATGCGGATCGTGTCGCCGTTGACCGTGATCGAGTTTTCGTCGTACGTGACGGTGCCGTTGAAGGCGCCGTGCACCGAGTCGTGCTTGAAGAGGTGCGCCAGCGTCTTGGTGTCGGTGAGATCGTTGATCGCGAGGAAATCGATCGGCGCATTCTGCTCCTTCGCGGCGCGCAGCACCTGCCGGCCGATACGGCCGAACCCATTAATGCCAACTTTGATGGCCATCGTTCATACTCCCGTAGCTTCAGGGGCGGTCGGCGTCGCGGCGCGCCCGCCCGAAGGTCCAATACCGAATGTCGGACGCGCCGCCGTCCAGCAGTGCGACGGCGCACGCATTGAGCGTGGCGCCCGTGGTGAGCACGTCGTCCACCAGCACGAACGCACGGCCGCGCACGGCGGCTTCGCGCGACGTCGGCACGACGAACGCACCGTGAACGTTCGCCCGGCGCTCAGCAGGTGTCAATTGCGTCTGCGACGTGGTGGCGCGCGCCCGCGCGAGCAACTCGGGCATCACAACTCCACCGGTGCGGCGTGCCAGGGCCTGCGCGAGATGCTCGCTCTGGTTGTACCCGCGTTCCCTGAGCCGAGCGTCGGCCAGCGGCACGGGAACGAATCGCGGTACGGCGCCGGCGTCGAGCAGGTCGCGCCCGGTTCGCACCATCCGCTCCGCCATCGCATCGGCAATGCCCCACCATCCCTGATACTTGAGGGCGGCGAGCAGCGGGGTGCTGTGGGTGTGGGGGATCCAGCAGACGGAGCGAGCGAGGCGCACGGTCGGAGCGAGCTGATCGCACACGCACGGGAAGGCAGACGGCGGATGGTCGACGGTGGACGGTTGAAGCACTCCCGAGTTGCGTTGGAGAGGGTGCCCGCAGCGCGCGCACTGCGGCTTGGGCAGGAGCGGCACGCGGCTCCAGCAGGCGCCGCAGACGAGGCCGGGCTCTCGATACGCGACGCCGGCGCCACAGACGATGCAGGCGCGCGGCACCGCAAGATCCACGAGGCCGTGCAGTGCCGCCTTCGCCGTCAAGCGCCAGCGCGGGCTCAGGCGCGCACTGACGCCCACATCACATCCCGGTCGGGCGCGCGCCCGAACCAGCGCTCGAACGCCAGCGCACCCTGGCCGATGAGCATGCCGAGCCCATCGGCTGCGGGGTGGCCGGCGGCGCGCGCGGCGAGCACCCACGGCGTCTCGAGACGATCGTAGACGAGGTCGAAGACGCAGGCGTGCGTCGCGAGCAGCTGCACGGGGACGGGAACGGCATCGTCGCGCCGCAGCCCCAGCGGCGTGGCGTTCACCACCAGATCGGCCTCGCTGACGGCCGCCTCGAGCGACGCCGCGACGCGCAGGTTGGCAAAGCGATCCGCGAGCGTCGCGCTGCGAGCCGCGCTGCGCGACCAGAGCGCCACGCGCGACCCTCTCCAGCGCTCCGTGGCAGCCGCCACCGCCGCCGCCGCCCCCCCGGCACCGATAATCGCGACCGAATTCCACTTGCGTCGCTCGCCGAACGCCTCCGCAACGGCCTCTTCAAATCCACCCACATCGGTGTTGTCGCCAATCAGCGCGCCGTCATCGGTCCAGAAGGTGTTCACGGCGCCCACCCGTGCGGCGATCGGCGTGAGTCGGGCGCAGAGCGCGGCGAACGCCTCCTTGTGCGGCACCGTCACATTGCCGCACGCGCCAATCGCACGCAGTCGCTCCGCCGCCTCAGCGAGCCGGGCTGGCTGGATGTCGAACGCCTCGTACGAGAGATCGATGCCGGCGTGCCGCAGCGCCGCATTCTGGAACGTCGGCGAGAGCGAGTGCGCCACGGGGTGCCCGATCAGCACCAGGCGGCCGGGTGCGGTCATCGCTCCCTCGGCGGCACCGTGTCGTTGGCGAGCCGGCGAACAACGTGCGGCAAGAGCTCGTCGAGTTCATCCGCCATCTGGCGATACGCATCGAGCCCGGCACCGAACGGATCGCTGACGGAGCGTCCCGTCGTCGCCGCCGCCGCGTAGTCGGCGAGCAGGAACGACTTCCCCTCCCCGCCGAGCGACTGCGCCTGCGCCACGTGATGACTGGCCATCCCCAGAACGAGCACGGCCTCCGACACGAGGTCACGCGTGAGCGGACGCGCGCGGTGCGTGGAGAGATCGAGCTTTCGTTCGAGACCGACGAGCATCGACCCATCCGAGGCGGGGCTTCCCAGCGCGGCGCTGGTGCCGGCACTGCCGAATGACAGGTCGAGGCCGCGTGCCGCCGCGAGGTGCCGCGCCATCGCCTCGGCCAGCGGACTCCGGCAGGTGTTGCCCGTGCAGACGAAGAGCACGGGGCCTCTCATTGATCGCCCACAAGATCTGGCACCACGGTGCGCAGATGGGCGGCGGCGATCGCGCCTGGGCGGATGACGCGCAAGTGCGCACCGGTGCAGTCGACCACCGTGGACGGCGCGGACGGCTCGAGCCGACCGCCGTCGAGCACCATCACGGTGCCGCCCGCAATCTGCTGTGGAAAGCTGGCGATCACCTCGCTCGCGGCCAGCGCGGCCGGCTGGCGCGGCACGTTGGCACTCGTGGACGTCAGCGGATCGCCGAGCGCCGCGATGAGCCGCTGCAGCGCGGGATGCGACGTCCAGCGCACGGCCACACCGCCCTCGGGACCCCGCAGGCGCGACGGCACGCGCTTCTCGGCGCCAAGGAGCACGAGCGTGAGTGGCCCCGGCCAGAAGCGCGCCGCGAGCATCGAGGCGGCGCGATTCATCTGCAGTCCCAGACGGCCGATCATCGCGCTGCTCGACACGAGCAGCAGAAACGGCTTGCCGGGCGGACGCTGCTTGAGCCCCACGAGGCGCGCCACGGCGTCGGTCTCGATGGCGCCGCCGAATCCGTACACCGTCTCAGTGGGATAAGCGAGGACGCGTCCGTCCTGCACGTGCGCGATGGCCCGCGGAATCGCCGCGTCAATCTCGGCTGGCGACCAGAATGGCACGGGGCGCAGGTCAGTCGTCGAGGCCACGCATCGCCTCCGCCCGGCTGAAGTCGGCGGCCTCAGTGACCTTGAGCGCGCGTTCGCTTCCCCGCACCACCATCACGGGCTCCCCGAGCACCTCGACCAGCGCCGCATCGTCGGTGGCGTCGTACCCGCCATCCAGCGCGGCGCGATGCGCACGGAGCAGAACGTCGCGCGGAAAACCCTGCGGGGTCTGCGCACGCCACAGGGCATCGCGCGGCACGGTGCGCTCGATGCGCCCGTTGGCGTCCACGACCTTGAGCGTGTCCACCACCGGGAGTGCGGCGATCGCCGACGTGCCACCGCGCACCGTCTCAACGACGCGATCCACCACGGACATCGGAACGAGCGGTCGCGCGGCGTCGTGGACGAGCACGATGCGGCACGACGACGGGAGGTCGGCGATGCCATTGCGCACGCTTTCGGCGCGCGTGCGCCCGCCGACCGAAAGCAGCAGCCGTTCAGTGTCGCTCTGGAAGATCCACGGCGGCGGATCGCCGGCATGCTCGTGCGGCACCACGCAGACGACCATCGCCACGTCCGCGCGCGCCTGGAAGAGCTGCAGCGAATGCAGCAGCATCGGCTTGCCGGCCACCCACGTGAACTGCTTGAGCTCGCCGCCCCCGGTGCGCGTGGAGGCGCCGGCCGCGACGATCACGACACCGACATCCGCGCCGCTCACCGGAACAGCTCCCGCAACAGCGCGGTGAGGTCGGCAACGCCGACGACGCGCAGCGACTTGGGCGCGCGACGCGGCTGGCCGCGCTCCGACACGTATGCGGTGCGCATGCCCATCTTCTCGGCCTCGGCGAGACGGCGATCCACCTGCGACACGGCACGAATCTCGCCGCCGAGGCCGAGTTCGCCGATGAAGACCGCATCGCGCGCGAGGGCGCGATCGTAGACCGAGGAGGCGAGCGCGGCGGCCACGGCCAGGTCGGCCGCGGGTTCGCCTGCCTGCACTCCGCCCACGACATTGAGAAAGACGTCGAGCTGCGCGAATGACAGTCCGGCGCGTTTGTCGAGCACGGCGAGCAGTAGCGCGAGCCGGCGCGCATCGAACCCGGCGCACACGCGCTGCGGCGTGCCATAGCCGGCCTTGGCGGCGAGCCCCTGGATTTCCAGCAGGACCGGCCGCGAACCCTCGATCAGTGCGGTGACGGCGCTCCCCGACGCGACGGTATCGGCCCGATCGCCGAGGAAAAGCGCACTCGGATTCTCCACGGGGAGAAGCCCCTCGGTGGTCATGCGGAACACGCCGATTTCGTCCACCGACCCGAAGCGGTTCTTCGTGGCGCGCAGCACGCGATAGTCGAGCGTGCTCTCCCCCTCGAAGTAGAGCACGGTGTCCACGATGTGCTCCAGCGTCTTGGGGCCCGCGATCCCACCGCCCTTCGTCACGTGCCCGACGACAAAGACCGCCGTGCCGCTCTCCTTGGCGAAACGCATGAGCCGCGCAGCGCACTCGCGCACCTGGCCCACATTGCCGGGCGCCCCTTCGAGATCGCTGGTAAAGACCGTCTGGATGGAGTCCACCATCAGCACCGCCGGCCGGCGCTCGTGCGCCGTGGCGAGAATCGTCTCGAGGTTGGTTTCGCCGAGGAGCGCCACGTCGAGCGCGCCTTCGCCCAGGCGATCGGCGCGCAGCTTGACCTGCAGTGGCGACTCCTCGCCGCTCACGTACAGGGCGCGATGCCCTGCTCCCTCGAGCCGCGCGGCAACCTGGAGCAGGATGGTGGACTTGCCGATCCCCGGTTCGCCGCCGACCAGCACCATCGAACCCGGCACGACGCCGCCGCCGAGCACGAAGTCGAACTCCGCGAGCCCAGTGCGCAGTCGCTGGCTCTCGTTGCCGGCCACGTCCCGCAGGCGCGGCGTCTGCACCACGGCACCGCCATGCGCGAAACCCGCGGCGCCGCTGGCCCGACGCTCGCTCTTCCGCGCGGGGGCCGCCGCGACGATCTCCTCGGCGAGCGTGTTCCACGCGCCGCAGGCGTCACACTTCCCCTGCCACTTGGCGTGATCCGCGCCGCACTCGGTGCAGCGGTACGCGGTCCTGGCCTTGGCGGCCATCAGCCGGCCGTGCGCGAGGTGTAGCTCTCGAACCGCGTGAAGTTCTTGCGGAAGTTCAGGCGCGCCATGCCGGTGGGCCCGTTGCGGTGCTTCGAGATGATCACCTCGGCGAGGCCGTCGAGCGGCAGGTTGCCTTCCTTGGTCATCTTCGGCGCGCCCTGCTCGTCGTACGCGCCCTCGTAGTACTCGGGGCGGTAGATGAACATCACGACGTCGGCGTCCTGTTCGATGGAGCCCGACTCGCGGAGGTCGGAGAGCAGCGGGCGTTTGTCGGTACGCTGTTCGACGCTGCGCGACAGCTGCGAGAGCGCGAGCACCGGCACGTCGAGTTCCTTGGCAAGCATCTTGAGCGCGCGGGAGATCTGCGAAATCTCCTGCGTGCGGTTCTCCGACCCCGGCGGCGGCTGGATGAGCTGCAGGTAGTCCACCACCACCATCTGAATGTCCGCCGTCGCCTTGAGGCGGCGGGCGCGCGAGCGGATGTCGTAGATGCTGAGCCCGGGCGAGTCATCCACCCAGATGGGGGCGTTGCCGAGGAACCCGGCGGCGCGCGCGAGCTGTGCGTCGTCGTCCTGGGTCAACCTGCCGCTGCGAATGCGCTGTGCGTCCACCCGACCCTCCGAAGCGAGCATGCGGAGCAACAGCTGCTCTCTACTCATTTCGAGGGAGAAGACCGCAACCGGAACATTGCGGTCAATGGCCGCGTTTTGCGCGATGTTCAGCACGAGTGCGGTCTTGCCCATCGACGGGCGCGCCGCAACGACCACCAGGTCGGACCGCTGGAAGCCCAGCGTCATCTTGTCGAGATCGGCGAACCCGCTGGGAACGCCGGTGATGTCGCCGCCGCTCGCGCGCAGTGCGTCAATGCGCTCCATCGCCGTCCAGAGGAGGTTCTTGATGCGCACGAACCCCTCCGCACCGCGCTCCTTGCCCACCTCCATGATCTGGTGCTCGGCCATGTCCACCAGGTCGTGGGCGAGCCGCTGCCCCTCGTACGCCTCGGTGACGATGCCCGTCGCCACCTCGATGAGCCGGCGACGCAGCGCCTTCTCGCGCACGATCTTGCAGTGGTGCTCGACGTTCGCCGTCGTCGGCACGATGTCAATGAGCGTCGCGAGGTAGTCCTTGCCGCCGACCGCCTCGAGCGCGCCCATCCGCTCCAGTTCGTTGGAGAGCGTGAGCGGATCGACCACCGAGTTGTCCCGGTGCAGCGCGACCATCGCCTTGAAGATCCGGCGGTGCGGCTCACGGTAGAACATCGTCTCGTCCACGAGTTCCGACGCGCGCGAGACGGCCTCGGCGTCGAGGAGCATGGCCGAGAGCACGGCCTGCTCCGCCTCCTCAGAGTACGGTGGCCGCCGGTCGCGGAAGGGATCAGCCTTGGGCTGCGGAATCGAAAATTCGGCGGGCGAGCTGGACATCTTCCCACGTCGGGCGCTTCCAAGCGGGATTCCGCAGGAGCGCGGCTGGATGGTAGGTGACGATCAGGGGGACCCCGTGATACCGATGTACGAGGCCTCGTAACTTACCGATCGGCTGCGTGGTCTGCAGTAGTGTTTGCGACGCAAATGTGCCCAGCGCCAGGATCACCCGCGGCTGGAGCAGTTCGAGCTGGCGCAGGAGATACGGGCTGCACGCCTTGATTTCGTCGGGGGCCGGGTTGCGGTTGCCCGGCGGACGATGCTTCAGCACGTTGCAGATGAAGACGTCCTCGCGCTTGAACTGGATGGCCTCGAGGATCTTGGTGAGCAGTTCGCCCGCACGGCCCACGAACGGCCGCCCGAGTTCGTCTTCGGTCTGACCCGGCGCCTCGCCGACACAGACGAAGCCGGCGTGCGGATGGCCTTCGCCTGGCACGTGATTCCGCGCCGTCTTGTAGAGTTCACACCCGCGGCACGCCGCCACGTGACGCGCCACCTCATCGAGCGATGCCAGGCCGGCGAGCGGTCCCGGGAGCAGTTCGCCCATCGGACTGCCCACGACGAGCCCGGCACCGGGCGCCGCTGGCGGCGTGGCGGGCGGTGTGACGGGCGGCGCGGCGGGCGGCGCGGCGGGCGGCGTGACGGGCGCCCGCGGTGACGGCTCGCCCGACGCGCTGGTGTTCGGTTCCTTCACCGGCGAGCGTGGCGCGGCAGCGCGTGGCGGCGGCGCTTCCGCACCAATCGACGCCAGCGTCTCGCGCCAATTCGCGGCGCTTCGCGGTGCAGCGGGTTGCTTGTCGCCGAGGAGTCGCAGCACCTCGTCCACCGGGAGCGAGTCGAGCACGAACTCGGATTCGCCCATCTCCCGCCGCTGCTCGAGATAGAGCCGCAGGCGCTCCCTAGCGTCCATCGAGGAGTCTCGCGAGCCGATCGAGGATGGCGTCGGCAACGTCCCGCTTGTCCTGCAGCGGAAGTTCCTCTCTCGCCCCGTCGCGACCGAACAGCGTCACCCGATTGGTGTCCGTGCCGAAGCCGGCGCCCGCTTCGACGCCGTTGGCGACAATCAGGTCGCACTCCTTGGCGGCGAGCTTGGCACGCGCACCCGCCTCGAGTCCCTGCGTCTCGAGCGCGAAGCCGATGACGACGCACCCGGGGCGCCGCGCATCGCGCGTGGACCGGAGAATGTCCGTGGTGAACTCGAGCGCGAGCGTCGGCGAGGCCGCGCCCTTCTTGATCTTCTGCTCGGCGACGTCGCGTGGGCGGAAATCGGCCGGCGCCGCCGCCATGACCAGCGCATCCGCCGTCGCGAGCGCGGCCCGCACCGCGTCGGCCATCTCGGCGGTGGTCTCCACCGAAACAAGCTGCGGGCCCGTGGGCGGCTCCACGGCGAGCGGACCGGCGACGAGCGTCACCGTCGCACCGCGGCGCCATGCCGCTTCGGCCAGCGCAACGCCCATCTTGCCGGACGAATGGTTGCTCAAGAACCGCACCGGGTCGAGCGCCTCGCGCGTCGGTCCGGCCGATACGACAATGTGCGTTCCGCCAAGCACCGACGCCGGCTCGAGCAGACGGGCCAGGTGCGCGCGAATGGTCGACGGCTCGGGCATCCGCCCCGGCCCGCTCCCCTCCTCGCGGCTCGCCAGCATGCCCGTCTCGGGTTCCATGACGTGATAGCCAATCTCGCGCAGGCGCGCGACGTTCTGCCGCGTCTGGGCGTGCGCCCACATCCGGTCGTTCATCGCCGGTACGATGAGCACGGGGGTGTCACCGGCGGCCAGCAGCGACGCCGCCAGCAGGTCGTCAGCCCGCCCCGCTGCGGCGCGCGCAATGAAATCGGCCGTCGCCGGCGCCACCACGAGGACATCGGCCTCACGCGGGAGGCGGATGTGGTCGAGCGCGTGGCCCGCGGCGACCAGTTGATCGTGCACCGGACGGCCCGTCAGCGCCTCAAACGTGATGGTGCCGACGAACTCGCGCGCCGAGCGCGTGAGCACGACGTCCACCGCGGCGCCGGCGACGGTGAGGTCCCGCGCCAATGCCGCCGACTTGTAGGCCGCGATGCCCCCGGTGACCCCCAGGAGGACGCGCCGCCCGTCAAAGGGGCGCATCGATCGCTCGCGCGCGACGCCGCTACTCGGCGGCGCGACGGCGCGGCACCACGCGGTACTCGATGCGCCCGTCCGTGAGCTCCTCGAGTGCGCGCGTGGTCAGCTTCTTCTCACCGGCCTTCGAGCCGGTGCGCGGGAACTCGTTGAGCACGCGCGCGTACTTGGCGGCCACCAGCACCGAGAGGTACTTGTTGGTCGCGTGGGCCGTGACTTCCAGGGGGGTGAAGACTCGCATGTTCGCCTTCCAGGTTAGACGTAATTCGCAATCTCGTGCTCGAGGCGGGCGATGAGCCCCGCCACCTGCTCGTCCAGCATCGGCGCGCGCTCGCGCCGCGTCATTTCGGCGTCCACGATGGCTGAGACGCGCGCGACGGCGCGGTCGAGGTCATCGTTCTCCACCACATAGTGGTACCGGCCGATTTCGTGCAACTCGCCCTGCGCATTGCGGAGCCGCGTCAGGAGCACGTCGCGACTCTCCGTCCCACGCCGATTCAGGCGCTCGACCAGCACGTCGATGGAGGGAGGAATGATGAAGATGAGCACCGACTGCGGGAAGGCGCGGGCAAACTGCGCCGCCCCCTGCACGTCGATGTCCATGATCACGTGCTTACCCCCCGACAAGACGTGCTGCACTTCACTGCGCAGCGTCCCATAGGAGTGGTCGTGCACGGTGGCGCTCTCGGCGAACTCGCCCGCCGCGCGCCGTCGCTCGAACTCCGCCGGCGAAAGGAAGTGGTAGTCCACGCCGTCCACCTCGCCGGGGCGCGGCGTGCGCGTCGTGCACGAGACCGAGTAGCCGATGTCCGTGCGGTCGGCCATCAAACGGCGGTAGATGGTCGTCTTGCCCGCGCCCGACGGCGCCGAAAGCACGATGGGGAACGTGATCATTCGATGTTCTCCACCTGCTCGCGAATGCGCTCCAACTCCTCCTTGATGGCGATGACGTCGCGCTGAATGTCGGCGTCGTTCGCCTTGCTGCCGGTGGTGTTGGCCTCGCGAAGCATCTCCTGCAGCAGGAAGCCAAGCCGCTTCCCCACCGCCTCGCCCCGACCGTCGCGCAACGTCTCGCCGAACGCCGCAATGTGCGTGCGAAAGCGGTCAATCTCCTCGCCAACGTCGAGCCGATCGGCGAGAATGGCGATTTCCTGCGCAAGGCGCTGCTCGTCGAGCGCCACCCCGTTGGCGAGCTTGGCGACATTCTCCAGCAGGCGATCACGCTGGGCAATCACGCGCTCCGGAGCGCGGGCGGCGATGCGCGACACGGCCGCCTCGACGAGCGCGAGACGCTCCTGGATGACGGCCGCCAGCCGGGCTCCCTCACGTTCGCGCATCTCGGAGAGGGCCGCGATGGCGCGGTCCACGATTTCCACGAGTGCCGAAGCGCCCTCGTCCGGCACCTCATCTTCCACCCCGATTCGCACCACCTCGGGAAGGCGCAGCACGGTGGCCACGTCGACTTCGCCGCCGAGCCCGTTGGCATCGCGCAACGCCTTCAGCTGGGCCGCATAGTCGGCGAATCTCACCTCGTCGATGCTTGCGCCCGGTGCAACTTCACGCTCGAGGCGCGCCGAGACCGTGACGTGTCCGCGGGCGATCTGCTTGCGCAGTGCCTCGCGTACCTCGCCCTCCCATCGGCTCAGCGCCGCGGGGAGCTTCAGACTGGGGCTGAAGAAACGATGGTTGACGGTGCGCAACTCGAGGCTGACGTGGAGGGAACCCACGAGGCCGTCGGCCGCACCGAACCCGGTCATCGAACGAATCATATAGAACCGGGTAAGTTATTGAAAATCAGTGGCTTTGGCAAGGTCACCCTGCAACGTGCCTAGTTCCAGAAGTTCCACCGCAACCCGTAGTACTGAAGTCGGCGTGGCATCAGGTAGCCGGGGGCCGTTTCGTAGGGTTTGCCGACCGTGTTTTCTGCCTGGAAGAAGACCGTCCCGCTCTCGATGCGGATTTCGAGCCGGGCGCCAATGATGTCGGTGGGCCCTGTCTGCTCGCCGACTTGGCCGGCGGTCGTCGGGAAGAACATCGGCGTGCGATGGTTGTAGGTGCCCATCGCAAGGATATGGAAGTTGTCGCGCGGAAACCGGCTGAGCCACGCCGTGCTGACGAGCAGCGCGCTGTGCACTTCCATCTGCGGCCGATACGCGCCGGCGCTCTCCCAGCGCACACCGTTGATGTCGAACTGCAGGTTCTTGTACAGCCGGCCGCGGCCGCCGAACACGACGCCCTTCACCGCCCCCGTGCCGACGCGGACCAGGCCGCTGTCGAGTGCGATGGGCGCGGCGAGCGTGGTGACGTCACGCGAGAGCAGGCCCCCCGTCAGCGTGACGCCGAGCCAGGTGGTGGAGGCCTCCAGTCGCGACGCGGTGAACGCGGGGCCGCGCGTTGCCGCTGACGCCGGATCATATCGGCTGATCGCGCCAGCGAAATCGATCCAGCGCCACGGTGCCACGCGGGCCGAAAGGTCCACGCGCCGCGTCGAGTCGGCGCCACGGGTCTCCGCAAACGCCGCGAGCGAAACGAAGCGCCAGTCATACCCGAGGCGGATCGAGGGGGAGAAGTCGGTGCGCCCGTTCCCCGCGCGCAGGCGCCCGGTGACGCTGCCGCGTACGCCCCACCGCGACGCACCAGCGGCGAGCACGTATTGGGCGCGCGACGACGCGCTGTCCACCGTGTCCTTGGGGGCAGAACCGGGAATCGTCTGCGTCGTTGTCGCCGAGACCTTGCTGTTCTCGCTCATCATTTGCGTGGCGGCGATGAACTGCATCCAGGGCTTGCCGCGCGCATCGGGGTCGCCCCACGCGACGCGCGCGTACGCCGACCCGAGCGCGCCTTTGAACGCCGGCGACCCGTTGGCGTAGGTCTTGGCGGTTGCCAGCGGCCAGCGAATGCTGGCGGCGCGATCAAGCCCCACGCGGTTCCACGCCCCGTCGACGCTGAGGTGCTTCCACGCCCAGCCGAGTCGGCCGAAGACCTGCAGCGACGAGCCGTCGCCCGCGACGAGTCGTGGCGACGTGGTGTTGTACTGCTGGGCGGCCACCTGAATGGCCGCACCGTTTCTGAGGCGCTTGCCGAAGTAGCCGCGATACAGGTTGGTGTTCTCGCTCCCGGTGGTGATGTCGGTGCGCGTGTACGGGGTGGTGCGCTCCACGCGCCACGTCCGCAGGTGCACGCGCAGTTCACCCGGTCCGCGCTCGACGCTTACCTCCTCGAGCTGCCAGAGCGGCAACACGCCGAGGTCGAGCACCTCCCCGTTGCGCGGGTTGATGGCGTCCTGCTCGACGCCATCGAGGAAGACGCGCACCCGGCCCGCGTCGCCGTTCCACGACACGAACTGTGCGGCGGGAATCCAGTTGGCGCGAAATCCAGTCGCGCCCGGGATCTGCGCCAGCAGATCGGCGAGCGTCAAGGCGCCGGCGGCGCGCAGCGACTCGCCCGACCAGTGCCATCGCCCTCCCTGCTCGACGGGAAGTTCGGCGCGCGCGAGGGGCGCCTTGATGGAATCGGCCTTGATGGAATCGCGGGCTGCGATTCGCCGCCGCACCGAGTCGGCTTTCGCCGAATCGGCAGCCGGCGCGCGCCCCGTGGCCGTGTCGGCCTTCACGCTGTCCTTCGGCGGCACCGGCTGCTGCGCGCCGAGCGATCCGCCCCCCCACAGCAGGAGGGCCGCCACGAGGCGGCCCTTCAGGCGTTGGCCGACGGAAGGTGCCACGAGATTCAGCGAGCCCTCCCCCGCACGAACTCGACGAAGGTGCGCACCGGCACGCCGGTCGGTCCCTTGGGGATTACCGTGAGGTCCGACTCGGAATAGGCCGTGCCGGCGATGTCCAGGTGCACCCAGGGAGTCCCGGTGGGAACGAACTCGCGGAGGAAGAGTGCGGCGGTGATCGTCCCCGCGCCGCGTCCGCCGATGTTCTTGATGTCGGCGATGTCGCCCTTGATCATTTCGCGGTAGTCGTCCCACATCGGCAGCGGCCATCCGGGCTCGCCTCCTCGCCTCGCCGCCGCGAGCACTTCGTCCTGCAGGCGCTCGTCGTTGGTCATCACGCCGGTCGCGCTGTTGCCGAGGGCGATGACGCAGGCACCGGTGAGCGTCGCGGCGTCAATGATGGCCGCCGGCTTGAAGCGCGCGCTGTACGCCAGCACGTCCGCGAGCACGAGGCGCCCTTCGGCGTCGGTGTTGAGGATCTCGATTGTCTTGCCGTTCGAGGCCGTCACCACGTCACCCGGGTTCATGGACGTGCCGGACGGCATGTTCGTGGTGCTGCCGATGAGTCCGACGACATTCACCCGCAGTTTCATGCGCGCGATCGCCTCGATCGCCCCCAGCACGCCGGCCGCTCCCGACATGTCGTACTTCATCATCTCCATTCCCTGCGCGGGCTTGATGGAGATGCCGCCGGAATCGAAACACAGCCCCTTGCCGACCAGGGCCACAGGGGCGTCGCCGCGGCGGCCACCACGGTACTCGAGCACGATGAGCTTGGGGTCCTGCGGCGTGCCGGCGGCAACCGCGAGGAATGACTCCATCTTCATCCGCTTCAGGTCGCGGCGACCGAAGACCTGCGCGCGCAGCCGATGCCGCTTGGCGATATCGCGCGCCGTGCGCGCCAGATACTCCGGCGTGCAGACGTTGCCGGGCAGCTGCTGCAGCCGACGCGTGAGGCGCTGGCCCTCGCCGATGGCGACACCGGCGACAAACGCGCCGCGCGAGCCGCGCACGTCGCTGCTGATCACCACCGCCTCGGTCAGCGGCTTCGGCCGATCCTTGGCCGCCGGTTGCGTTTTGTAGTCGGTGAAGTCCCACGAGCCGCGCGACAGCCCGAACGCGGCCGCCTCGACGGCGTCTCCCGCGAGCCGCTCGGCCCAGAACGCCATCCGGCGGACGCCGAGCGCGTTCCCCTTGCGACCCGCGAGCGTCGCGGCGCGCATCACGGAGGCATACGCGTCGCTACCGTCGCCGAGGCCCAGGAGCAGGACGCGCGCCGGCCCGCGTCCGTGTCCGACGAGAAGGAGCGACTCATCCTTCGCTCCCTTGAAATCGCCGTTCTTCACGGCCTTCGAGATCACGCCGCCGTACGCGGCGTCGAGCGCGGTGAGCGCCCGCGGGAAGGCGCCCCCGGTCGGCAGCGCCACGGCGATGAGCGGCGTGGCGATGCGGCCCGGATCACCGCCGCGTACGGAGAGCGCGATGGACATTTACGCCCCCTTCATCCCGGCGATGATGGCATCGCCAAAGCCCGACGTGGACACCTCGGTGGCGCCAGGCATCTGCCGCGCGAGGTCGTACGTGACCGTCTTGTTGCCGATGGCGATTTCCATCCCGTGCATGATGAGGTCGGAGGCTTCCTGCCAGCCCATCGTCTCGAGCATCATCACCCCGGAGAGAATGACGGAGCCGGGGTTGATCTTGTTCAGCCCCGCGTACTTGGGAGCCGTGCCGTGCGTCGCCTCGAATACCGCGGCCTCGTCGCCGATGTTCCCGCCCGGCGCGATGCCAAGCCCACCAACCTCGGCCGCCAGCGCGTCGGAGATGTAATCGCCGTTGAGATTGGGCGTCGCGACCACCGAATACTCGTCGGGGCGCAGCAGGATCTGCTGGAACATCGAGTCGGCGATCCGGTCATTGAGCAGCACGGCATCGGCGCGCGCCGCCCCGCCGGCCTGCCCCAGATCCGACTCGGTGACGACCTGCGTCGGAAACTTCTCCTTGGCGAGTTCGTAGCCCCAATCGCGGAACCCGCCTTCGGTGAACTTCATGATGTTGCCCTTGTGCATCATCGTCACCTTGGGACGGTTGTGCTTGAGGGCGTAGCGGATGGCGCGTTCGATCAGGCGCTTGGATCCGAAGGCGGACATCGGCTTGATGCCGATGGACGAGCCCTCACGAATCTTCTTGCCGAACTCCTTGACGATGAACTCGCGCAGCTTGTCGGCTTCGGGCGTGCCGGCCTTGAACTCGATGCCGGAGTACACGTCCTCGATGTTCTCGCGGAAGATGACAATGTTGACCTTGCCCGGCTCCTTCACCGGCGCGCCAACGCCCTGGAAGTACCGCACCGGGCGGACGCAGGCGTAGAGGTCGAGCTCCTGACGCAACGCCACGTTGAGCGAGCGAATGCCGCCGCCGACGGGCGTGGTGAGCGGCCCCTTGATGGCAATCTTGAATTCCTTGACGGCTTCGAGCGTTTCGGCCGGCATCCACTCGCCCGTGGCGTTGAATGCCTTCTCGCCGGCAAGAATCTCCATCCAGTGGATCTTTCGCTTGCCCTTGTACGCGATCGCCACGGCCGCGTCGAAGACGCGCACGGACGCCTTCCAGATGTCCGGGCCGGTGCCGTCGCCTTCAATGAATGGAATGATGGGCTGATCGGGGACGAGGAACTCGCCGCCCTTGGTCTGCACGCGCTCGCCGCCGGCGGGCACTGTAGAGTACTTGTACGTCGCCATTTTTCTGGGTGGTAAAGGTGTGTTGGGAAACTAGGAACCGCCTGCGAGTGGAGCAAGGCGAGTCGCCCGACACGCGCTTTGACTGGCCATGACCGATCGACGCGACGACGCGCGTGCGGATTCTAGGCGTTGAGCCAGCCGTTCGTCCTGAACCAGGTGCGGCAGTGCTCGAACTCCTCCTCCGCCGCGGCCAATCGTTCGCTGGCGCCCGCGAGATCGCCGTGGCGCGAGAGCCGTTCCCCGGTGGCACACATCTCCTCAAGTCGCCGCGCGCCGAGCTGTCCGCATCCGGAGCGCATCGCGTGGAAAGCGGTCGCCGCGATGGTGCCATCGCCCGCCGCCAGTCCGCGCCGCGCTGTCGCCAGCCGCTCCGGGGCCGAGGCGATGAAGATCCCCACCACGTCACGCATCGTGTCCTTGTCCAGGAGCTCGAGCAGGGCGTTGAAGTCGTCTTCGGCAACGGGTGACGGAACGTTCATTCTCTCGGGGTCCGGTGGATTGGGTGCGTTGCGCGCCTGCGCGCGGCAGTCCGCGTAACCTTATCTTGCATGCCATGTCGTCCGCCAGCCCGGTGACGCTCTCCACGCGTCTGTCGCGCGCCGTACGCCTGCGCTGTCCCGCCTGCGGTGAACGCGGAGTGGTCGCCGGCTGGCTGCATCTCGCAACGCGATGTCCCGCGTGCGGGCTGCGTCCCGATCGCGGCGAGCCGGACCACTTCCTCGGCGGCTACGTGATCAGTCTGGCCGCGTCGGAGCTGGTTGCGGCCACGCTCTGGGTCGTGCTGCTGGTCGCGAGTTGGCCCGACCCGTCGTGGACGCTGATGCAGTGGAGCGCGGCCGGCCTGATGATCGCCGTTCCCGTGGCGCTGTATCCCGTCACGAGACTCGCCTTTCTCGCCATCGACCTCACCGCGCAGCCGCATCGACCGGGCGACTACGGCACCGACGAACCGACGTTCCGGTAGCGCTACTCCCACTCGATGGTACCGGGTGGCTTCGAGGTGACGTCCAGCGCGAGGCCACTCACGCCCGGCAGGGCCAGGATCTGCAAGGCGAGTTCGGCGCGCAACGCCGCAGGAAGCGGCGCCGGAATGGCGGTCATCGCCCGCTCGGAGTGAATCGGCCGCACAATCACAAACTCGCGCCCCATCCCGTCCACTTCGAGCGGCACGAGCACGGTCGGGCACTGCCAGATGTCGCCGTACAGGCCATGGCGCCGCAGCCCCTCCATCACCAGATGGTCGGCCTCGCGAAGCAGATCAAGGCGTTCGCGCGTGACCGCCGCGGCAAGCGGGCGCACGCGGCGCGGAAATGTGGGCCCGAGATTCCAGATGGCGCGATTGATGCCGGGCGCCTGCTTGAACAGCTGCCCCGCCGCCTCGAGCAGCGGCGTCCATTCCAACGGGCCGCCGAGCAACACCGGATGTTCGTACGAGCGGAGGTCGGCCTTCACGCCCACCGACTTGATCGGCAGGGCCAGTGCCTCCAGCCCGTGACGCGCCGCAATCGCCTGGACGGCCGGTTCGATCTGCTCCATCCCGTCCCGGAACTCGGCGCCGGACGAACAGAGCAGTCGCACGCCAAGGCCCGGCCCCGGAAACGGATGGCGCCAGATGAGGTCGGCCGGAATGCCCATCTTCTCGCCCAGTTCCCGTACCTCCACCTTGTACAGCTCGGCGAGTGGCTCGACGACCCTGCCCTGCCGCAGCATCTCCTCGATGATCGGGACGCGATTGTGATGCGTCTTGATGGTGTCGGCGCGTCGGGTGCCGCCCGTCTCGATGGTATCGGGGTAGATGGTCCCCTGCCCAAGCAGGTGATGCTCGATGCCAAGCGCTCGCGCCTCGCGCTCGAAGACGTCCACGAACGTCTGGCCGATGATCCGACGCTTCTGCTCGGGCTCGACGACGCCGGCAAGCGCCGACAGGAAGACGTCGCTGGCGTCCACGAAATGCAGATTGCGGTCGAGGCCGAACGCGCGGAAGGCCGCCAGCACCTCGCGACTCTCATCCTTGCGCATCAGCCCGTTGTCCACGTGCAGCAAGTGCAGGCGGTTGGCGCCGAGCGCCTCGCCCAGCAGGCGCGCCGCCACCGTGGAGTCCACACCGCCGGAGGCGAGCAGGAAGACCGACTGGTCGCCGACCTGCCGTCGGACGCGCTCCATCTGCTCGCCGATGTACTGCTCCATCGTCCACGACGGCGAGCAGCCGCAGATGTCGCGCACGAAATTGGCGATCATCGCATCGCCGTGCACGGTGTCATCCACTTCCGGATGAAACTGGAAGCCGTAGCGCCGCAGCGACTCCGAGGCGATGGCGGCGTAGCGATGCGCCGGTCCGCCGGCACCGAGCGACGTGTAGCCGACCTCGGCGAATTCCGGACCGACACTCGTGACCGAGTCAAAATGGCTCATGAAGACGCGCTCGACCGGCGCGAGGCCGCGGAAGAGCGGCGAATCGCCGACGACGTGCAGGTCCGCCGCGCCCCACTCCTGCGCGCCATGCACCACGGTGCCGCCGTAGTGCTTCGCGATCTCCTGATGGCCGAAGCAGAAGCCGAGGATCGGAATGTCGAGGTCGTAGATGTCGCGAGTGTATGCCGAATCCTCGCCGAACGCGGACAAGCTCGGGCTGCCCGAAAGAATGATGCCCTTGTAGCCGCGGAAGCGTTCGATGTCGTCCTCTGGCTGGCGGATTTCGGCCAGCACGTGGAGGCGACGGACCTTTGTGGCAATCAAGTGAGCGTATTGGCCGCCGAAATCAACGACGGCGATTGCGTCATGTGCCATGCGCGCGATTTGAGTCAGGGTGAGGCGTCACGACAAACGAACAGGTGCACCGGGCGGCGTCAACGCGGCGGACGCACCGGGACTTCCGCCACGGGCTTGGCGGAATCGTTGCCGAACACCGCCATCGTGATGCCGCCGGCGTGGAACGCGACGAGGTCAAGTCCGAGCAGGCGCACCCAGCCGCCGGCTTCAGCCATGCCGGGGCCGAGCACGCGCCGCATCACGCGCGAGCCGGTCGCGTCGGTGCGTCGGAGGACGACGGCACTGATGCCGCGGCGGGCCGCCGGCGTCAAGCGAACGGTGTACGAGAGGTCGCTTGAGAGCGGTTCGAAGATGAATTGTCCGTCCACGCCCGGCGTGTCGGCGGAGAAGAACACGCGCGTCGGCGCTTCGCCGCGCACGAGCGGCGGAGCGGCCGGCGGCGGCCGGCGACGCGCCCCGCCC
>JAKAJN010000079.1 GCA_021813725.1 bacterium | reverse complement strand
GGACGGACCGCGATGCAGGTGCTCGTGGTGGCGGTCGGCAAGCCGCGTAGTGCGACGCTGTCGGCGGCGATCGCCGAGTATGAGACGCGTGCCGCGCGCTATTGGCCACTCTCCGCTGTGGAGGTGCGCGAGGAGCCGGCCAAGTCGAGTGGCGCCGACGTGGTGCGCGCCCGGGAGGGCGAGCGACTGGCCGCGAAACTCCCGCCAGCGGCGGTGGTGGTTTGTTGTGACCCGGGCGGACGGCGGCTGGATTCCGTGGCCTTCGCCGGATGGCTGCAGGGGCAGCGCGAGGCCGGACGGGACGTGGCGTTTGTGATTGGTGGCGCCTTCGGGCTGGCCCCGACTCTCCTGACGCGCGCCACGGTGCGACTGGAACTTGCCCCGTGGACCCTGCCACACGAACTGGCACGGCTGGTGCTGGCCGAGCAGCTCTATCGCGCGGGGACGATTGTCCGGCGTGAACCCTACCACAAGTGACGGCGGGCGCATTCCGCCCTCCCCGGTTCGGCGGTTAGCTTAAGACGCGGCGCACGCGGCGTTCGCCGCGCCTACTGGAGGCGGACAGCGCATGGAGTGTACGGGCGATCGCGAGTGGGGAGACCGGCGCGTGGCGTGGCGGGGCGGGGAGTGTAGATGACTCCACCGCGTGTCGTCTCGGAGCCGGTCGGGGGCGGACCGCTGGCGCGTGCCGCCGTCGAGGGTCGCACCCCCGCGGGGTGGTATGCGGCTCGGCCGAAGGGCGCGGCGGGGTGGCGCGAGCACGCGGAGCAAGTGCGTGCGCAGTCCAATCCCGACTGGCTCACTGCCCTCGCGCCGGCGTTCAACGCCCACGGCGCCGCCGCGCGGCGACTGGAGTCGGTGGCGCAGGGACGGGGCGTCGTCGTCACGACGGGTCAGCAGCCCGGGTTGTTCGGCGGGCCGGGCTACACGTGGCTCAAGGCGCTCAGCGCGCGGGCGCTCGCCGATCGCATCGAACAGGCGACGGGCATTCCGGCCGCGCCGGTCTTCTGGGCCGCCACCGATGACGCCGATTTTGCCGAGGCCAGCTGGACCGCCGTGGCCTTCGACGAGGAGGTGCGTCGCCTGCGCATCGAGCGCCTCGGCTTTGACGGCCAGGTGATGGCCGCCCAGCCCCTGGGTGACGTGAGCCGACAGCTTGAGGACCTTGCCGCCTCCGCCGGATCGGCCCCTCACCTCGACGTTCTCGAACACGCGCGGCACGCGTACCACGGCGAGGCCACGGTGGGGAGCGCGTACGTGACGCTGCTGCGTGCGCTGTTCGAGCCCATGGGCATTGCGGTGCTTGATGCGTGGCACCCGAGCGTGCGCGATGCCGCGCGGCCAACGCTGGTGGAGGCGCTGCGCCGCGCCGCCACGGTGGACGAGGCGGTATCGCTGCGCAGCGTCGCCATTGAGCGCGCCGGCTTCCGCGCCCAGGTGGCGCGCGTGCCCAAGCTGTCGTTGGTGTTCCGCGTCTCGTCGAATGGTGTCAAGGAACGAATTCCGATGGCGCAGGCAGGTGACGTGGCGTTACAGCCGCATATGGTGCTCTCGGCCAACGTGCTGCTGCGTCCGGTGGTCGAACGGGCCATCCTGCCAACCGTCGGGTACTTCGGCGGTCCGGGCGAGGTGGCCTATTTCGCCCAGGTGGGCGCCGTCGCCGAGGCGCTGGGTACCCCGGCGCCGCTCGTCCTGCCGCGCTGGTCGGCGACGATCGTCGAACCGGTCGTGGACCGGATGCTGGGGCGCCTCGGCATGACCTTTGATGACATCAAGCCGCCTCACCAGGCCGAGCGGCGACTCGGCGACCGTGCCATGCCGCCGTTCATCCGCGACACGCTGGAGGCGCTGCGGCGCGATGTGGACGCGCGGCTGAACGCGCTGCGTGAAGACGGCGATGGGGCGACCATGGTGAACCCGTCCGCGATTGAAGGCGCGCGACACCAGCTCAAGTTCCGGGTGGACCGGCTCGAGCGGCGCTACCGCACGGCTGCGCTCAAGGCGGAGACGGCCGCGGTGCGTGACCTCGGGAGCGTGCGGGCGGCGCTGATGCCCGAAGGGCAGCGCCAGGAGCGTGTGCTCAATCCACTGCCGCTGGTCGCGCGACACGGCGAGGCGCTGATGGACCAATTGCGCGCCGGCGCGGCGACGCACGCGGCGCAGCTGCTCGGCGGCGCGTGACCGCCCGCCGGGCCGGCGGCGCGGCATACGTGGCGGCCGGCATTCTGCTGAGCCGGATCTTCGGCCTCGTCCGCAACCGCCTGCTCGGACATTTCCTCGGAACCGGCGACGCCGGCGATGCCTTCAGCGCTGCCATCCGCATTCCGAACATCCTGCAGAACCTCTTCGGCGAAGGGGTGTTGTCGGCGTCGTTTGTGCCGACGTACAGCCGGCTGCTTGCCGAGGGAAATGAGGAGGAGGCGGGGCGCGTCGCCGGCGCGGTGGGAACGCTGCTCGCCCTGACCAGCGCCGTGCTCGTGCTCGTCGGCATCGTGCTGACGCCATTCGCCGTGGCGCTCATCGCGCCGGGCTTCACCGGGGAGAAGCGCGAACTCACCATTCGGCTGGTGCAGGTGATGTTTCCCGGAGTCGGCGTGCTCGTGCTCTCGGCGTGGGCACTCGGCGTGCTGAATTCGCATCGCCGGTTCTTCCTGCCGTACGCGTCGCCCGTCGCGATGAACCTCGTGATGATTGGCGCGCTCCTTGGATTTGGCCCGGCGCTTGCAAGCCAGGTGGACGGCCCGCCGAGGTTGGCCGCGATTCTTGCCTGGGCATCGGTGCTGGGGAGTCTCGCGCAGTTCGGCGTGCAGCTGCCCACAGTCCTGCGCGCGGATCGGCGGCTGCGTGGAAGCGTCGACGTGACAAACCGGAACGTCCGGATGGTCCTGTCCCAGTTCGCTCCCGTATTCGTCGGGCGCGGCGTCGTGCAGCTCAGTGCGTACGTCGACAACGTGCTGGCGTCGCTGGTCAGTAGCGGGGCGGTGGCCGTGCTGTCGTACGCGCAGGTCATCACGATGCTGCCCGTGTCGCTGTTTGGCATGTCGGTGTCCGCGGCCGAACTGCCGGCGATGTCAGGGACGGTAGGGCGTGACGATGAGGTGGCTTCGATACTACGGCGGCGCCTATCCGACGGACTGCATCGGATCGCGTTTTATGTGATTCCGTCGTCGATGGCGTTTCTCGCCATTGGCGACATCGTCGGCGCCACGTTGTATCAGAGCGGGAAGTTTGGCCGGTCGGATGTCGTCTGGATGTGGAGCGTGCTAGCCGGCTCCGCCGTCGGACTGCTGGCGGGGACACTCGGTCGGCTGTACGCCTCCACGTGGTATGCCCTACGCAACGCGCGAACGCCGCTCCGGTTTGCGGTGCTGCGAGTTGCGCTCACGCTCGCCCTGGGATGGGCGGCGTCGCTCTGGCTGCCCGGCGTGCTCGGCTTGGAATCGCGGTGGGGCGTGGCCGGGCTCACGGCATCTGCCGGCGTGGCGGCGTGGATCGAGTGCGCGTTGCTTCGCCGGTCGCTGGCGCCGCGCATCGGTGACGTCGGTGTGGACCGCCCGTATCAGGTGCGGCTGTGGAGCGCGTCGCTCGCCGCAGCGGGGGTGGCGTGGGGTGCCAAGTTGGTGCTCGGTGTCACGCATCCCTTGCTGCTCGGTGCCGTCGCCTTGCCGTTGTACGGGGCCACGTACCTTGCAGCGACCGCCGGGATGGGAATCCCGGAGGCGTCGGCAATGGCAGGTCGCGTGACGCGCCTCCTCGGCGCACGCTGACGTCGCGGTAGATTTCGGGCGAGGCCCCATGCGCACCATCCCCGACGCCATCGCCCAGAAGCTTGCGCACCTTCCGGACACGCCGGGCGTGTACCTGTGGAAGGCGGCCGATGGCAGCGTGCTCTACGTCGGCAAGGCCAAGCGGCTGCGACCGCGCGTGCGCAGCTACGTGGCGACGGAGCACGGGGCGGCGTCCAAGACGCGCGTCCTGATGGAGCACGTCGCGGACCTCGAGACGATTGTCGTGCCCAGCGAAGAGCATGCGCTGGTGCTCGAGCACAATCTCATCAAGGAGCACCGGCCGCGCTTCAACGTGATGCTGCGCGACGACAAGACGTATCCGTACGTGAAGGTGACGGTGCAGGAGCCCTATCCGCGCGTGCTGGTGACGCGACGCGTGCTCGATGACGGCGCCAACTACTACGGGCCGTTCACCGACGTCGGGGCGATGCGCCGCGCGCTGAACGTCGTGAAGCGCGTCTTCACTGTGCGGTCGTGCCGTTGGAACATGCCGACCGAGATGCCCGAGCGCGCCTGCCTCGACTTTCACATCGGACGGTGCAAGGCGCCGTGTATTGGCGCGCAGAGCGTGAGCGACTACCGAGCGATGATCGCCGAGGTGGTGGCATTCCTCGACGGGAAGCCCGAAGAGGTGATGCGCCGCGTGCGCGCGCGCATGGAGGCGGCCTCGGCGGCCCTCGACTTCGAGCGCGCGGCCGACCTGCGCGATGCGCTGCGGCACCTGGAACGGCTCGAGGAACCGACCATCATTGTGGATGTGGAGGGCAACGACCGCGATGTGGTGGGCTTCGCCCGCGATGGCGACGACGCCTGCGTGACGCTGCTGAAGGTGCGCGGCGGCAAGTTGCTGGCACGTGACCAGCGCTTCCTCGAACAGGCGGAGGGCGAGTCGGACGCCGCCGTGCTCGCGGCCTACCTCGCGGCGAGCTATCGGTCGCTCGCCGAGCGTCCGCACGAGGTGCTGCTGCCGTTTGCGCCGGAGGATCTGGACCTGCTGGAGCCCGCCCTGCGCCCGACCCGCGTGCTGATTCCCCAACGCGGCGTGAAGCGCGAACTGCTCGATCTCGCCGAGAAGAACGCGCGCCATCTGCTGGAGGAGTTCAAGCTGGCCGAGGAGGAGGCGGACGAGCGCGCGGCAGATCCGGTCTATGAACTGGGGCGCGCGCTGGGGCTCTCCAAGATTCCGCGGTCGCTCGTCTGCTTCGACAATTCCACGGCCCAGGGCAAGGACAACGTGGGGGCGATCGTCTGGTTCGAGAACGGACGACCGCGCCGTTCGGAGTATCGGACGATGCGTGTCAAGTCCGTGGACGAGACGCATGGACCGGATGACTTCGCCTCGATGCGCGAGGTTGTGGAACGCTATTTCCGCCGGCGCGTCGAGGAGGGAAAGCCGCTGCCGGACCTGGTGGTCATTGACGGCGGCAAGGGGCAGCTGGCAGCGGCACACGATGCGCTGAACGCGCAGGCCCTTGGCATGTTGCCACTCGTTGCGCTGGCCAAGCGCGAGGAAGAGGTGTTCGCGATCGGCCGTGCCGAGCCGTTGCATCTGCCGCGGCGCTCGGCCGCGCTGCGGCTGCTGCAGCAGGCGCGGGACGAAGCCCATCGCACGGCCGTGGGCTACAACCGGAAGCGTCGGTCGATGCGGACGCTGACGTCGGCGTTGTTGAATGTTCCCGGCATCGGCCAGACGCGGCGTCGGGAGCTGCTGCGCGTCTTCGGCAGTGTCGAGGGTGTGCGGGCCGCCACGGTGGAGCAGGTGGCGGCCGTCAAGGGATTCTCCGCCAAGAGTGCGGCGGCGCTGCTCACGGCCCTGCGGGCCTCAGCGCCCGATCGGCCCTCGGCCTCGGGTCAAGCGGACGAGGGGAGCAGTCCGTAGTTTTCAGAGGCGCGCGCGCGAACCGTCGCCCGCGTACCGCGTGAACGGAATCGCATGTCCGCGCGTCCGTCTTTCGTCCTCTGTCCTCCGTCTATCCCAATGTCCTGGACCCTGCATTGCACCACCGGCTGCGGCTATTCCGCCCCGGGTGACAAGTTGGCTTCGCTCTGTCCGTCGTGCGCACAGCCGCTGACGGTCCGCTACGACCACGCTCCGGCGCGCGAATCCGTCAGCACCGACTGGTCGCTGTGGCGATACGCCGCAGCGCTTCCCATCGCCGCCGGCGAAACACGGGTCAGCCTTGGCGAGGGGATGACCGCGCTTCTTGAACTGCCGGCGCTTGCCCGTGAGGTGGGGGTGCGGCGCCTCTGGGTGAAAGACGAGGGACAGAACCCGACCGGCAGTTTCAAGGCGCGCGGACTGATGATGGCGGTCACCCGCGCCAAGGCGCTTGGCCTTCCCGGGGTGTGCGTGCCGACGGCGGGGAATGCGGGCATCGCACTCGCCGCGTACGCCGCCGCCGCTGCCTTGCCGGCGCGCATCTACGCGCCCGCCACCACGCCGCCGCCGATTCTCGGGAGTATTCGCGCGTACGGCGTCGAACTGGAACTGGTGGATGGCCACATCGGCGACGCAGGCAAGGCGACCGCGCAGTTCGCCAAGGAGACCGGGTACTTCAACGTGGCCACCGTGCGTGAGCCCTATCGCGTGGAAGGGATGAAGACGATGGGCTACGAGGTGGCCGAGCAGCTCGGTTGGGAACTGCCCGACGCCATCGTCTATCCTACCGGCGGTGGAGAGGGAACGATCGGCATCTGGAAGGCAATCGGCGAGATGGTCGAGTGGGGGTGGCTGCCGAGTGAAACAGTGAAACCGCGAATGATCATCACGCAGGCCGCGGGGTGCGCACCACTCGTGCGCGCGTTTCATGCCGGGGAAGAGAAGGCCACGCCGTGGGAGAATCCATCGACGCACGCCAGCGGTCTGCGCGTCCCGGGCCCGTTTGGCGACCGCTGGACGCTGCGAACGCTGCGAGAAAGTCACGGCGACGCCGAGGCCGTGGCCGAAGACGCCATTCGCGCCGGCACCTTTACCCTCTCGTCACGGGCCGGCATCGATGCCGCACCAGAGGGCGGGTGTGCGCTTGCCGCGACTGCGCAACTCGTGAAGACAGGGCGCCTGTCGGCGGACGCCACCGTTGTGGTATTCAACACCGGCTCGGGAGCGAGCTACCGTTGGTGACGGCGATGCGCATCGCTATCCTCGACCCTGCCCACGGCATCGCGGGTGACATGATGCTCGGGGCGCTGCTCGCACTCGGGCTCGACCCGGAGTGGGTGCGCGCCCTGCCGGCGGCGCTCGGACTCGACGGGGTGACCGTGCGCATCAGCGACGTGAACCGCGGCGAGATTGCCTGCAAGAAGGTGGACTTCGACATCCCGCCGCAGCCGCACGGGCGACATCTCAAGCACATCGCCGCCATCGTGGACGCATCGACGGCTCCGACAGCGGTGCGCAGGGCGGCGATGGACGCGTTCACCCAGCTCACCGACGTCGAGGCGCGCATTCACGGCACGACGCGTGAGAAGGTGCACCTGCACGAAGTCGGCGCCGTGGACGCGATTCTCGACATCCTCGGATCCATTTGGGGCCTGCAGCAACTCGGCGTGGAAGCCGTGTTCAACACGCCGGTCACCCTCGGGGACGGATTCGTGGATGCCGCACACGGGCGCATGGCGGTGCCGGCGCCCGCGACGCTGCGCCTGCTCGAGGGGATCGCCGTGCGCCCCGGACCGGAGGGAAGCGGGGAACTCGCCACCCCCACCGGAGCTGTGCTCGTTCGCGTGCTCTCCAAGGGCGCGCCACCCGCCACGTACACGCCGCTCCAAAGCGGCTTCGGCGCCGGATCCAAGGATCCCCCGGGACGTGCCAACGCACTGCGCATCGTGCTCGCTGAGGCCGATCCCGATCTCGTCGCCGTGGCTGACGTCGCACCAAGGGAGACGCTCGCGCTCCTCGCCTGCGACATCGACGACTCGAGCGGGGAGTTCGTGGCGGGCGCCGCCGACGCACTGCGCCTGGCTGGCGCGCTGGACGTCACCCTCGTGCAGACAGTGATGAAGAAAGGGCGTCCGGGCGTGCGCGTGGAAGCGCTCTGCCACGTGGGCGACGCCGATCGGTTGGAAACCGTGCTTCTGACCGAGAGCTCCTCCATCGGCGTGCGGCGGACCTTGGTCAGCCGGCGCGCGCTGCCACGGCGCGAAGCGCAGGTCTCCGTGGACGGCCAGACGATTCGGCTCAAAGTCGTCACGCTGCCCGATGGGACGACGCGCGCCAAACCGGAGTGGGAGGACGTGCTGGCGGCCGCGCGGACCCTGCGTCGGCCCGCCCCCGAGGTGGCGGACGTCGCTCGGCGCGCGGCGGAAACGTCCGCCGTGTAAACGGGGTAGAATCGAGATAGATTTCCCGTGTCGGCTGCCGACGCGTCAGCCCCGTACCGAGGACTCCACGATGACCCGACATCGCATTGCGCTCACGACCCTGGCGCTGGCCGCCACGGCCACGGTCGTCACCGCCGCGCCGCTATCGGCGCAGAGCACCTGCGACATCGAGATTCGCAAGCCATTTCAACTGGCGAGCGCCGTGCTGTACATCCAGAAGCACGACCAGCAGACCAGCGACGAAGATCGGGCCAAGTTGCTCCGCCAGGCCGTCAAGGTGCTCACCGACAACCCGGAGCGCATCAAGAACGAAGCGGGGCGCAACTACCTGCTCGGCGGCGTGTTCGTGCGCTGGTTTCAGGATCAGGGCATGCGCCCCGTCGTCAAGGCGAAGCGCGCGGACCTGGGATTCTCCGAAGATCCGGACGGCGAGTTCTTCCTGCCCGCGTCCATGGACGAGTCGATGGGCATCGTCGAGCGCGAGAAGCCCGCGTGCGCCGACAGCACGATGCGCTACCGCAACGCGGTCTTCAGTAAGGTGCTCAACACGGCCATCGCCAACTACAACGCCAAGCAGTACGACGCGGCCATCGAGTATGCGAACTATGCCCTGCAGTTGAGC
Source organism: bacterium (assembly GCA_021813725.1). Classification (GTDB taxonomy): domain Bacteria; phylum Gemmatimonadota; class Gemmatimonadetes; order Gemmatimonadales; family Gemmatimonadaceae; genus PNKL01. The sequence goes on along the minus strand of JAKAJN010000079.1, from coordinate 2,333 downwards.
CCGCGATCGCCGCAGGTGGGGTCGGCGTATCAGGTGCTCGCCAACGCTTCGCAGGCCAAAGGCGATCTTCCGGGCGCCATCGCGGCGTGGGAACGCGCGATCGAGAAGATGGGCACGGACGCGGCGTCGATACCTGGGCGAGCGCAGGCGAACTTCAATCTGGCGGTGCTGATCAGCCAGCAGGCGGGCACACTCCAGGGCGCCGATCGCTCGACGCGTCTTCGCCGAGCCGCCGAACTCTTCAAGACCTCGGCGGACCTCGCCCCCGACGGCCCGAACGCCGGCACGGCGCGCGCTGCGTACGCGCGTAGCCTGCAGGACGCTGGAGATACTGTGGCCGTGGCCGGCATCTATGCCGACATGATAGCGAACCCGGCCAAGTACACGGCCCTGCAGTTGTTCGAGGCCGGCGTCGTGCTGGCCAACGGCAAGAAGTTCGAGGATGCGGCGGCGGTCTATGAGGCCGGCCTGGGGATGAATCCGGGATATCGTGACGCGCTCTTCAATGTCGCCAACGTCTACTTTGCGCTCCATCTGCCAGAGAAGATGGCACCCGTGGTGGAACGGCTTCGCGCGGTGGATCCGATGAATCCCGATGTGCTGAAGCTGACAGGTGCGGTCTGGCAGGAGCGCGGCAAGCAGGCGACCGATCCGAAACTGAAGAAGACGGCGCAGGACTCGACCATCGCGTACGTGGAGAGGGCCGGCAAAATGCCAGCGCGTGTGCTGGTGAACCAGTTCACCGTGGGCCGTGATGGCAAGGCGACGATCAGCGGCCAGGTCGAGAACCTCGGCGCTGCGCCGGCCAATTTCTCCATCGCGTTTGAGTTGGTGGACAAGAGCGGGAACGTGGTGGGGAGCGCTGCGGCCGAAGTGGCGAGCGTCGGTGCAAAGACCGTCAAGGATTTCGCGGTGCAGACTACGGCTGCGGCGGCCATTTCGTGGCGATACACATTGCGTTGAACCAACCCGGAAGTCGTTAGGGAGTATTGACTTCCGGCTGGTCGTCTGCTAATTTAGTTTAGGCGTTCTGACGGACGCTGCTACGACGGGGAAAGGGGGATGCGATCCCTCTTTCCCCGTCGGCTTCCGAGGATCGCATGGTACGCGTCGCGCGCGTCAAGTCCGACAGCATTGCCGGGGAACTGGGCATCGAGCCGGGGACGGAGCTGCTCTCTGTCAACGGCCGAGAGCTCGGCGACTTCCTCGACTGGGAGTTCCTGACCGCCGAGGACATGCTTGAGGTGGAGGCGAAGCTCCCCAACGGCGACGAGGTGGTTTATGAAATCGAGCGCCTCGAGGGAGTCCCCCTCGGCGTGGAGCTCGAGCCGCCCTCGGTAAGACGCTGCGCCAATCGGTGCGAGTTCTGTTTCATCGAGGGGCTGCCGAAGGGCCTGCGCAAGAACTTGTACATCCGCGACGACGATTATCGGTTGTCGTTCGCGTACGGCAATTTCGCGACGCTGTCGAACCTGAAGGAGAAGGACGAGCAGCGCATCATCGAGTATCGCCTGTCGCCGCTCTATGTCTCGGTGCACGCGACGCCGTGGGAAGCGCGCAAGGTGCTGCTCAACAACCCCCGCGTGCCGGACATCAAGGAGCAGCTCTGGCGACTCGTCGAGGGCGGCATCCAGTTCCACGGCCAGATGGTCGTGGTGCCGGGGTTGAACGACGGCGCGGTGCTCGAGCAGACGCTGGCCGACCTATGGGAGTTCGGCGATGCGTGCCTGTCGGTTGCGCTCGTTCCGGTGGGACTCACACAGTTTTCCCACCTGTACACCGGGCGGTCGATGGATCGTGCGGCCGCCGAGTCACTGGTGGAGATCACCGCGCGCTGGGCTGAGCGTGCCGAGCACGAGCGCGGCTACCCGTGGGTCTATGGCTCCGATGAGCTGTACCTGCTCGCGGAACGCGAGTTGCCGCCGTTCGAGCACTACGGGGATTTTCCGCAGATCGAAAACGGCGTCGGCGCGCTGCCGATGCTGCGCCACCGGATCGAGTCCGGGTTGGATCGCCTGCCGCGTCTCGAAGGCCAGCGCATCGCGGTCGTGACCGGCGCGTCCATGGCGCCGCATCTGCCAGCCTTGCTGGAGCAGCTGGCTGGCGCCACCGGCGCCACCTTCGACCTGCGTCCGGCGGTGAACTCCCTCTTCGGCCCGACCGTCACCACGGCGGGCCTGCTGGTCGGCGCAGACATTGAGCGCACTCTGGCCGAGGCCAGCGGCGCCGACTTCGCGCTCATCCCCGCCGAGACGATCAACGAGGATGGCATCTTCCTCGACGACGTGGTGTTCGAGGAACTGCGCGCGCGACTCCCGCTTCCCGTCTTTCCT
>JAKAJN010000078.1 GCA_021813725.1 bacterium | reverse complement strand
ACCTTGCCGCCCGACACACGACTGATCAGGAAGTTGAGCGTTTCCATGGACCGATGCGCGGCCAAGGCACGGACGCCCAAGGCGCGCAGGTCGGGTGACAGGGCCTCGTCGTCGGCCCGTGCCATCAGCACCGCGGCCTGTGCCGCCGTACAGCCCTGCATCACGGCGCCCAACGCCAGCCGCACGTTTTTCTCGTCCGGGTCGGCAAGCGCGCCAGTGATGGCCTGCTCGCGATACGCCGGCTGCTTGATGAGCAGACGCACGGCTTCGCGGCGTACCGCCGCATCGGGATGCCGCAGGTAGTCGCGCGCTTCGAATCCCTCCGGCCACTGCTCCAGGCGGTTGATGACCGCCAGGAGGTGGCGGAGCATTGGCCACCGCGACACGCCCAGTCGCGCAAGGATGAGCGGCCCGACATCAGCGCCGAGAGAGCCGAGCAGTTCCACCAGAGGCGCAGCGGAAGCTTCGCTTTCTCGCGCCAGCGCCGCCAGCAGCGGCTCCGCGGCCGCCAACTGCATGCGTCCCACCAGCCGCTCGACCGACTTTGCCGTGGCGGGATAACGTTCGAGTTGCGCCTCGAGACGCTCGGGCGTGGCTACGTGGCGCCAGAGCGCCGCCTTCATCCACCCGTCGTTCGCGGCATCGAGGAGGTCGAGCAGCGGCGTCAGGTCCGGCCGTGCCGTCATCTGGTCAATCGACCGCCACACCGGTTCGCCCAGCACCTCAATCTCCAATCCCATCTCGAGCAATCGCTCCGGCTCCGCGGGAAAGCTGTCGTCGCCACGAAACGCGGGCGCCATCTGCGACATCTTCTCAAGCGCCTTCCGGTAGTTGTCGGGGTTCGGATCCTCGAGGTTCCAGCCGCTCACCAGCTTGTGCACCTGGTCGCGCAGCGCGCTGTCAGCTGCGGGGCGCGCCAACGGCGCGCCGTCATCGGCGTGCACGGCCAGTTTCGAGAGCATGCGCACCAACGAATGCGAAATCGTCTGCTGCGACGACTCGGCGGCCGCCTGCACCAGGTCGACCACGGCCTCCACGGCCATCCCCTGCGTCGCGTCGAGCACGAACTTGCGGCGCTGGATGACGTCGCCGCCCATGTGCATCAGGTTGTGCAGGGTCTCCGGCTGGAGGGTCGACACCAGGCGTGAAATGCGCTTCTGCAGCGCGGCCGCTTCCTTGCCGCCCTTGGCTTTCAGCTCCTCGGCGATCTGCAGCAGGTAGCCCACCACTACCTGGTCGTACGCCGCGTCGCGTTTGTGGTCGTCAATCGCCTTGGCCACCACCACGGGGTCGGCGGAGTCGGCGGCATCGAGGTTCGTGTCTTCGTCGATCTCGCGCGCCAGCGCCGCACGAGCCAAGCCAATCCATAGCTGGGCGGCGCGGCTGCGGGCGCCGCGCATTTCGGCCTTCTCTTCCTCGTCGCTCTCCTCCTCCTCGAGCAGCTGGAGCTGTTCGAACGTCAACGGAAAGAGCCGGATGTGCGGCCACTGGGCCAGTACGTCCTCGTTCTCCAGTCCCAGCGGCCGTGGCCGCCGTCCGGCCTCCACGGCAATCGTCGCCAGGACGTCGGCGATTTCCTCGACCGTCACCCCCTCGCTGAACTTCACCGCACCCAAATGATGCCGGTGGAGCCGCAAGGCCAGGTCGCGCAGCACGGGGTTGTTTTCCTCCGTGGCCACGCCTTCGATGATCAGTTGGTGCCGCGCCACACCGAGCGACAGCGACGGACGGAGGACCAGCAACGCGTGCAACCGGCGGGCGATGAGATCGGCCGCCGAATCCCGCAACGGATGCCCGGCGGGATAGATCGCGTTCTTGTGCAGACCGATCGAGAACTCGATCAGGAAGTCTGACAATTCGCGGGAGAGGGTGGCCGACTCGCCCACCGTCGTCAGGCGGCTCATCACGTCCGGAATATGTCCCCCCTCTGGGGACCGTGGAAGTCATCCTCGCGCAGTGGCCAGGGGCACGCGCGCTCGGCGGCATAGTCGCCCCTGCGTCGCACCAATGGCGCGCGACGGCTATTTTTATCGGCTGCGCCGCCTTCGTCGCGCACCCTCACCCCGACAGCAGAGTCCCGGCTCGTGGCCGCTTCCGACGCCCTCGATCTTCTCGCCATCAACACCGTGCGCGCCCTCGCCATGGATGCGGTGCAGGCCGCCGACTCCGGGCACCCGGGCACGCCGATGGCGCTTGCCCCACTGACCTACGCACTCTTTACCCGGCACCTGCGCCACGCGCCCTCCAACCCGCACTGGCAGGACCGGGATCGCTTCGTGCTCTCTGCCGGCCACGCCTCGATGCTGCTGTACGGCACGCTTTTCATGTCCGGGTACGCGCTCACGCTCGACGACCTCCGGAACTTCCGTCAGTGGGGCAGCAAGACGCCCGGCCACCCGGAAGTCGGGCATACGGCGGGCGTTGAGACGACCACCGGCCCCCTCGGCCAGGGCATTGCCAATGCCGTGGGACTCGCCCTCGCCGAGCGCACCCTGGCGGCAACCTTCAACAAGTCGGGACACCAGGTCATCAACCACTACACCTGGTTCATCGCGGGTGACGGCTGCCTGATGGAAGGCATTTCACACGAGGCCGCCTCGTTCGCCGGACACCAGAAGCTGGGCAAGCTCATCGGATTCTTCGATGACAATGGGATTTCCATTGACGGGCGCACCGACCTGACGTGCAGCGACGACGCGGCCAAGCGGTTCGAGGCATACGGGTGGCAGGTGCTGCACATTGCCGACGTCAACGACCTCGCGGCCATTGACCGTGCCGTCGCGGAGGCCAAGGCCGACACACAGCGTCCGACGCTGATCATCACGAAGAGCGTCATTGGGTTCGGGTCGCCCAACCGCGCCGGCACCGCCAAGGCGCACGGCGAGCCGCTCGGCAAGGACGAGATCGCGGCCACCAAGCGGTCGCTGGAATGGCCGTTCACCGAGCCGTTCACCGTGCCCGAGGAAGCGGTCTCCCATTGGCGCTCGCAGGTGACCGCGCACGGCGAGACCGCTCAGCAGGAGTGGCTGCAGCGCTTCGTTGCCTACGCCAAGGCGAACCCCGACGACGCCAAGGAGCTGGGCCGGCGCTGGCACGGCGACCTTCCCGCCAACTGGGCGACCCACCTCCCGGTCTTCACCGCCGAGAATGGCAGCGTCGCCAGCCGCGCGGCGAGCGGCGCGGTCATCAACGCCATCGCCTCGCATGTCCCCGAGTTGCTCGGCGGGTCCGCCGATCTGGCTGGCTCCAACCTCACCCTCGTGAAGGGCGCCGCCGGATGCTCCGCGGCCCAGCCGGACGGTCGCAATCTGTACTTCGGCATTCGCGAGCACGCCATGGGCGGCATCATGAACGGCATGGCGCTGCACGGCGGCTTCATACCGTACGGCGGTACGTTCCTGGTCTTCGCCGACTACATGCGCCCGGCCATCCGCCTGGCTGCCTTGATGAAGCAGCGCGTGATCTACGTCTTCACGCACGATTCCATCGGACTCGGCGAGGACGGCCCCACGCACCAGCCAGTCGAGCATCTCTCAGCGCTGCGCTGCATTCCCAATCTGCTGGTCGTGCGCCCGGCTGACGCCGCCGAGGTCGCCGAGGCCTGGCGCGTGGCACTCGAGCGCACCGACGGTCCCGTCGCGCTCATCCTGTCGCGGCAGAAGTTGCCGTTCATTGACCGCTCGCACCGCACGGCGGCGGCGCACGCCGCGCGCGGTGCGTACGTGCTAGGCAACACGCTTGATGGCGCCGTGCCCAAGGCCATTGTCATCGCCAGCGGATCCGAGGTCGCCATCGCACTCGCGGCGCAACAGGCGCTGGCGGAGGACGGTGTGGCGGTGCGCGTCGTCAGCGCACCCTCGCTCGAACTGTTCGCGCAGCAGGAGCAGAAGTGGCGCGATGCCGTCCTGCCGCCGGGCATCCCGCGTGTCGCCATCGAAGCCGGCCATCCCATGAGTTGGTACCGTTGGGTCGGCGATCGTGGCACCGTCATCGGCATCGAGACGTTTGGCGCATCGGCACCCGCCCCGAAGCTCTACGCCGAATACGGTCTCACCGCACCGGCCGTCGTGGCGGCCGTGAAGAAGCTGATCGGCTAGACCGCCGGTGCGCCGTCGCTTGACGGCGTGCCAAGGTCCTGAATGCGCCGGAGCCCGCGCAGTTTCGGGTTCCGGCCAAAGATCGTCGCCACCACCACCAGCGTCGCGGCGCCGCCCAGCACCACCGACGGCACGGTGCCGAAGAGCTGCGCCGTGACGCCGCTTTCAAACATCCCGATCTCGTTCGACGAGCCCACGAAGACGCTGTTCACCGACGAGACGCGGCCGAACAGGTGCGTCGGCGTGATGGTCTGCAGCAGGTTCGAGCGAATGGAGACGCTCACCATATCCGACGCGCCGGCCAGCGCCAGCATCAGCACCGACAGCCAGAACGACGTCGAAAGTCCGAACCCGATGGTGAAGATGCCAAAGCCGCAGACGGCCAGGGCCAGGGTTCGACCCGCGCGCACGAACGGAGGGCGATGCACGATGACGAGCGACATCACCACCGCCCCCACCGCGGGCGCCGCGCGCAGCAGGCCAAGTCCCTGCGGTCCGACGCGCAGGATCTCGTCGGCGAAGACCGGCAGCAGCGCCGTGGCGCCGCCAAAGAAGACGGAGAAGAGGTCGAGCGAGAGCGCGCTCAGCAGAATCGGCTCGCGGAAGACGAAGCGAAGGCCTTCGCCGAGACTCTCGCCCACGTCATCGGTGTGATCGCGGTTGATGACGCTGCGGTGCCGGATCGAGATGATGGCCAGCAGGCCAATCACGATGAGCGTCACATCTCCCGCATACGCCACCGTCGTGCCACCGATAGCGTAGAGCGCGCCGCCCAGTGCGGGGCCGATCACCGCGGCCAACTGCCACGCCCCGCTCCGCCAGGTGACCGCGTTGTGAAAGAGGGCGCGCGGCACGAGTTCTTGACTCAACGCCTGCCGCGCCGGCTGCAGGAAACTCCGCGCGACCCCGCTGACGATGATCGTGGCGTAGATCAGGCGCGTCACACGGCGCGGATGCTGCGGCAACGCCAGGGGGAGGACGAGCAGTGTCACCGAACAGAGCACGAGCACCGACAAGGCGATGATCGCCATCCGTCGGCGGTCGTGGCGATCAGCCAAATGCCCTGCATAGAGCGCGAAACCGATGAACGGCAGTGCCTCGGCGAGTCCGATCATCCCGAGCGCCAGCTTGTCGTGGGTCAGCTCGTAGATCTGCCAGCCCACGACCGTCCCCTGAATCTGCACCGCCATCGTGAACGCCAGGAGGCCGATGACGTAGCGGCGAAAGTTCGGGTGCTGCAGCGCCGCGTACGGGCCAGAGGGGGTGGTAGTCACCCGCGAATTCTACTCCCCCTCCCCACCCCCTGCACCACACCCCCTGTCCCACACCCTTCCCCTTCCCTTGCACGAGACCGTCCTAAGCCGTACGCTCTGCCCGTGCCACTCCGCTCCCGCCGCTTCCCCTGGGCCAACTGGCCTACCAGGGACTTGCTCCAACTGCGCATCAAGGACCTCGGTGTGAGCATCGAGGGCACGTGGCTGGAGGGCTGTGTCACCGACCTCTATGCCGAACTCGACGCGCGGCAATTGCGCGTCCACCCGCACGTCTGGATCAGCGACGAGTGGTTCTCGCCGGGCAACGTGCCCGGTATCGCGATTCCGTTCTATCTCGCGCATCCGCGCCTGATGAAGCTCGAGCGCTCGCAGCTGCTTGAGGTCGAGGGCGGCACGTATACCGAGTGCATGCAGATCCTGCGGCACGAGTGCGGTCACGCCGTCCAGCACGCCTTTCAACTGCACCGCCGGCGCGAATGGCAGCGCCTCTTCGGCCGTTCGACCACCAAGTATCCCGAATCGTATCGGCCCAACCCGGCAAGTAAGAAGTACGTCCAACATCTGCGCCGTTGGTACGCGCAGAGCCACCCGGACGAAGACTTTGCCGAGACCTTTGCCGTCTGGCTCGCCCCGCGCTCCGACTGGCGGCGCCGATACGCCGGGTGGCAGGCCCTGCAGAAGCTGCAATACGTCGACCACCTGATGGCCGAGCTCGCCGGGCATCGCCCGCGCGTCACCACCCGCACCGTCATCGATCCGGCGCGCACGCTTACCCGCACGCTCTTCGAGCACTACACCTATCGGCGCGCCCTCTATTCCGTGGAACACCCGACCACCTACGATGAGGATTTGCTGCGCCTCTTTTCCGACGCACCGCGCGACCGCTCGCACGAGGCCGCCGGCGGATTCCTGCGCCGGCATCGCAAGGAGATTCGCCGCGTCGTCTCTCGTTGGACCGGCGAGTACCAGTTCACCCTCGACCAGGTACTGCACGACATGATCGGCCGCTGCCGCGAACTCAAGCTGCGCGTCGTCGGTCGCGAACGGCAGCTCCTGATGGATTTCATGGTCCTCCTCACGGCCCGCACAATGGAATTCCTCTCCAAGCACGGCCGCCGCGACTGGATTGCCGTATGAAGAAACAGCGCGTCCTCGCCCTGATGCATCCCCAGCTTGTGCCCCCCGATTCCCTCGAGGGGCAGAGCGACAAGGACATCAACCGCTGGAAGACCGAGTTCGACGTCGTCAGTCACCTGCGCGCCTGCGGACACGAGGTGCAGCCGCTCGGCGTGCAGTACGAACTCGCCCCCGTGCGCGACGCGGTGGAGCAGTTTGCGCCGCAGGTGGTCTTCAACCTGCTCGAGGAATTCCACGGCGAGGTCGTCTTCGACCACAACGTCGTCAGCTATCTCGAGCTGCTGAAGATCCCGTACACGGGCTGCAACCCACGCGGCATGATCCTCTCGCGCGGCAAGGCGCTCTCCAAGAAACTGTGCGCCTACCATCGTATCCGCGTCCCCGAGTTCGCCACCTTCCCGATGGGCCGCAAGGTGCGCCGGCCGTCGCACCTCAACTATCCGCTCATCGTCAAGTCGCTCATCGAGCATGCCTCGGTCGGCATTGCCAAGGCGTCTGTCGTCGACTCGGACGAGAAGCTGGCCGAGCGCGTGCGCTTCGTGCACGAGCGCATCGGCACCGATGCCATCGCCGAGCAGTTCATTGACGGGCGCGAACTGTACGTCAGTGTGATGGGCAACGAGCGGCTCGTCGCCTTTCCGGCCTTTGAGCTTGTCGCCGAAAAACGCTCGGCGGATGAGCCGCTCATTGCCACCGCGCGTGCCAAGCACGACCTCGACTACCAGGAGCGCCACGGCATCGACATTCGACCGGCCGAGCTGCTGCCGGACCTCGCCGCCGAGGCCGCGCACGTCAGCAAGCGCATCTACCGCATCCTGGAACTCAGCGGGTACGCGCGGCTCGATTTCCGCCTTGACGCGCACGGCGACCTCTATTTCCTCGAGGCCAATCCGAATCCCGAAATCGCCGAGCGCGAGGAGTTCGCGTCGTCGGCGCGCCACGCCGGCGTGCCGTACCCCGACCTCCTCGAACGGATTCTTCGCCTCGGTCTTCGCCAGCAAGCATGACGCCCCAACGCCTGACTCACTTCGCCCGCGGAGCGCGCGCGGCCGCACATACGGCGCGCTCAGCGCCGGTCTTCGATCCGTCGACCGGAGAACAGGCGGCCACGGTGCCCCTCGCCGACGCCACCGACGTCGAGACGGTCATCGCGGATGCCCACGCGGCGGCTCCTGCCTGGGCCGAACGCTCGGCGCTCGACCGGGCCCGCGTGCTCTTCAAGTTCCGCGAACTCTGCCTCGCGCATGCGGACGAACTCTCAGCGCTCATCAGTGGCGAGCACGGCAAGGTACGCGCGGACGCGCGCGGCGAACTGCAGCGAGGGCTCGAGGTGGTCGAGTTCGCCGTCGGCATCCCGCACCTGATGAAGGGCGAGTTCAGCGACGGCGTCGCCAGCGGCATTGACATGTATGCGCTGCGTCAGCCCCTTGGCGTGGTCGCCGCCATCACGCCGTTCAACTTCCCCGCGATGGTACCACTGTGGATGGTCGCGCCCGCCCTCGCGTGCGGCAACGCCGTGGTGCTCAAACCGTCGGAGCGCGACCCGTCGTGCGCACTCCGCCTGGCCGAACTCTTCGCCGAGGCGGGCGGGCCGTCCGGCGTGTTCAATGTGCTCAACGGCGACGCCGAGGCCGTGGATGCACTCCTCGCGGATCCACGCATCCAGGCCGTCAGTTTTGTCGGCTCCACGCCTGTCGCGCAGCACGTCTACGAAACGGCAGCCCGGCACGGCAAGCGGGTGCAGGCGATGGGCGGCGCCAAGAACCATCTCGTCGTGCTCCCCGACGCCGATCTCGATCAGGTGGTCGAGTCGCTGATGGGTGCGGCGTACGGGTCGGCCGGTGAACGTTGCATGGCCATCTCCGTGGCGGTGGTGGTCGGCGACGAGACCGCCAACGCGCTCGTGCCGCGCCTCGTCGACCGCGTGCGCGCCCTCCGCATCGGCAATCCGACTGATCCCGCCAGCGAGATGGGGCCTCTCGTCACCGCGGCGCATCGCGACCGCGTGCGCGGTTTCATCGAGCGCGGTGTGCACGAAGGCGCCGCCCTGCTTGTCGATGGCCGCGCGCATGAGGCGGTCGCGGCCCGCGGGTTCTTCCTCGGCGGCTCGCTCTTCGACCGCGTGACCGCCGAGATGACCATCTACCGCGAGGAGATCTTCGGCCCCGTGCTGTGCATCGTGCGAGTCGCGACGGCGGCCGCGGCGCTCGCGCTTTGCAATGCCCACCGGTTCGGCAACGGCGTCGCGGTGTTCACGCGCAGCGGCGGGGCCGCGCGCGAGTTCACGCAGCGCGTGCAGTGCGGCATGGTGGGCGTCAATGTGCCCATCCCCGTGCCGCTCGCCTTCTATTCGTTCGGCGGCTGGAAGGACTCCGCCTTCGGCGATCACAACCAGCACGGCATGGATGGGGTGCGATTCTTCACGCGCCTCAAGACCGTCACCTCGCGCTGGCCCGCGGGCGCCGATGCCGCGTCATTCATTATGCCCGTGTTGCGGTAACGACGACGGCTCACTACGGACGACGACGGCTCACCACGGAGACACGGAGGACCCGGAGTTTCACGGAGAACTGCCACGACAAGTACTTGACGGAACGACCGTGCGACGCGCTGGCCTTAGAGAGGCGAGCGCTGTTCCGCCAAGACGTTGCTGTTGCCGTTCTCCGTGAAGCTCAGGTTGCTCCGTGCCTCCGTGGTGAGCAGTTGAAGTGCATATTAGTATCACTTGGATACTAATCCGTCGCCTCCAGCGCGCGCCGCACCTTCGCCACCAGTTCGTCAATCTGCGTTTCGCTGATGATCAGCGGCGGCGACAGCGCCAGGATGTCGCCCGTGACGCGCAGCAGCGCGTTCTGGTTGAAGAACGCGTCCACGAACACATCGTAGGCACGCGACCCCGGTCGACCGGCGCGCGGCTCGAGCTCGACCCCCGCCACCAGCCCGAGGTTGCGCACGTCAATCACGTGTCGCGCCCCGCGCAGCGAATGCACCGCGGCCTCCCACTTCGGGGCTATCGCCGCCGCGCGGGCAAAAATTCCCTCTGCCTGGTACAGGTCGAGCGTCGCCAGCCCCGCGGCGGACGCCAGCGGGTGCCCACTGTAGGTGTAGCCGTGGAAGAACTCGACCCCCTGCTCGGTGGCGTTGATCACCGTGTCGTAGATCGTCCCCTGCACGCACGTCGCGCCCATCGGCACGGCGGCATTGGTCACGCCCTTCGCCAGCGTGATCATGTCGGGCATCACATTGAAGAACTGCGCCGCGAACGGGGTGCCCAGCCGCCCAAAGCCGGTGATCACTTCGTCGAAGATCAGCAGGATGCCGTGCTTCGTGCACAGCGCCCGCAGTCGCTCCAGGTAGCCGGCCGGCGGAATCAGCACCCCCGTGGAGCCGGCCATCGGCTCCACAATCACCGCGGCAATCGTCTCGGCGCCGCGGTCGGCAACAATCTGCTCGAGTGCGTCGGCCAGGTGGGCGCCCCACGCGGGCTGTCCCTTGGAGAACGCGTTGTGTGCCAGGTCATGCGTGTGCGGCAGGTGGTCCACCTGTGGGAGCAGCTGCGCGGCGAAGGCTTTCTTGTTCGGCTCGATCCCGCCCACCGAGATCCCGCCGAAGCCGACGCCGTGATACCCGCGGATCCGCCCTACGAAACGCGTGCGCTGCGGCTCACCTCGGGCGATGTGATAGGCCAGCGCGATCTTGAGCGCGCTGTCCACCGCCTCCGACCCCGAGTTCGAGAAGAAGACGTGGTTGATTCCCGTCGGCAGCAGCCCCGTGAGCTTGGTCGCGAGTTCGAAGCTCCACGGATGCCCCATCTGGAACCCCGGGGCGAAATCAAGCGTGGAAGCCGCGCGGCTGATCGCCTCGGCAATCGGCGCTCGGCAGTGACCGGCGTTGACGCACCATAGCCCGGCGGTGCCGTCGAGAATCTCGCGGCCGTCGTCCGAGCGGTAGTGCATGTCCTTGGCGCCGACCAACAGGCGCGGACGCGCCTTGAACGCCTTGTTGGCGGTGAACGGCATCCACAGCGCATCAAGCGCCGGGGTATGTGGCAGGGCGTGCGTCGTCATGGTCGTGTCCTCGAGGGCGAATCTTTCTCCGTGGATCCGCCCCGCGGAACGTGCCGCTTTGCGCACACCGAATCAACCCCGCATCTGCTTTCTCTCTGCTTTCTCTCTGCTTTCTCTCTGCTTTCTCTCTGCTTTCTCTCTGCTTTCTCTCTGCTTTCTCTCTGCCGCTCAGAAACTCATGATCATCGTGCTTCCGCCGCCGCCGCCAAACGCGCCAAACCGCTGGTTCACCACCGAGTTGAACATCGAGCCAAACTGGTAGCGGAGCCCCGCCATTACGTAGTAGCGGTAGTTCGTCGAGAGCGCCTGCTGCCGCGCGATCACATCCTCGTCGGTCGCCTCGCCGCGCGGCAGGTAGAGCTGATCGCGCACGCGGGACAGGTTGCCGTACAGGTTCACGCTGAAGCCCTTGCCGAGTCGGACGTCCACGCCGCCGTTGACGCTCGCATTGTAGTACTTCAGCGTGTTGAGGAACTGCGAGCCGGTCAACGAGACGTTCGCCGAGCCCCACGGTTGCCGCTTGCTCAGGCCGATGGCAAGGAAGTGGAGCGGCCGCGTCTCCCGGTCC
>JAKAJN010000077.1 GCA_021813725.1 bacterium | reverse complement strand
GATAACGAGTCCGGATCGGGGCGGAGGGCGATAGCGGTGGCGATGGGCGATCGATCGGAGCACCGATCGGTCGCCCATCGCGCGTTCGGCGCAAGGGCGGCAAACGCACCGTCAGCGCGCCGCGGATGTTGCCGATCAGGTGCGATCGTGCTACGCTCATCTTGATCGGGTGCGGGCGCCGAGCTGCAGCCCAGACCTGACTCGCACCCCACCCCGCTCGCCGTGACCGCTTCGCAGCGCCTAACTCCCGTGTCGCACCGCTCAGCCCGGCGGAACTCCGCTGGCGAGATGCTGGCGCCGCTCGGGCGGATGTACCTCTGGTTCCCCACCGAGCACGCGATGGCCAAGGTGGTGGGGCTACTCCGCCAGCACACGCTCGATTTCGAGTCGGCGGATGGTGACTCGCTGGTCGTGGATGTCGAGTGGTCGGTCCTTCGCGAGATCGTCGGCCCGCTGCGCCGCCTGCTGACGCACAACGAGGCGGACGAAACGCGCGTGCTCTACAAGCCGGCCGGGGGATCGCTGTCGATCCGCGATTTCCCCACGGTCAAGTCGTACACGCAGTTTGCGCTGGTCAGCCAGAGCACCTGGCTGCGCGACCTGCTCGATGCGCGCCGCTACACCAGCGTGCTGCAGCCGATCGTACATGCCGCCCGGCCGGAGCATGTGTTTGCCCGTGAGGCGCTCCTGCGCGGCACCGAGCGGGATGGCGGCATCGTCCACGCGCCGTACATGTTCGAAGTCGCCCGCGGCTGCGGCATGCTTGCCGAGCTGGACCTCGCGGCGCGCGACTCGGCGATTGACACGATGGCGCGCGCCGGTCACCCGGAGTCGCTTTTCCTCAACCTGACGCCGAGCGCGATTGACGATCCGCTCTCGACGCTGGCGCACACCATCGCGCAGATCGACCGACTGCAGCTGGCGCACGAGCGCGTCGTCTTCGAAGTCGTCGAGAGCGAGCACGCCCCCGACATCGTGCACCTGCGCGGCCTGCTGGCGACGTACCGCGAGGCCGGCTTCCGGGTGGCGCTGGACGACGTCGGTGCCGGCTACTCGTCGCTCAACCGCCTCCACCAACTCCGCCCGGACTTCATCAAGCTCGACATGGACCTCGTGCGGGGAGTGGACCGCGATCCGTACAAGGCGCTGATTGCTCGCAAGACCATCGAGATCGCCACGGAGTTGGGAATCGCGACGATCGCCGAGGGGATCGAGACCGAGGGTGAGATGGGGTGGGCACAACGGCACGGGGCCGCCTACCTGCAGGGCTACGCCACCGGCCGTCCGAGCGAGCCCGTCTTCGGGCAGACCTGACCCCGGCGAAACCCCGCCCCGGCGGGAGGCCGTAGGGTAAGCGACCCCAACTGGAGTGCCGCCATGTTCGCACTGTTCGCCCGCCTGTTCGCCCTGCGCCCGCTTCTCGGCGTGGCCGTGCTGGGCATTCCGGTGCTCGCGCTCATCGCGATTGGCCTGACGGTCGTGGTGGTCGGGAAGATCCTGCTCTTCGTCGTGCTCCCCATCGTGCTGGTGGCGTGGATCGTCAAGCGCGTGTTCAAGCCGCACGATGACCTCGCGGCTCCCTCCGCGGAGTAGCCGGCGCCCTTGAAGGCGGCGGTGCGGTAGGCGACCTTGCCGTCGCCCATGCGCGCACGCCTCCCCCTCGTCCTGCTCGTCGCTTCGTGCCTCGCGGTTGCCGCCGCGTACGCCGCGGCCTTCCGGCCCGACGGCGCGCCGTCGTGGGCGGCGTGGTGCATCGCCCTCGGCAGCGGCGGCATGCTCTCGTCCACGATGGCGCTCGGCGCGACGCGGCGCGGACGGCTGCGCCCCGTCGCGGTGATCGCATGCGTCCTGACCTTCCTCGTCGTCAGCGGTGCCTTCGGGGCGGCGCTGTGGATGCCGCCGGCCGAAGGTGCTGACGCCCGGTTGCTGCTCGGCTTGCCGCTGCGCACGGCCATCGTGCTGTACGGCGTGGGCATCGTGCCGCTGCTCTTCCTGCCGCTCGTGTATGCGGTGTCGTTCGACGCTGACACGCTGAACGATGACGACATTGAGCGGGTCCGCCGCGCGGCGGCGGAGCGAAAGGCATGAGCGGCGCCGCCGCACTACGCCATCCCGCGATTCTCGTCGTGGCACTGCTGTACTTCGCCGCGGTCGCCGCCATCGGCGTCTGGGCGATGCGCCGTACGCACAGCGCGCGCGATTTCTTCGTCGCCGGCAAGGGCATTGGCATCGTGACGCTTGCGATTGCCGCGATGGCGAGCACACTGTCCGGATTTGCGTTCGTCGGCGGCCCCGGGCTCGTATATGCAACCGGTACGGGGGCGATGTTCATCATCCTCTCTGCCGCCATCACGAACACGATGGGAGCGTGGGTGCTCGCACGCCGCATGCGCCTGCTTGGCGAAGCCCGCGGCCTGATGACAGTCCCCGACGCCATCGGCGCGCGGTACCGGTCCGGGTTGGCGCAGGGACTCAGCGCGGTGGCGATCCTGGTCGCCGTGATCGGCTATATGGCGACCAACTTCCTCGCGCTCGGGCTCGTGATCGATGCCATGTTCGCCACGGGGTTGTCGCTCGGCATCTGGCTCGCGATGCTCGTGACGCTGTCGTACACGGCGACGGGCGGCATTCTGGCTGGGGTGTACACCGATCTCTTCGAGGGGCTGGTGAAGACGGCGGCGTCGGTGACCGTCTTCTACTTCGTCCTGCGCGCGGGCGGTGGAATGGACGGCATCTCGCGCGCCATCACGGCCGTGGATGCGACGTTCCTTGGCCCGTGGGGGAAGATGTCGGCGCTCTCCGCCCTGTCGCTCTTCTTCGTCTTCGGCCTTGGCTCGCTCGGCCAGCCGCACGTGGCGCACAAGTTCTACATGTTGCGCGACCCGAAACAGCTCAAGTGGTATCCCCTGCTGATGAGCGCGGCGATGGCGCTGACGCAGTTGCTGTACGTCGGCGTGGGACTCGCGATGCGGGCCAAGGTTGCGACGGGAGAGGTCGCGCCGCTCGCGCGCGCCGATGACGCAACCCCGGCCTTCGTGCTCGGCTTCACGCCCAGCGCGGTGGCCGGACTCGTCTTTGCGGGTGTGATTGCGGCGGGCATGAGCACGGTGAACTCGTTCATGAATATTGGCGCCGCGGCCATCACGCACGATTTGCCACGCGCCTTCGGGCGGCGCGTGGGAGACGAACTGCGCTGGGGGCGTGCGTGGACGGTGGTGCTGTCGCTGGCGGCGGTCCTGCTGGCCCAGCTCCCGGGCGCCGTCGTGGCGTTCCTGGGCATCTTCGGATACGGACTCTTCGCGGCCACACTCGTGCCGTCGCTCGCCATCGGACTGAATTGGTCAGGGGCGACGCGTGAGGGGGCGGTGGCGTCCATCGCCACCGGGCTGGTGCTGACGCTGGGTCTCGAGACGCTGGCCTACTTCAAGCTGTTCTCGCTCCCGGCCGGTGTGACGGTGAGCGGGCTGGCGCTCGTGGTGTCGCTGCTCGTCTTCTTCGGCGTCTCGTGGATCACACGCGCGCGCGCGGCCGGCCAGATCGACACCGATGTGCGCGTCGTGATGGAGGTTTAGGCGCGAATCGCCATCCTCCATCGCCATCCGAGTTCCAGATCCTCAGTCTATCTCAGGAGCGCCTTCGCGATGGTCTGAAGTTGCATGTTGCTCGTCCCTTCGTAGATGGCGCCGATCTTCGCGTCGCGGTAGAACTTCTCCACCGGATAGTCCTTGGTGTAGCCCGCGCCGCCGAGCAGTTCCACGGCGAGCGAGGTCACCTGTTGGCAGACTTGCGAGGCATAGAGCTTGGCCATCGCACCGGTGACGGCGATGTCCATTCCCGCCTCCTTCTGCCGGGTCGCGTTGTAGACCATCAACCGCGCCGCCTCGAGTTCGGTGGCTGCCTGCGCCACCTGGAACTGAATCCCCTGGAACTCGGCGAGCGCCTTGCCGAACTGCTTGCGCTCCTTGAGGTAGGCGACGGCCGCGTCGAGCGCGCCCTGCGCATTGCCGATCATCTGCGCGCCGATGCCGATGCGCCCTTCGTTGAGCGTCTCGATGGCAATCTTGTAGCCCTGGCCGACCGGACCCAGCACATTCGCCGCCGGCACCGGCACGTTGTCGAGGATCAGCTCGCAGGTGCTCGACGCGCGGATGCCGAGCTTGTCTTCCTTCTTTCCGACCGCAAAGCCGCTGAAGGCGCGTTCCACGATGAACGCGGTGATCCCCTTGTAGCCCTTCTCGGGAGCCGCGTTGGCGAAGACAATGAAGAACTCCGCCTCGGCGCCGTTGGTGATCCACAGCTTGCGGCCGTTGAGCACGAACGAGCCGTCGGGCTGGGGCGTGGCGCGCGTCTGCAGGGCGAAGGCGTCGCTGCCGGAGGCCGCTTCGGAGAGCGCATACGCGCCGACCATGTCGGCGCAGAGGCGCGGCAGGTAGCGTGCCTTCTGCTCGTCGTTGGCATACGTGAGCATCGGGTAGAGGACGAGCGTGTTCTGCACGTCCACCATGATCGCCGCCGCGGCGTCGGCCTTGCTGATCTCTTCGACCGCGATGGTCACCATCATCAGGTTGCCGGCGGCCCCGCCGTACTGCTCGGGCACCTGGATGCCCATCAGTCCCAGCTCGAAGTACTTGGGAATGAGCGTGGGGTCGAGCTTGGCCGCACGCTCCATCTCCTGCACGCGCGGGCGCACCTCGCCGGTGGTGAACTCGGCGACGGCATCGCGAAAGGCGAGCTCGTCGTCGGAGAGGGACGTGAGCGGGGGGCGCGGGGAGTAGGCGTTTTCGGTCATCAACTATGAAAGTAACGATACTCCGCGTCGCTGCCAGCAGACCGACGGCGCGCCGCGCCAGCCCCGCCTGGGCGCGGACACCTCACGCCAGCACGTGAATGTTCTTGGGCTCGCAGACCGCGTTCAGTTCCTTCGGCCAGACGGTGACGCTCACCTCGCCCAGGTGCGCCTTCTTGAGGAGGTGCATCACCGTGCGCGACTGCCCGATGCCACCGCCGATGCTGAGCGGGATCTGGTCGTTCAGGATCGCCTGATGGTACGGCAGCTTGAGGAAGTCGAGCTGCTTGGTGATTTCAAGCTGCTGCCTGAGCGTCTCCTTGGTGACACGGATCCCCATTGAACTGAGTTCGTGCCGTCGCTTGGTGACGGCGTTCCAGACGAGGATGTCGCCGTTCAGGCCATGGAGCGTGCGGTTGCCGTCGTACGTCTCCGTGGCCCAATCGTCGTAATCCGCCGCGCGCATCTCGTGTGGATACCCATCCTCCAGCACCCAGCCGATACCGATGATGAAGATCGCGGGGTAGCGCTGGAGAATCGCCGTCTCCCGCTGCTTGCGCGGCAAGTCGGGATACATGTCGAGGATCTCCTCGGCGTGCAGGAAGACCAGCTCGTCGGGGAGCGTCGGGTACTTGTTGGTCTTGAGCTTCGGGAATTCCTTCAGCGCGAACTGCTCGGCGCCCTTGATCACCTTCCAGATGCCGCGGACCGTCTGCTTCAGGAACTCGAGGTCGCGCATCTTGGCCGTGATGCGCTTCTCCCAGTCCCACTGGTCCACGTACGCGCTGTGGTCGTGGTCGAGGAAGTAGTCCTTTCGCACGGCGCGCATGTCGGTGATGATCCCCTCGCCGACGTCGCACTCGAATTGCTTGAGCGCCATCCGCTTCCACTTGGTGGCGGCCTGCACCACTTGCGCGGTGATGCGGCGGTCAAGGCCGAGTCCGCAGGGGAACTCAATGGGCGTCCGGGAGCCGTCGCGGTCGAGGTAGTCGTTCACGCCGCTCTCGGCGGAGACGATCAGCGGCACCTCGACGCGGAAGAGATTGAGCTCCTGACACAAGCCGTCCTCGATGAAGCGCTTGACGGCGGTGATGGCGTGCTGCGTTTCCTTGGGCCCCAGCAGCGGCTTGTAGTCGGTGGGGAGGATCCGCTCGACTTCGGGGTATGTGCTGACGCCCGGGCCGGCGAGATCGGCGACCTTGTTGGACGGCATATGCGGTTCTCACGCGTGAGGAGTCTACGGGGCCGCAGGTCGAGGTTAGGTGTGCCCGAGGTTGGCGGCAATCATAGTTGCACCTACGCGGCGTAGGGCGATGCACGATACGCGCCGCGCGGCGCACGGCTTCCGCCGCGCGCCCTACCGGTGCAGTGAAACGGGCGCGCGCCGGTTGCCGAACGACCCGCCGTACGTGCCAAAGCGCCCGGCTACGGCCGTGCCGCAGTCGGGACAGGTGCCGCTGGCGGTGACGCGGTACGCGCGAATGTCGTACCAGTCGCGCTCAATCAGCGCCGCACCGCAGCGCGGGCAGGAGGTTGTGCCGCCCGCGCGGTCGTGCACGTTGCCGGTGTACACGAACCGCAATCCGGATGCCATCGCGATCTGCCGTGCGCGCGTGAGCGTCGCTGGCGACGTGGGCGGCACGTCCATCATCCGCCAATCCGGATGAAAGGCTGAAAGGTGCAGCGGTGTCTCGGCGCCGAGTTCGCGCATCATCCACTCGCTCAGCGCGGCGATCTCCGCGTCGGAGTCATTGTGCCCGGGGATCACCAGCGTCGTCACCTCCACCCAGACATCGGTCTCGCGCTTCAGGTAGACCAGCGTGTCGAGCACCGGCTGGAGATGGCCACCGGTGACGGTGTGGTAGAACTCCTCGGTGAACGACTTCAGGTCCACATTCGCCGCGTCCATCTTGGCGTAGAACTCGCGACGCGGCTCGTCGCAGATGTACCCGGCGGTCACCGCAACGGTCTTGAGTCCCACGGCGTGGCAGGCATCGGCCACGTCCATGGCATACTCGGCGAAGATCACGGGGTCGTTGTATGTGAAGGCCACGCTCGCACACCCCGCCCGCACCGCCGCGGCGGCAATCTCGTCGGGCATCGCCCGGTCCACGAGCGTGTCCACCTGGCGCGACTTGGAGATGTCCCAGTTCTGGCAGAACTTGCAGGCGAGGTTGCACCCCGCCGTGCCGAACGAGAAGACGGACGTCCCCGGGTGGAAGTGACTGAGCGGCTTCTTCTCGATGGGATCCACGCAGAAGCCCGACGACCGGCCGTAGGTGGTGAGCACCATCTCGCCGTCGCGCATCTGACGCACGAAGCACATTCCGCGCTGTCCCTCGTGCAGCTTGCACGCCCGCGGGCAGAGGTCGCAGGCAATGCGGCCATCAGGAAGGGCATGCCACCAGCGCGCGGGGTGGCGCGACTCAGGGGCGATCATCGCGCCGGTTCTTCCCACTTGGCGACGGTGAAACGCGACAGCCGCACGCCCGGCGCCCAGAACTTGCCGGGCAGCCCTGCCTTCTCCTTCAGATGGAACAGGAACTCGCTCGGCGTGGGGAGCTGCTCCCACACCTGCGGCAGGTAGACGCTGCGGTGCCGTCCGTATTCGAACACCACGCCGTCCACGTGCGGGCGCAGCGCGGCGAGCGCGCCCGCCTCGTCGGTGAAGGTGATCGGTTCGGTCGGCGAGAGGAGCGAGACTTCGACGTGCACCAGCTCGAACTCGGTCGGCTTCAGCGGCCGGAATCGCGAATCCTGGAATGCGGCCGCCACCGCGTTCTCGCGCACGTCGTCATACAACGGGCGCCGCGCCTCGATGGAACCGATGCAGCCGCACAGCGCCCCCTTCTTGGTGAGCGTCACGAACGTCGCGCCCGGCTGCAGCAGCCACGGGGCCCGCTCCACCGGATCGGTCTCGAATCCGAAGGCATCGCCGATGGCGGACCGTGCAAGCTGCAGCAGCGTCGCGCCACGATCATCGGGTGGCGCGGTATCGGCGGCGTCGTCGTCCGTCACGAAGGCGATTGCCGCGTAGCCGACCACGCGGTCGGGGTCGCCGGCCGTCTGGCTCGAGTTGCGCGCGTCCAGCGCCACGGCGCGCAGAGCGTGCCGCTGTGCGGCGAGCAGCAGGCCGTTCACCGGCGTCGCACCGCAGGCCTGACGGTGGCCGAGCGGCCGGAGCGCAACGATGTCTGATACAGTCTTCTCGTCGGCTGCACGCGCGCGATCGTCGGGCAGATAGTGCGACAAATCGGAGCTGATGACGATGAGCGTCTCATCGCCGCCCCACGCCGCCTCAATGACCTCCGCGACGTCGGCCGCCGCCGCCTCGCCCACCACCAGGGGAACAAGCGCGAATTCGCCGAGGACGCGCTGCAGGAACGGAAGCTGCACCTCGAGCGAGTGCTCGTCAGCGTGCGCGGCGGCACTGCGACTCACCATCGGCAGGGTCTCGAGGCGCTGCATCATCTCCGCATCGAGTGTCACCTCGCCCAGCGGCGTGCGAAAGCGGTCGGCGTCGGGGAGGGCGAGCCCGCGGATGGGCACGTAGTGCGCCGGGCCGAGCAGCACGACGCGGGTGACGCGGCCGCGCAGCGGGACGAGTTGCGCATACGCACTCGCAGCAATGGGACCGGAGTAGATGTACCCCGCGTGCGGAACGATCAGCGCCTTGGGCGCGCGTGCGAGTGGCGCGCCCTCGGGATGCGCCAGCATGTCCTCGACGTCGTGCGCCAGCACGGTGGCGCCGCGCGGATAGAACGTGCCCGCTACGGCAGACGGACGGATGGTGGTCACGGGCGAAGCCTCCTGCGATCGGCCGACTTGCGACCGGACGGCGCGCGGTGTCGCGCGCCTGCGTCACAGGCCCCATTACACGCTATAGACATTCCGCGCCGCGTGCCACCTTTGCCCACGCCCCGTCTGGTCGTACCTGGTCCCCGACACGCCGGCGAGCGGTACGCGCGTGCCGGTGACCACGTCGAGTTGCACGAGAGCGCCCTTTCGTGGCAGGTCGGAGTACTGCACGGTCCGGTGTAGGAGCTTGCCGTCCGGTGAGATGACCGGGTCGGTCCCCTCGGCGGCGAAGACGATGGTCTAGCCGTTGACGGCGGGAAAGCGATAGAAGCCGCGCGCGCCGGCGGCTGGAGTCTGTGCGGTGGCCGAACCCGCGAACAGCGCGAAGAGAATGGCGAACGACAGGCAGCGACGCAGCATGAGATCTCCCGGCAGGACACACCGCGCGGACATCGCCCGATGTTGGCGAGAGTCTACGCCCGCTGGAGAGCGCCAGCACGCGAATTGATGGCGGTCGAGCGCGCTCCACTCTGGCTCTTCCGACACTTTCCGGCGCATGCACTATTGTTTCCGGCGACACGCACGAGGATTCAGGCCGTGAAAACCGACC
Source organism: bacterium (assembly GCA_021813725.1). Lineage (GTDB taxonomy): Bacteria > Gemmatimonadota > Gemmatimonadetes > Gemmatimonadales > Gemmatimonadaceae > PNKL01. Next base: position 1,980 of record JAKAJN010000077.1, on the reverse strand, counting down.
TCTCCATTGCCGTCTTTGCGCTGACGCTGCTTGCGACGCTCGCGGTCTCGTACCTCGGGCGCCGGCACGAGGCGCGCAAGCAGGGCGGCGCGCTCGCCGGTCAGGGGCTGAGCAAGTGGCTGGTCGGGCTGAGTGCCGGCGCCACCGCGAACAGCGGCTTCGTGGTCACCGCCGCCGTCGGGTTGGGCTACAGCGTCGGTGCGCGCTGGCTCCTGCTGCCGCTCTCGTGGCTGGCCGGCGACGTGCTCTTCTGGATCGTCTTCCCGCAACGCATCAATCGCGTGGGCGCCGAGGCGGGGGCGACGACGCTCACCGATGTGGTCGTGCGCGATCTGCCCTTGCGGCGCAAGCGGGTGCTCCAACTACTCATTGGGTCCATCACGCTCGTCTGCCTCGGTGGGTACGTTTCCGCGCAGTGGGTGTCGGGGCAGAAGTTCCTGATGGGCGCGTTCGGCTTCGGCAGCGTGATCTCGCTGCTCGTCTTCGCCGCCGTCATCGTGATCTACAGCTCGCTGGGCGGCTTCCGCGGATCGGTCTACGCCGACACCCTGCAGGCGTGCATTCGGATCGTGGGGACGATGATCGCGGGCATCGCGATGTGGGTGGTGATCGCGCGCGACCCGGCGGCTTTCTGGACGAATCTGCATCGTGCCGGCCCGGACTTCCTGCAACTCGTTCCCGCAAACGGGTTGGTTGCCGCACTCGCGTCGAGTGCGGGCTTCGCCGCCGCGGCGCTGGGATTCGGCCTCGGCCAGCCGCAGATCGTGACGCGCTACCTCGCCGGAGCCAACCCGCGCGAGACGCAGCAGGCATGGTGGATCTACATGCTCTTCGTCCAATCCACCTGGCTCGCGATGACCGCCTTCGGCATCGCGTTGCGTGGTGTCATGCCGGGACTCACCGACCCTGAGATGGGGCTGAGTGCATTCCATCGGGCGATGACGGGGCCCATCGTCACGGGGATCATCGCCGCGGACATTTTTGCGACCATCGCGGCGACGTCCAACAGCATTCTCGTGGCGATGGCGCAGACGCTGACCGTCGACCTCGGGCGCCCGCGCGGCGCGAACAGCACGGCGCACCGAGACCTCTGGCTGCCGATTGCCATCCTCGGCGCCGGCACGATGCTCTTGTCCTTGACGCTGCACAGCACGGTCAAGGATCTCGCCTTGTCGTCAGTCGGTATCATGGGCGCGGGCCTGGCGCCGGCGATGATCGTCCGGGTGCTCCGGTGGCGCCACTCGCCCGCCTCGCTGCTCTGGGCCGTGATCGGCGGCTTTGCCGCGGCGACGCTCTGGAAGTACGTCGGCTACAACGACATCATCAACGAGGCGGCGCCGGGCATTCTGGTCGGCCTCGCCGTCAACGCGCTCATCGCGCGTCACGGGACCCGCTCGACAACCAACCCGAGTGCCTGAGTGGCTCACTTCAGCCAGCATCGAACCGACACGCGCGATTGGCGCTGGTCCATCAAGAGCGAGATCATCAAGGATCTCCTCGGCGCTTTCAACATGCGCGAGGCGGTGGAGGCGGTCTTCCCCTCCGCGCAGGACCGGTCCCGGGTGGACGACATCACCGCCGCGTCGTACAAGTGGTCCACGCACTACCCGACCAAGTACAAGTATTTCTTCGACAAGCTGGCCACAACGCTCGGCTGTGACCCGACGGTACGCGGACTGACGCTGGTGCGCGCGTCGGTGGACGAATTCGTCGAGCTGCTCCCGGCGAACCGGCGCGAGCAGGCGCGCAAGATCGTGCGGAAGTTGACCGGGCACTCGGCCGATCCCACGCCCTCATCGGCGCCGCGCGTGTCCGGGGGCGTTTCGGATGGTGAGGGGGCGCGGCTGGGCGCGCGCTTCGTCCGCGTGAACCACACAAAGGACTTCGAATCGCTCACCTCCGGCGTCAAGGCCGGCCTCCTCGACACGCGCAACTACTACTCGACGGCGGATGCGGCCGACGTGTGGCAGAACCTGGTGT
>JAKAJN010000237.1 GCA_021813725.1 bacterium | reverse complement strand
CCAACGGCAGGCCCAAAAGGAGGAAGATGGTGACGAACATGTCCACCGGATCCACGGCGACGGCGCGCAGGATCGCCTGCGTTGGCGCGTACATCGAACCCCAGAAGCGCAGCACGAGCGGTGTGAACACCACGGCGAGCACCGTGGACGTCGAGCTGATGCTCACCGAGAGCGCCGTGTTGCCGCGCGCGAGGTGCACGAGGAAGTTCGAGATGTTGCCGGCCGGACAGCTCGCCACGAGCATCATGCCGAGCGCAACGCTTGGCGGCGGCTTGATGGCCAGCACGAGCAGGTAGGTGAACGCCGGAAAGACGAGGTAGTGACCGGCGAGACCGATGAGCACCGGGCGGGGACGCTCCAGGACGCGCCGAAAATCCGCGGCGCGCAGATCGAGCGCGACGCCGAACATCACGATCCCGAGGATCGCATTCAGCACGTGCAGCGTCGTGGGGCTGAAGTTCAGCCGGACGGCGTCGATGCCGCTCATTTCCCCTTGGGTTCCTGGTGCATGGCCTTGAAGTGCACCAGGCCGGGGGCCCACATGTGCGCCACCGGGTCGACGTCGACGTGAATCACGGCGGGCCCGCCGGCCGCCAGCGCGCGCCCGATGGCGTGCGCAAGGTTCTCGGGGTCCGCGACGCGCTCGGCGTGCGCGCCCATCGCCTGCGCGATGCGCGCGAAGTCCATTTCCCCGAGGTCGGCCCAGAGGTTCTCGTCCGGCGCCAGCCGCTTGCGCAGCAGCATCTTGAGCGGACGCAGGGCGAAGGACTGGTTGATCTTCACCATCCCCCACTGCCGATCGCAGAGCACGAGCCAGATGATGCGCAGCTTGTGGCGCACCGCGCTCTCGATCTCCTGCGGGTGCATCCCCGCGGCGCCATCGCCGATCACACAGACGGTGGGAACATCCGGCGCGGCCACGGCGGCGCCGAGTGCCTGGCCCATCCCGGCGCCCAGCATGCCCATCTTGAACGTCGAGAGCAGGCGTCCCGGTGTCCGCACCGCGTGGTAGAACATCGCCCACACGGCGGTGTTGCCGCCGTCGGCGATGAATGGCGACTCGGCGGGGAAGAGCCGGCCGCAGATGGCGCCGACGTGCGCCGGATGCATCGGCGTCCCCGACGTGGCGAGCGGCTGATCGAGCTTGGCCTGATACCGCGCCATCAGGGTGTGGTACTTCGCCAGCCGCGCCCGGCGGGCGTCGGGACGAATCTCCCCGCGGCGCGCTTCGAGTCGCGTGCGGAGCGCCGCGAGAAAGACGCCCACGTCGGCATTGATGCCGACCGTGACCGGCTTGTTGGACCCGATGATGCGATCGTCGATGTCCACCTGCACGGTGGGTTGTTCCGCCGGCGCACGCCAGTAGGGCGGCTTGCCCCACCAGTCGGTCTCGCCGAGGCGTGACCCGAGGATGAGCGCGGCGTCGGCGTCATTGCGCACGATCGAGTTCAGCTTGACGTGCGTCATGGGGATGGCGAGGGGCGACGTCTCGCGGATTGCCCCGCGCGCCGACCAGCTCGTCGTCACGGGCGCCTCGAGCAGCTCGGCGACCGCCGCCAAGGCATCAAAGGCGCGCGCGTGCAGCACGCCGCTCCCCGCGTGGATCACCGGCATCTCCGCGCGCAGCAGCACCTCCGCCGCCGCCTCCACCTGCGCGGCATCGACGCCCTGCGGCACCGTGCGGCGATAGGCGGACGGCGGGAGGATGGCCGGTGTCGCCGCGAGCTTGCCGTTCATCAGGTTCTCGGGCACGTCGAGATGCACCACACCAGGGCGTCCGTCCCAGCAGGCGCGCAGCGCGGCGCGCACGAGCTCGGGCAGCCGGTCGAACGAGGGGACGGCGCGACTCCACTTGGCGAAGGCGCCGATCACCGCCTCCTGGTCGAACCCCTGGTAGGTGCCGGTCCGCAGGGGATACATCGCCCCGGTGCGCCGCGCACTCGTGATGCAGAGCACGCGGTTGCCCTCGGCCTCCTCGACGACCAGGCCCGGCAGCACATTGGCCACGCCGGGGCCGTTGCTCGCCATGCAGACGCCGAGGCGGCCCGTGAGCCGCGCGTAGGCGGCGGCCGCGTGGGCACCGCTCGCTTCGTGACGTGGCGTGATAAGGCGAATTCCTTCGCGCTTGAGCGCCGTGTAGAACCCGAAGTACGTCCCGTCAATGATGCCGAAGACGACGTCGACGCCTTCCGCCTTCAGGGTGCGGGCGAGAATCTCGCCGCCGGTGGGGTCGGCCATGGCTGGGTGCGGGGTGCAGGGTGTGGTGCAGGGGGCGCGGGAAGGGCGACAGCGCCCTTCGGCGGCAGAATCTACCGCGCGACGGCGCCGCGTCCATCCGAGTGTCGCGGCCCACGCGGGCGGCACACGCCCGTTGCACACGTCCGTCGCACACGCCCGTCGCACACGCCCAGTCGGTCACGGTTGGTGCCGGCGCCTTGCGCATCCACCGTGTCGCCGCGAGGTTGACGTTTACACGCTGCATCTCGGAGACCGGGCTCTTGCACACGG
>JAKAJN010000076.1 GCA_021813725.1 bacterium | reverse complement strand
GCGCAACCTGCTACGACGCCACGACCGCGACGTTGCGTTGCGCCCGCACGAGGCGGGCCGGCGCGCCGGTTGCGGCGCCCACCCAGAACCAAAGCCCGAAGGCGACGCACACGGTGAGGATCGCGAACACGCGGTGGTGGAATTGCGCCGCGGCGGGATTCTCGAAGGCGTTGGTGAAGAAGCCGTCGAGGGTGTCGTACCCCGGCGGCACGACCTGTCCCCCCATCAGGGGGAACGTGTTGTAGATCTTGCCCGCCCGCAGGCCCGCCACGAACGCGCCGCTCAGGATTACGAGGAAGGTCCAGATGGCGAATCCGTCGGCGATGCGCGCGAAGCGGGTGTGATCGAACGCCCCGGTTGAAGCCGAACGCACTGCGGGCGCGCGACCGCCGTCGCCCGGTGCCGTATCGGTCGGTGCGCGCGACGCGGCGCGCAGCGACGCCGACGTCCACAGGGCGACCACGAGAATCACCAGGGCAAGCCCGAGGTGCGCGGCCAGCCGATACTGGCTGACGTTCACGCGCACGCTGAGGCCCGAGCTGACCATGTACCAGCCGAGCGCGCCCTGCGCGAGCACGAGGAGGGGGAGAGATGCCAGTCGCCCTTTCAGGCCGGGCGGAATCCGACCAGTTGCCCAGAACCAGAGGAACGGAACGGCGATGACGAGGCCCACGAATCGCGCGGCGATCCGGTGGAAGAACTCCCACCAGAAGATCCCCTTGAAGGCCGCCAGCGTGATGCCGGCGTGAATGGTCTGCGCCTGCGGGATCGCGAGGAACTTGGCATAGGCCTCGGCCCAGGCCGACGCGCTGAGCGGCGGCAGCACGCCCGCGATCGGTCGCCACTCGGTAATGGACAGCCCGCTCTCTGTCAGACGGGTGATGCCGCCGACCACGACGGTGAGGGCGACGGCGGCGACGGAGGCGTCGAGCCAAAGGATGAGCGCGCGAAGGTCGGGACGGTTGGCGTGGCGAGGCATGGATTGAAGTTATGCGGGATTGTGTCCGCCGCGCATCCACGGGGTTTCGCCGGCGCGGAACCGACGCGAGCAGGTGACCGGCCCTTCGTCTGTCTATAGATTTGTCAGTCTATGCACGCCGCTGACATCCGCCAGGCTTTCCTCGACTACTTTGCGCGCCACGCGCATGTCGTCCGCCCCTCCTCGTCCCTCGTTCCCGGCGACGATCCCACGCTGCTGTTCACCAACGCGGGGATGGTGCAGTTCAAGAAGGTCTTCCTCGGCATGGAGGATCCGCCCGACGGCAAGCGTCGCGCGACCACGTCGCAGAAGTGCGTGCGCGCCGGCGGCAAGCACAACGATCTGGAGCAGGTGGGGCACACCGCCCGGCACCACACCTTCTTCGAGATGCTGGGCAACTTCTCATTCGGCGACTACTTCAAGCGCGACGCGATCCGCTTCGGGTGGGAGTTTGTCACCGACGTGCTGAAGATCCCCGCCGAGCACCTGCGCGTGACGGTCTTCCATGAAGACGACGAGGCGCGACAGCTCTGGAAGGAGGTCACCGGCATTCCCGAGACGCGGATTTACGGACTGGGGGCGAAGGACAACTTCTGGCAAATGGCCGACACCGGGCCGTGCGGCCCGTGCAGCGAGATCTACGTGGACCTCGCGCATCTCGCCACGGACTGGGCCTTCCCGAAGGATGCGCACGGCGAATGGACGCGTACCGACCTCGCTGACTACTCGCTCGACGCCTTTGTGGAAGGCGCCGAGGCGGGACGCTTCCTCGAGATCTGGAACCTGGTGTTCATGCAGTTCGACCGGCAGGCCGATGGCACGATGGTTCCGTTGCCGAAGCCGTCGGTGGACACGGGGGCGGGGCTCGAACGCATCGCCGCGGTGCTGGAAGGAGTCACCAACAACTACCACACAGCGCTCTTCCTCCCGCTCATCGAGCGCGTGGAGCAGACCGTCGGGATCAAGTATCCGTACCGTCCGGGGCAGGGGGTCGGCACCGCGAACGGACCGGACGGGCGCGAGATTGACCCGGCGTCGTTCCGCGTCATCGCCGACCACGCGCGCGCGGTCGCGTTCCTGCTTGCCGATGGGGTCTTCCCGAGCAACGAAGGGCGCGGCTATGTCCTGCGCCGCATCCTGCGCCGCGCGGTGCGCCACGCCTGGCTGCTTGGCCGTCGCGAGCCCACGCTCGTGCAGGTCGTGGACAAGGTCATCGAGATGATGCACGACGTGTATCCTGAACTGAAGGTGCGCCGCAAGCACATCGTCGAGACGACGCGCGCCGAGGAGGAACGATTCCTCGCGACGATTGGCGGCGGGCTCGAGCGCTTCGAGACGCTCGCGCCGACTGGATCGACGCAGGGGTCGACGGCGATTCGCGGCACGATCAGCGGCGATGACGCGTTCCGCCTCTACGACACGTTCGGCTTCCCGATTGACCTGACCGAGTTGATGGCGCGCGAACGCGGCTATCTGGTCGACATCGCGGGCTTCGAGCAGGCGTTGCAGGCGCAGCGGGCGCAGTCGCAGGAGGAGCGTCGCAGCAAGAAGATTGCGGTGGTCGCCGACGACCTCGGCGACGCGTCGCAGTGGGAACATGCGCCGGGCGACAAGGCGCACGGCCGCTTTGTCGGCTATGAGGTGACGACCATCGAGACGGATGTCGCCGCGGTGCGGCATCTCCCGGATGGCCGAGTGGCGGTCATGCTGCGGGAATCGCCCTTCTACGCGGAGAGCGGTGGGCAGGTGAGCGACCGCGGCACCATCGAGGGCGCGGGTTGGCGCGTCAGCGTGGACGACGTCAAGAAGATCGACGGCCGCATCACGGCCATCGGCACCCTCGAGGGCGAGTTCCACTTTGGCGTCGCCACGGCGCGCGTGCCGGGCAGCCGCCGGCGCGACACCGAGCGCAACCACACCGCCACGCACCTGCTGCACGCGGCGCTGCGCAAAGTGCTGGGCGATCACGTCCACCAGGCCGGGTCGGTGGTGGAACCCGACCGTCTGCGCTTCGATTTCACGCACCACGGCCCGGTGAAGCCCGAACAGCTCGAGGAGATCGAGCGGTGGGTGAACCACGCCATCTGGGAGAACGTCGACGTCCGGATCACGGAGAAGAAGTACGCCGACGCGGTGGCCGGCGGCGCGATGGCGTTGTTCGGTGAGAAGTACGGCGACGTCGTGCGCGTCGTGGAGGTGCCGGGCTTCAGCGTCGAGCTGTGCGGCGGCACGCACGTGCGAAACACCGGGCAGATCGCGGCCTGCCGCATCGTGCAGGAGCAGGGCGTGGCCGCGGGCGTGCGCCGCATCGTCGCGCTGACCGGTGCCAAGGCGTTCGAGGCGCTGCGCGAAAAGGAGCGTGCGCTCGACGGCGTCGCCGACAAGCTGAAGGTCAACGTCGCCGCCGCGGGCGTTGACGCGATTGCGAAGCGCCTGGATGCGCTGCTGAGTGAGAAGAAGTCGCTGGAGAAGAAGCTCGAGGAGGCGCTGCGGAGCGGTGGCGGGGGCAGTGCCGTGCAAGGGATCGTCGGCGCTGCCGAAGTGAAGAACGGGGCCCGCGTGGCCGTGGCGATGACGGATGCTGCCGACGTGGACGCGCTGAAGGGACTCGGCGACGCCGTTCGCGAGGCCATGCCGGATGGCGTGGCGGCCCTCGGGGCGGTGCACGACGGCAAGGGGACGCTGTTGGTCGTCGTCGGCGACGCCTTGCGCGCCAAGAATGTGAACGCCGGTGCCCTCGTCAAGGAAATCGCCGCCCTGGGCGGCGGTCGCGGCGGCGGCAAGCCGCACATGGCGCAGGCCGGACTAGCGGATGAATCCGCGCTCCGGACCGCGATGGATGGAGCGAGGGACGTGATTGCGCGGGGCTTGTAGCCGAACGGAGGGTGTGCATGTCCGCGCTGCAGCAGTGGCTCAATGACCGTACGCCGGAAGCGCCGCCAGCACTCCGGGCGCGCATCGGCGAACTGATGTCGCAGCACCCGGAGTGGGAGCTGATGCCGCGACCGGAGGCGCTGCTGCACGCCGGCGAACTCCTCATGACGCACGTGCTCGCGGCGGCGCCACGCGACCGCGATGCTGCGCGCGATCTGCTGGCGGCGGATGCGTGCGTCACCTATGCCTTGGAAGCGGCGGCCGACGAGCCGCCTGAATTTGCGGCGTTGGCGGAGCGCGCGATGCGGCGGATTGCCGCGCTGGCCTCCTCGACGTAGTTCTTCCTTAGACCTTCTTCCGTCCTCCGTCCTCCCTCAATGACTCACCTCACCGAACTCGCCGCACTCGCCGCCGAGAGCGCCACCACGCTCGCGCCCGCCATCGAACGCGCCGTCGAGATGGTGCGCGGCACGCTCAAGAATGGCGGCACGCTCTTCTTCTGCGGCAACGGCGGCAGCGCGGCCGACGCGCAGCACATGGCAACCGAGTACGTCGTGCGATACAAGAAGGAGCGTCGGGCCCTGCCGGCGATTGCGCTGACGACCGACACGTCGCTGCTCACCGCCGCCGGCAACGACTACGGCTTCGAGACCATCTTCGCGCGTCAAGTGGAAGCGCTCTGCCGGAAGGGCGATCTGCTGGTCCTGCACACGACGAGCGGCAATTCGCCCAACCTCCTCCGCGCCGCCGAAGCCGCGCAGGCGCAGGGTGTCGCCACGCTCGCGCTCTCCGCCAAGGGCGGCGGATCGCTGGCGGTGCTGGTGGACCACTGCATTGTGATTCCGACGGACCGCACAGATCGGGCGCAGGAGATCCAGCTGTGCATCCAGCATTACATTTGTGAGCAGGCGGAGCGGGATGAGTGAGGAGGGCGGAGTGCGGGGGGTTGGTGAGGAGAGCGGAGAATGGTGAGGAGTGAGGCGCGAGGGGGCGACCGCAGTCGCCCCCTCGCTTGTTCCCCCTCACCACACACCGCTCCCCTCACCAAGCCCCCGCACCCCGTACCCCTCACCCCTCTCTCGGAATCGCCATCTCCTCCGTGAACTCCAGCTTCGGCGCCAGCAGCCGGTACATCACCGGCGTGACGAGTCGCGCGATGAGCGTCGAGGAGACGAGTCCGCCGATAATGACCCACGCGAGCGGCGAATAGAGCGACGATTTCTCCACCGCGACGGGGAGCAGGCCGCCAATGGCCGTGGCCGACGTGAGGACGATGGGCACGAAGCGCACTTCGCCGGCGCGCTGGATGGCGTCGTCGAGGGCGTAACCCTGCCGCCGCAGTTCGTCGGTGAAGTCCACCAGCAGGATGCTCGTCTTGATCTCGATGCCGACGAGCGCAGTGAAGCCGATCATCGCCGTGAAGCTGAGCGTGTTGCCGCTGATCCACAGTGCGACGATGCCGCCGACGATGCCAAGCGGAATCACGCTCGCCACGACCAGCGTGCTCTTGAACGTCCGGAACTCGAGCACGAGGATGGCGAGGATGCCGAAGATCGCCACGATGATCGCGTTGCCGATTCCCCCGAAGCTCTCCTGGCGACTTTCGATCTCACCGGCCGGCACCAGGCGGTAGCCGGGCGGCAGCCGCATCGCGTCGAGCTGCCGCAGCACGTCCTTGGTCACACGGTCCGTGTTGAATCCCGTGCGCACGAAGCTCGTCACGGTTGCGGCTCGCTGCATGTCGTGGTGGGTGATGAGCGCCGGCGAGCCGGTGAACCCGAGATGGGCGAGTTGGTTCAGCGGAATCATCGCCCCGGTCGTGGAGGCCACGTGCACGTGATCGAGGATCTCGCTTGTCGGCCGGCCGTCGCGCTGCACGCGCACGGTAATCGGGTACTCGTCGCCGTCGCTCGCGCGGAACTTCCCGACGTCGAGTCCGGCGATGGCGAGACGCACTGTTCGGTCGAGTTCCGCCGTCGCCACCCCCACCAGGCCCGCCTTCTGCCGGTCCACGTGCAGGGCGAGGTCGGTGCGCGACACGGAGAGAGGGTTGCGCACGTACTGCGTCCCCGCCGTGCGCACCATCACCCGCTCCACGCGTCCAGCGAGCACCCGCAGCGTGTCGAGCTCCTGGCCCTCGATGCGCATCGCGATCGGGGCATCGATGGGCGGACCGTTCTCGAACTCGCGAACCTCGATGCGCGCGCCGGGGATGCGGCCGAGCGCCACGCGCAGGGAGTCCACCATCAGTTCCTGGGTGCGCGGCTCGTTGGCGCGCAGCAGGACGAAGAGCTGCGCGATGTTCCCGCTCTCCTGCCGCGGCGACACGTTGTAGTAGACGAACGGATTGCCCTTGCCCACGTTGGTGAAGACGCCACGCACCTTGGGGTGCGCGAGCAGTATGCCCTCCACCTGGCGCGCCACGGCGTCCGTGGCCTCGAGCGTGGTGCCGTCCGCCGTCTCAATGTCCACCAGGAACTGCGGCGTCCCGGCCTTTGGAAAGAGAGAAAACCCGACCACGGGAACGAGCGCGAAGGAACTCGCGACGAGCGCTGCCGCGATGGCCAGCGTCTGAAAGGGTTTCGCCAGCGCCCGATGCAGCAGCGGCGCGTAGCTCAACTGTATGCCCCGCTCGAGCCACTGCAGCCAGCGGTTGCCGTGCTTCGCGCTGGTGACGGGCATGATCCGGCTCGCCAGCCACGGCACGATCGTGAAACTCACGAACAGCGACGCGAGGACGGCGTAGATGACCGCCACCGGGAGCGAACGGATGTACCGCCCCGAGAGCCCAGGGAGATACAGCAGCGGCAGGAACGCGAAGATGAGCGTCGCGGTGGCCCCGACCACCGCCACGGCGATCTGTCGCGTGGCGAGCACGGCCGCCTCCCGTCGGGAATGCCCCGCACGCAGGAATCGCGAAATGTTCTCCACCACGACGATCGAATCGTCGACCAGCAGGCCGAGGGCGATCACGAACCCGACGATGCTGAGCTGGTTGATGCTGAAGCCCGTGAGGTCGAGCAGGGTCACGCCGATGGCGAGGGAGAGCGGAATGGACGTCATCACCACCGCCGACGCGCGTGGACCGAGCGGGAGCAGGGTGAGCAGCACGAGGGCGAGCGCGATGGCGAAGTCCTCGGCGAGGCGCGACAGCCGACGGTCGACGTTGGCTGCCTGGTCGAACCCGCGCACCAGCGTCACGCCGGGCGGCAGCCCCTGTTCGAGCGCATCGAGCTCGCGCCACATCGCGGTCTTCACTCGGGCGATGTTGTACCCTTCCTGCATCGCGGCCGTGACGAACACGGCGCGCTGGCCGTTCCAGCGGCCAATGTGTACCGCGTCGGCGTACCCCCAGCGCACGTCCGCAACATCGCGCAGGCGGACGACACCGGCGCGACTGCCGCCGACGATCGTCTGGCGGACCTCCTCGATGTCGCGATACCGCCCCTGCGGCACCACGTTGAAGCGCCGGCGCCCGGCATCGACGCTCCCGCCGGGGATGCTCGCATTGTCGCTGCCGATCGCCTGCAGCACCTGCATCGGGGCAATGCCGGCGCGGGCGAGGAGATCGAGGTTGAGCGACACCACCACCTCGCGCTTGGGCGCCGCCCACCGCTCGCTCTTCTTGATGCCCGACACGCGTTCGAGCCGCTTCTCGATGCGCTTGGCGATGCTGTCCAGCTGCGCGAACGGTGCCGCCTCGCTCACCAGCGCCGCCTGCAGGATGTTGACGTTGGTGCCGGAGGCGCGGATGATCTCGAGGCGCGCGAGCCCCGCCGGCAGCTCCGGTCGCAGCGCGTTCATCTCACGCATCACCTCGTCTTCCTTCTTGTCCGCGTCCACGGCGGGGTCGAACTCGAGCTGGATCAGCGCCACGCCGTCCTCGGCCTTGGCCGTCAGCTTCTTGACGCGCTCAAGTGCCCCCAGCTTGTCCTCGATCTTGTCGACGACCAGCTGCTCCATGTCGCTCGGGTTCGCGCCGGGATAGACCGCCACGATGGCGAAGATCGGGATCTCGATGATCGGATCTTCGCCGCGCGGGATCTTGAGCCAGCTGGCCGTGCCCAGCGCGGCCAGCATCAGGAACATCAGGATCGTGAACTGCCAGCGCTTGACGGAGAACTCGGCCAGTCTCACGGCCGGATCTCCACGCGCGCGCTGTCGCGCAGCCACGCCGCGCCGCTGCGCACGACCCGCGTGACGCCATCCAGCCCGCGCACGAGCACGCGGTCCCGGTCGAGGCCCACCAGCGCGACCGTCACGCGCCGTGCGCGCGCGCCGGCCGCATCAACCGTGTACACCACGCCGTCCGCTGCGCTGCCCTCGACAAGCGCCTCCGCGGGAATCGCGTAGACCGCGCCTGATGGTGTGGCGTTCGTCGTCGACATCGCGTCGGGTTTCGCCACCGACGCTTCGCGGGGCACTCGACGGTCCACGCCGGGGCGCGGCCGCTGCGGCGAAATGACGGCGCGGCCCACGAGCCCCGAGGGAAGCGCCTGCACGCCCTCGAGGGCAACCTCGACAACGTACAACCCGGTTCGCGGATCCGCCGCCGCGCCAATCTGCGCGACCTTCCCCTTGAAGACGCGATCGGGGATTGCTTCAAACGCCACTTCCGCCGCATCGCCGACGGCGAGCCGCACGGCATCGCGATCCGGGACACCGGCGCGCAGCACACGCCCGCGCGCATTGGACGCGAACTGGATGACCGGAGCGCCCGCTCCCAGCATCTGTCCCGCATTGGCGAGCTTGAGCAGCACGACCCCATCGGCGGGGGCGGTGATGGAGGCGTACTCGTGATTCACGCGCGCGGCCCGCAGGTCGGCCTCCGCCGCGTCGCGCGCCGTCTGTGCGTCCTGCCACTGCGCGAGTGTCGCCACCGAATCACGGTAGAGCCGCTCCACGCGCGCCGCATCGCGACGCGCCTTTTCCGCCCCCGCCGTCGCCTTGGCGACGAGAGCGTCGATTTCGCGCAGATCCAGCGAGGCGAGCAACTGGCCGCGACGCACGCGCGCACCCTCGTCCACCAGGACGCGCGCGACGATGCCCCCAATCTTGAACGACAGCGTGACTTCGTCCTTGGCTCCCAGGGTGCCGGAGACGCTGACCGCCGCCGACTGTCCGGCCGGCACGACGTCCGCCATCTGGACGGGCGTCACCGCCTCCGGCGGCGCACCACGGCCTTCGGCGTTGCCGCCGCAGGCGGCGGCTACGGTGAGCGACAGGAGCAGCGTGTATCTCCTGGCGGCATGGAGTCGCGGGAGGGCGGAGATGGCCCGTGCGGGATTGAGGAGTGTGATCATGGCAGTTGCCTGAGCGCCGCCGCCCGTTCGAGGTCGACGTAGCGGGCGACAAGGGCGAAGCGGCTCATCACGAGGTTCAGATCGGCCGCGGTGCGCTGGGCGCGTGCGTCGGACCACTCCAGGTGCGACGCCAGCCCCTCACTGAACCGGCGATCCACCATGGTGAAGGCTCGGTGCGCGGCCTCGGCCCGCGCCGTGGCGGCGGCGAGTCCGTGGCGGGCCACCTCGACGGCGTCGAAGGCGGTGCGCACGTCCAGCGCGATCATGCGGTCCGCCTCGCGTTCGCGCAGGTCGCTCATGCGACGCGCCGCGGTGGCGAGTTGTTGACGGCTCCGGTCCTGGCCGCCGTTGAAGAGATTCCATTGGAGTACCACACTCGCCATCGCGGCGTCGTGCTGCCGGTCGAAGTGGTATTCGCTCCCCTGCACGCCGTAGTCGGCGGCGAGCGCGACGCTCGGCAGGAAGCTGGCACTGGCCGCACGCCCCTGGGCGCGCGCCGCGGCAGCGCCGGCGGCGGCCTGCGTCCGTTCTTCGCGGCGCTGTGCGGCAGCGAGCGCCTCGTCGAGCGTCAGGGGGCGCAGGGCGGGGAGCGCATCCTCCGTGAGGATCGGTACCGGCGTGGCTGCGTCGCGATCGAGCAGGAGATTGAGCGCTCCGAGCGCGGCATCGCGCACGCGGGCGGCCTCCGCGCGCTGCTGCTGCACCTCCGCCACGGACGCGCGGGCGCGGAATACGGCATCACCGGTGGCCGAGCCGGCGCCGACCAGTCGCTCGGCGACGCGCTGGTTCTCGGCGAGCACGGTGGCGGCCTCGTCGTAGATGTCCACCGCACGGGCGGCGCGCGCGTAGTTCAGGTAGGCGATGCGCGCGTCGGCGTCGAGTCGGCGCTCCGCCGCGGCCAGTTCCGCTCCGCGCAGGTCGCGTAGCGCGCGTGCCGCCGAGAGGTTGGCGATGAGCGCGCCGTTGAAGAGCGGCAGTGTCGACCGGAGCTTGGTCTCCTGCTTGTAGGGCAGCGTCTGGTGAATGTCGGTGGGAAAGCGCGGCTGGCCGATGACCTGGTTCAGCGCGGCATAGGCCGGGTTGATGACGTCGCCGAGGTCGATGGCGCCATCCATCTCGGAGTAGCGCGCGTCGACCGAGAGCGTGGGGAAGAAGAGACCGGCGGCCTGCCGCACCCCGATGCGCCCTTGGCGCGCCGCCTCGTCCGCCCGGCGCACCGCGAGGTTGCGCCCGAGCGCCAGACGCGCGATCGAATCGAGCGCGTTGGAGGGCGGCGACGTCTGGGCGGCGACGTTGCGGGGCATCGCCAGCAGGAGTGCGATGGCGGCGATGACCACGGCGATCGCCGAAATCAGGAGGTGGACTGCTCCGTCGTCGAGCGAGAGGGATCGGAGTTGCTTGAACATCGCTAGAATGCGTAACAGTGTTAGACAAAGCGGGCAAAAAAACGCACTTACGCTTCCGCTTCACGCAAGACACCGCGCAGCACTACGTCGGTCGCCTTGCGTGCGGTTTCAGCCGGATCGCGAAGATTCATCCAGGGGTGCTCCATATGCGGCGCCATCAAGTGGATTGCGGCGAGCCCGTGGACTCCCGACCAGAAGATCTGTGCAAGTTCTTCTGGATCTTTGAATTCCGGGCGACACAGGCCCTTGGCGATGATCTCGCTGACGTTGCTGACAAGGAACTGATAACCGTCTTCAGCTGGAACAATGGTTATTTTATCCGGACCTGGCGCTGGACGCTCGATCATGAACATGAACCGGAACTGCTGGGGGTGAGAGAGTGCGAACTTGACATAGTTCTGGCCCATCAGGCGCAATCTCGTCAGCGGATCTGGAATCTGGCCCATCAGGCGCAGGGCGTCATTCAAGGCGCGGAAGTCATTGATACACAACTCGTTGAAGAGTGCGTCCTTGTCCTTGAAGTAGTGGTAGATTGCCGTCGCGGTATACCCAATCTGGTTCGCGATTCGACGCATGGAAGTCCGCGCGAATCCCTCGGTAGTGAAGAGTTCCCGTGCGCCCTCGAGAATGAGTCGGCGTGTTTCGGCCTTTTCTCGCTCGCGGCGCGCGCGGGACGGGGAGGGGGAACGGGACTTCTTTGGTGTTGACATAGTTCTGTAATATAACACCGTTAGATGTGCCAGGCAAGCGGGGAAAAGTTAGCTTTCTCTGGCACCCGATACCGGAGTCCGCATGTTCAGTCTGAA
>JAKAJN010000075.1 GCA_021813725.1 bacterium | reverse complement strand
GTGGCAAGTGACCGCCATTGAAGTCGAACACGTTGACACCGTGCCGGAACCCATCGTACCCGGTGCGCCGCCGCCCCAGCCGCTCTGGCTGGATTTCTGGAGAGGCATCGCCGACGACAACCCGGTGATGATCCAGATGCTCGGGCTCTGCCCGACGATGGCCATCTCCAACCAGGTCTCCAACGGCCTGGGCATGGGCGTGGCGACCATCTTCGTGCTCGTGATGTCGTCGCTGCTGATTTCGTCGCTGCGCAAGGTGATCCCGAGCGAAGTGCGACTGGCGACGTACATCCTGATCATCGCGACCTTCGTCACGATCTCGGATCTCGTGATGCAGGCGTACTTCCCGCTGCTCTCCAAGACGCTCGGCCCCTTCGTGCCGCTGATCGTCGTCAACTGCATCATCCTCGGTCGCGCCGAGGCGTTCGCCGGCAAGGTGCCGGTCAAGCGCGCCGTCGCGGATGCGTTTGGGCAGGGGCTCGGCTTCATGGGCGCCCTGCTGGTGATGTGCATCGTGCGCGAGGTGGTCGGCAGCGGCACGTTCCTCGGCTTCCATCTCTTCGGTCCGCACTATGAGCCGTGGGTGTTCATGATCATGCCGCCGGGCGGATTTCTCACGATGGGGCTGATGTTCCTGACGATGGGATGGTGGGGCGAGCGCAAGAAGGCACAGCTCGCGGGGGTGGCCAAGTGATTGCCAATCTCTCGTGGATCTTCTTCTCCACGCTGCTCATCAACAACTTCACGCTGGCGATGTTCCTGGGGCTCTGCTCCTTCTTCGGCGTGACGACCAAGATGGACACCGGATGGCGCCTCGGGGCGGCCAACACCTTCGTGCTGGTGATGACGGCGATTGCAGTCTGGATTCTCAACACCTTCGTCCTGACGACCGCGCCGTACCTGCGCACCATCGCGTTCATCGTGGTCATTGCGTCGCTGGTGCAGATCGTCGAGATGACGATCAAGAAGTTCCTGCCGGTGCTGTTCCGTGAACTCGGCATCTACCTGCCGCTGATCACGACGAATTGCGCCATCCTGTATCTCGCCCTCACGCAGACCACGCGCGGCTACAACCTGGCCGAGGGCATCGTCTACGCGATTGGCGGCGGGCTCGGCCTCACGCTCGCGCTCTCGCTGATGGCGTCCATTCGCGAACGGCTCGATGTCGCCGATGTCCCGGCGATGGCCAAGCGGATGGGCTTGGTGCTCATCATTGCCTCGTGCATGTCCATGGCGTTCATGGGCTTCGCCGGCATGGGGAGCGGCTAGATGATCAGGACGATGATCGGCATCGCGATCTGCGCGGTGCTCTTCGCACTGTACGGCCTGGTGCGAAACCTTGGATGCAACGGTTCCTGCGGCGGATGCGGTGCCGCGTGTGCCCGTCACGGGAGGCATGCCCACAATGACTGATTCAATCGAGACGCGGCCGTTCGGCCGCCGTGAGTTCCTCGCCATCGGCACGGGCGCATTTGCGCTGGCCGCGCTTCCGCTCGCGCTTCGCCGACACATGGCCGTGGCGCGCCGCACCGTGCCGGTGATGGGCACCATCGCCGAGCTGACGGTGGTGCATCGTGACGAGGCCGTCGCACAGGAGGCGCTCGAGGCCGCCCTCGCCGAGCTGCGCTGGGTGGAGACGACGATGACGCGCTTCAGCCGGACGTCCGACATCGGCCGCGCGAACCTGGGCGCGGGGCGCGACGGCGTGGCGGTGGGGGCCGAGACCGCCCGGCTCGTGGAGCGCGCCCTGCGTTGGTCGTCTGTCAGCGCCGGTCGCTTCGACGCCGGACTCGGCGCCGCGTCGGAACTGTGGGACGTGACCAACCGGCACGAACCGCCTCCCGCGGAACAGGTGGCCCGGCTCGCCAACCGTTCGTTCTGGCAGCACGTGGACCTCACGGTGAGCGGCGGACGCGGCGTACTGCGCTACAGCACCGCCGACCTGCATCTCGACCTGGGCGGCATCGGCAAGGGGTACTCCATCGACCGTGCGGTGCAGGCGCTGCGCGACCGCGGCATCGAGCACGCCATCGTCAACCTCGGTGGCGACCTGTACGCGCTCGGTGAATCCCCCGAGGGCGGCGCCTGGCGCGTCGGCATCAAGTCACCGGACGACCAGCGGCAGGTGGCGCGCACGTTCGAAGTCTCCAACCGTGCCGTGGCGACGTCGGGCGACTACGAGCGCTTCTTCCGGTATCGCGGCAAGCGCTACCATCATTTGATGGACCCCGCCACGGCGTCGCCGCGCGAGACCCGCGTGCGGAGCGTCACGGTCCTCGCCGATCGCTGTGTGGATGCCGAGCCGTGCGCTGTCTCCGTCTTCGGCCTCGCGCAGGATCGCGCGCTGGCCTTCGCGCGGACGCAGCTGGCAGGTGCCGAGGTCATCACGATCGCCTGAGTTCCTCCCCGGCCGGCAATCGCCGGCGAC
The DNA here is from genome assembly GCA_021813725.1 of bacterium. Classification (GTDB taxonomy): domain Bacteria; phylum Gemmatimonadota; class Gemmatimonadetes; order Gemmatimonadales; family Gemmatimonadaceae; genus PNKL01. The sequence continues at coordinate 8,958 of JAKAJN010000075.1, read as the reverse complement.
ACCCCACGTGGAGTTCGTATGAAAAGCCATCAACTGTTCTGCAGCGCATGCGACCGGCAGGTGAAGGTGCTGATCTCCGAAGCGCCGATCGGCGAGCACCAGGCCACCGTGCACGACGACGAACTCATCTGCCTCGAGATTGGTGAGCATTGCACCGGCAGTCTCTGCCCACTCGGTGCGGCGGAACCGCAGGCCATGGTCGCGCGGCTGATCCACAGTGGCGAGTCCACGGACGGCCTGCGCACGGTAAAGGCCGTCTGCCCATCGTGCGGCATCGAGGCCGATTTCGTGCTCTACGGCCAGGGCAAGGCGTCCTGCACCGTGTGCGGCACCGCGGCCAAGTGGGTGGCGCAACACGCGGAGCCCATGTAGGCTCGGATCATCGGAGTGAGGGCGCGCGCCACGCAGGGCACTGCGTGGCGCGCTGTCGTTCCGCCCTGCTTGACCCCAGCGCGCCAAGGCGTCAGACTCAGAAAGGCAGGCACTGCTCGCGAGCGGCGCCCAAGTCCCCCGACTTCCAGGTGACACGATGAACAGGCACACCCGAAGCTCTCGCCGCGCCATCGCGCTGGCCCTGCTGTCCCTTGCCATGCCGGCGTGCTTGGCAGCGCAGTCCGGCGAGGCGCTCATTCAGAAGCTGGGTGCGACGCGCCCGGTGGAGAACGTCACGTTCCACGCGGACAAGTCCGCCGAATACAAGGTGGCGTGGGACGTCACCGAGACACCGGCCAAGCCGGACGTTGCGGTCGGCGGCCTGTCGCGTCCGGCGGGACTGCTGGTGCAGCTCACGAGCGACGGGGTGGACCGTAAGCGCATCCATCTCGCCCTCATTGTCCACGGGGGCTCGACCTTCTCGATCATGACCAACGCCGGGTATCGGGCCATGCACGGCGTGGACAACCCCAATCTCGCGACGCTGGAAGCGCTGAACGCGGCCGGCGTGCAAATCATCGTCTGCGGCCAGGCACTGCTCAGCCGCAAGGTGCCGCGCGACCAGGTGCTGCCGTTTGTGAAGGTCGCCATGTCGGCCACGTCGGCGCGCGCCATCCTGCATGCGCAGGGGTATGCGGCGTTCACACCGTGAGGTCGCACGGCGCGGCCTTGCGAGAGGGGCTGTGCCGTGACATGATGTGATGTAACCCGCCGAGTGCGCGGCGGAGGCCGCAGCGGGGCACCAGACTGTCGCGCGCCGTTTCCGTGGGAGGGGCATGCCTAGACACACGCCATCGGAACCACGCCTGCCGCCCGCCCCCCGGCCGTCGTCGCCTGCCATCGGCCTCCGGTCGCTGCTCTTCGAGAGCGCGCCGCACGGCATGGTGCTCCACGACTCGACCGGCATGATCGTGGACGCCAACGCCGCCGCGCAGCGTCTGCTCGCAGTCGCACTGGATCAGGTCAAGGGGACGTCCCGCCTGCACCCGCGGTGGGAGGTGGTGCGCGAGGATGGCACGCCGATGCCGCTCGCGGAACAGCCAGCCCTCGTGGCGTTGCGCACGGGCGTGACGGTGGACGAGGTGTTGCTCGGACTGCGGCGCGACGCACCGGCCGGCACCCTCTGGCTCAGCGTGTCGGCCATTCCGATGCGGCTCTCCAACTCGCCGCAGCCCTATGCGGCAATCGCGATGTTCGTGGACGTGACGGCGCAGCGCGAGGCGATCGCCGCCCTGCGGGCCAGCGAGGAGCGGTTTCGCAAGGCGTTCGAGGGGAGCCCGCTCATGATGGCCATCAGCACGCTCGAGACCGGCGAACTGCTCGACGTCAACGACCGCTATTGCGAGGTGCTCGGCTATCCCCGCGATCAGCTGATTGGACACACCCTCGCGGAACTCGGCGTGTTGCAGCTCGCCGAGCGCGTCACGCTCCTTGAGATCATCCGCCGGAATGGGCGGGTGAAGAACTACTCGCTATCCATTCGCGCGCACGGCGGCGTGGATCGGACGATGCTGCTGTCCGCCGAGGCGGTCACGATCGACGACGTGCCGTGCCTGCTGGTGACGGCCGACGATATCACGGCGCGCACGCAGATGGAGGAGGAACGGAGTCGCCTGGCGAGCCACCTCCGTCACCTGCGGCGGCTCGAAAGTGTCGGCCGCCTGGCGAGCGGCATGGCGCACGACCTCAACAACTCGCTCACCGCGATCCTCGCGCTTGCGGAACTCGCCCAGCTCGACACGGCGCCCGGGAGTGCGGCGCACGAGAATCTCCAGTTCATTCAGGATGCCTGCGTGCGCGGCGAGGAGAGCCTGCGCCAGCTCCTCGAGCTGGCGCGTCCACGGGAGGCGGTGCGGGATACGGTGGACTTGAATGCCCTGCTGCGCGACGAGGCAACGCTCCTGTCGCGCACCACCCTGCAGAAGGTGCAGATCGTGGTCGACCTCGAGGAGAGTTTGCCGCGCATCCACGGCGACGGTGAGGCCATCCGCCACGCGCTGCTCACCGTCTGCCTGAATGCCGTGGATGTGTTGCCGCAGGGCGGCACGCTGATGCTGCAGACACGGCGCGACGGCGACGCGTTCGTGAGGGTGTCAATCACCGATGTCCGGGTCGCCTTGTCGTCCGCCGGCGTTCGCGACGCGGACGCGTGGTCGTTTGCGACGCTCCCCGCCGAGGTGAGCGAGAGGTTCGGCCTGTCGACGGTGCAGGAAGTCATCGAGAGTCAGGACGGGACGATGGTGGTGGAGAGCGCCGAGGGGAAGGCCGGTCGAGTCACCGTGCGGCTTCCCGCGGTCGCAGCGCCGAGCGCGATGCTCTGACACGGGGTGCGCGAATTCGGTGACGGCACTGCCGGAGCGGACGAGCAGCATTCCGCATGCTCGCCTCTGTCCAATCGGCCGCTGTGGTGGGCGTCGACGCCCACCCCGTGCTCGTCGAAGTCGATGTCGCCCGCGGCCTTCCCGCCTGGTCTATCGTCGGGCTGGCGTCGAATGCGGTGAAGGAAGCCCGCGAGCGCGTCTCGTCCGCACTCGTCAACGCCGGCTTCGAAGTCCCCGCGCGACGCACGACCGTGAACCTGAGTCCGGACAGTCATACGATAGAATAGCGCGTCCCGGGCTTCAACCGCGCTGCTGCACCTCGACGTCCTTCGAGGCCCCTATGTAACGCCAGGGTGGACGGGAGCCCGCCGCGTACTCTTCCGCGACCGTGGACATCAGGCTGGAGAAGCATGCGCGGCTAGCTGCAATTGCCGTCACTGGCGACGACGTCAGAGTGTCCCCTACGCAGGTACGGTATGGTGTCCGGGAATGCGCGTTCCTCCGTGCGCGGGAATACCTGTGTCCTCAGGGAAGATGCCAAGAGAAACATAGCGTGATAGCCCCTGATTGCAGGCACGCTAGCTTGTGGAACACTTGCGCCAACCAGCGCTTCGAGCCCACGGAGTCGGAGCACGAGCGACGGTTGATCCTCAGTCAATCTCGAGGCGATCCGGTGCTTCAGACAGACGTCTCTTCTTGACTGGCGGCAGATGCTCAGTCCGGACTCGTTAACGCTCTGCGTGAGTCCTCCCACTCCCGTTTTTCGGGGAAACCGCCGACAGGCTAACGGATAGGCCAATCCTCACGGGGAGGATGGTGCGAGCATGGGCGGCGTTGACACCGAACAATTCATCACGTAGTGCAATAGACACTGCGCCTTGGGTCTTAGAGACGAAGATGCGCAGTGAAACAGGCCCCCCGATACCCACCTCTGAACGGACATCGTCCGCCATTCTATCGGAGAGCAACGTTATTAAACGGATCGTTGTGGTTGCGGTATTGATGTTGCTCGCAGCCTGCTCAGTGGACAGAGCAACGGGTGGCCCTGGGGAAGCTGTCGGAACTGCCCGGACTGGACAGAAGTCGCTCGGCGGGAATGTCAGTCCCGACGCCATGTCGATTATCGTCGAGCGGTGTGAGGATCACGTGGGGTGGTTTTGCGACGGCGACTATGGCGCGGGTTTTCCGGACGACCCTCCTATCTTCAATTCTTGCACCCTGTATCCTGAAACCTGTGAGTACCGCAATGGGGGCGGAGAGGCGGTGGCCAATCCGGTCGTGGCACCGCCAAGTGTCGATTCCTACGACGGCATGGTCTCGGTAGGTCCGAATTGTAATTCCCCGCAGAACGCCCATGAGGTTGCTTGGTGCACGGGAGTTCTACCGAGTCAAACGCAGCGATCGCGCCTGAGTGCAGCGCTTTCAAGAATGGCAGCAAAAGGAGGCACGTGTGCCGTCAGTGCGAACATTGGCCAGACTCTACTCGCGAATAATCAGATGAAGATTGCTTCGAACTACAGCTTCGGAGGCGCTGCGCCTGGGAATCAAGGTGCAAATGGCTGGATAGTGCTGAATGAGTATTGGGCCAATACCGCATTCGACGCATTACACAAGCTGATTCAGTTTGACTCGCAAGGCGTCTCGCACGCCCGCACCCTGCAGCAATTACTCGCGCATGAGATCGACCACCTGCGCTTTGGAGGCGCTCACGCCGACCCCGATGGTTTTGAGACCGCGAACTCACGCGCTTGCTCCGATGTGCCCTAGCGTCCGATGCCAATCACGGCGCTCGCGCGGTATCGCGCTGGTGACCGTCGTTTCGCTAGCGCTCGTCACTTCCGTGGGTGCGGCACAATCCGGCTCGCTAGCAGCACGAGACAGTGCGTTCTTTGCCTCTGTGATCCGCGCTATCGCCGACACCGCAGGTCCACACCTACGGATCGACCCTCGCCTCCTGCCCCCCGACTCTAGCATTGACCACCTGTCGCCGAATGAGCGCGAGGACCTGCCACCGGAGGCGTCGGCCCTGGTTGTGAGATTGTTGTTGCGAGAGAACATACCCGTGGGGAACCTGTTGGAAGCTCCTCGCTGCCCCGGCGTTCTTGCTCCGCCCGTCCCGCCACGTGCGCCTGGTGATTGCCCGGAAAAGGTGCACACGGTTGCAGCGTTCAGTACACCTTGGTCGACGTTGCCAGACCGAGAGCGAACAGTGCGAGTAATCGTGCTACGGGTGGGCCCGGCTGGACGTTCGTTTGTGTCGTTCGACTACATCTTCGTCCGTCGCGACCTCAATTGGAATCTTGTCGAACGACGATTCCGTGTCATTATCGAGTAGCCAAGGCAACTATCCGGGGGGTTTTCGTCTACAGCGCCCGGAGTCAGCGCCGATCGGCACGGGTCGTACCGTGCGCGGCTGCTCCGGGCATCTGCGGCCAGCTCGTACTCGTCAGCACGAAGCGTCTGGCGGACTGCGCGCCGTGGAACGTTCGATGCGCATGTGCCGACCAAGTTTCGACGAATTCAGCCATATGTGTCGTACGATACAAAGACGTCGACGTCGAACGTTGCTGCCCCTGCGGTGCGTCCTTCGAAGCGGCGCAACGCGAGAATCGTGGCGACCGGCTGCGTTCGTTCGACGACACCCGCATCATCGCGATGATAATCGACGACCGATGCCGATGTAGCATGCGGCATGCTCGCCGCCGTCCAATCTGCCGCTGTGGTGGGAGTCGACGCCCACCCCGTGCTCGTCGAAGTGGATGTCGCCCGCGGCCTCCCCGCCTGGTCTCGAGCTCGAGGTTGAGAGCGAGCCCTGAGAATCACCGGGGCGATTCCGCCTTCGCCCCTTCGCGCCGACCGGCGCGTGACCGCCTGCTCGCAACGCGAAGGTGCAGTCCGTCCTCCGACTGCGCATTCGCGAGCGGGCGTTGGCGCGCCCGAGCTTCGGGTACCGAACCGTGCACACACGAGATAGACCGATAGTCAAACGAAACAAAGACCGCACCTCGAACCAGGCACCTCCCTCCGCCGCGAGCTGTGAGGAGATAGAAGAACACATCGCGCGGCGATTCGGCCGCGTTCTTTCGACGACGCGCGCACTCTGTTGATGATGCGTTGTTCAACACGACGGGCTAGCATGCGACGTGCTGGCATCCGTCAATTCTGCCTCTGTCGTGGGCGTCGACGCGCATCCCGTGCTGGTCGAAGTAGACGTCGCGCGCGGCCTCCCCGCGTGGTCCATCGTAGGCCTCGCCTCGAGCTCGGTGAAGGAGGCCCGCGAGCGCGTGAGTTCCGCGCTCGTCAACTCGGGCTTTGACGTACCTGCGAGACGAACGACCGTGCTCTTATCACCCGCCGACCAGGTAAAGACCGGGACGGCCTTCGATCTTCCCATTGCGCTCGCCGTGCTCGCCGCCAGCGGCCAGATCCCCGCCGAGTGCGTCGCGGGCCTCTGCGTCGCGGGCGAACTCGGACTCGATGGCACCGTGCGCCCCATTCGCGGCGCGCTCTCGATGGCGCGGCTCGTGCAACGGCGCGGCTATCGCGCGCTGGTCCTCCCCGACGTCAACGGCGGCGAGGCGTCGCTCGTGCGCGGTGCGCCGCTCGCCGGTGCCACGACGCTGGCCACGCTCGTGGAACACCTGCGCGCGGGGCGGCTCGTGCCCCCGTCGCTGGCCGCCGCGCCGCCACCGGCGCTCGATGCGTCGCTCGACCTCGCCGACGTGGCGGGGCAGGGGATGGCCAAGCGCGCGCTCGAGATCGCCGCCGCCGGCGCGCACAACCTGCTGCTGGAGGGGCCGCCGGGCGCGGGGAAGACGATGCTCGCACGCCGGCTCCCGGGCATCCTGCCGCCGCTCACGCCTGACGAACACCTCGAAGTGGTTGCGATTCACTCGATCGGTGGCGTGCTCCCCGCCGGCACCATTCCGGGGCGCCAGCCGCCGTTTCGCGCGCCCCACCACACCATCTCCCAAGCCGGGCTCATCGGTGGCGGCAGCGGTCCGCGCCCTGGTGAGGTGAGTCTCGCGCATCGCGGCGTGCTCTTCCTCGACGAGCTGCTCGAACTGCCGCGCTACGTGCTCGACGCGATGCGCCAGCCGCTCGAGGACGGTCGCGTGGTCATCGCGCGCGCCGCGCACGCGGTGGCGTTCCCGGCGCGCTTCATGCTCGTCGCCGCCACCAACCCTTGTCCGTGCGGACGGGCCGGCACCGAGGGGCCCGCGTGCACCTGCGGCGCCAACGACATCGCGCGCTACCGCGCGCGGCTCTCCGGGCCGCTCGCCGATCGGCTCGACCTGCGCGTCACCGTCGCGCCGGTCGCCCTCTCAGCCATACACCAGGGTGGCGACGAGGCGTCCGCCGCTGTGCGCGGGCGCGTCTCTGCCGCGCGTGACCGCCAGCGAGCGCGATTCTCCACGGTCGACGGTGTCTTCGTCAACGCGCAGGCGCCCACCCGCGCCCTCCGCGGTCGCCACGGTCCCGCGACCGACGCACAGACCTGGTTCGTCGACGCCGCGAGCCAGCTGAACCTCAGCGCCCGTGGCTACGCCCGCGTCCTCCGCGTCGCCCGCACCATCGCCGACCTGGACGGCGCGGAACAGGTGAATCGCGACGCGCTCGCCGAGGCGCTCCGATTTCGCGGTGTGGGGTGATTCCCCACACCCACGTGCGAACTTTCCCGAAGGATTTTCACCGTCCAACGGGCGATCTTTCGCGGCGCTACACGCGCCGCGATTCTCGGTTGCGGCTTCCTGATGTATCGCCTTGCTGTTCTCCTCGAGGGAGACATGCGCAAATACGCTCTGGCGGCGCTTCTGCTCGCTGCCCTTCCGGCCACCGCGTCGGCGGCCGCGTTCTCCGGCCCCACCGTCGGTCCGGTGCCGATCGAGTTCATCCTCTTCGGCATTGTGCTCGCCGGTGTTGGCATCTTCCACCACCACACGTTCCGCATTGCGGTCACCGGCGCCATCGTCATCGCGCTCTACAAGATCGTCGCCTCGCCCTTCCGCGAAGGCACGGGCGTCGGCGGATTCCTGACGCACTTGGAGCACGAGTGGGTCATCCTGACCAACCTCTTCCTGCTGCTGATGGGCTTCGCGCTCCTCGCGCGGCACTTCGAGGAGAGCGGCGTGCCGGCCATGCTGCCGCGCTACCTCCCCGACGACTGGAAGGGGGCGTGGATCCTTCTCGTCGCCGTCGCCTTCATCTCGAGCTTCCTCGACAATATCGCCGCCGCACTGATTGGCGGCGCGGTCGCGCACTCGGTGTTCAAGGGGAAGGTGCACATCGGCTACCTCGCCGGCATCGTGGCCGCCTCGAACGCTGGTGGCGCCTTCTCCGTCGTCGGCGACACCACCACGACAATGATGTGGATCGCCGGCGTCAGCCCCGCCGAAGTCTTTGAGGCCCTGCTGGCGACCGTCATCGCCGTGACCCTGCTGATTCCGCTGGCTATGGCGCAACAGAAGTATCAGCCCATCCAGGCGAACCCGGACAAGAGCGCCCGGATCGACTGGCCGCGCGTCGCCGTCGTCCTCAGCATTCTCGCCCTCGCGATCATCGTGAACGTCGTGGCCAACACGCACTTCTACGAGATCTCGAACCTCGCGCCCTTCCTCGGCATGGCGGTCTGGGTGGCGATTCTCTCCACGGCGGGCCTGCGGAAGCCGGAATGGAAGCTCCTCCCCGAGAACCTCAAGGGCACCATCTTCCTTCTCTCGCTGGTGCTCTGTGCGAGCATGATGCCGGTGGAGAAGCTTCCCGCCGCGTCGTGGCAGACGGCGTTCGGCCTCGGCTTCACCTCGGCGGTCTTCGACAACATCCCGCTGACCGCGCTGGCGCTGACGCAGGGCGGGTATGACTGGGGGTTCCTGGCCTTTGCCGTCGGCTTCGGCGGCTCGATGATCTGGTTCGGCTCCTCGGCCGGCGTCGCGCTGAGCAACATGTATCCGGAGGCCAAGAACACCAAGAACTACCTGCGGCACGGCTACTGGGTGACCATCGCCTATGTCGTGGCGTTCTTCGCGCTGCTGCAGGTTCGCGGCTTCCATCCGGGCAGCACGCCGCGTACGGTGCAGCAGCCCGAGGCACCGGCGGCGGTCGAAGCGCCGGTGCACTAGACGGGCGACTCTCGCCCGCCACACCTCTGGGGAATCAATGCCCGTTTTGAGTCGTGCCCTGTTGATGCTGGCGGCCGCGCCGGCGG
>JAKAJN010000074.1 GCA_021813725.1 bacterium | reverse complement strand
GGGCAGGTGCTCATCGTGGACGAGTTCACGGGGCGCACGATGCCCGGGCGCCGCTGGAGCGAAGGGCTGCACCAGGCCGTCGAGGCCAAGGAAGGGGTGCAGGTGAAGGGCGAGACGCAGACCCTCGCCACGATCACCATCCAGAACTACTTCCGCATGTACGAGAAGTTGGCGGGCATGACCGGCACCGCGGAGACCGAGGAGACGGAGTTCTTCCAGATCTACGGGCTCGAAGTCGCGGTCATTCCGACCAACCGGCCGATTATTCGTGACGACCGCCACGATCTCGTGTACAAGACGCGGCGCGAGAAGTACAACGCGATCGTCGAGGAGGCCCAGCGCCTGCACGGCCTCGGCTTTCCGGTGCTCGTCGGCACCACGTCGGTGGAGGCCTCGGAGACCTTGTCGCGCATGTTCCAGCGCGGCGGCCTCAAGCATCAGGTGCTGAACGCCAAGTACCACCAGCGCGAGGCCGAGATTGTGGCCCTCGCCGGACAGTTTGGCGCCATCACGATCGCGACGAACATGGCCGGCCGCGGCACCGACATCAAACTCGGCGACGGCGTGATCCCCTCGAAACCGTCGCGCATCAAGGATCCGGACGGCAAGGAGATTGACGTCTCCGAGTGCGGCGGCCTGCACATCATCGGATCGGAGCGCCACGAATCGCGGCGCATCGACCGCCAGCTGCGCGGCCGCGCCGGCCGCCAGGGCGATCCGGGCGCGTCGCAGTTCTTCCTGTCGCTCGAAGACGACCTGATGCGGTTGTTCGGATCTGACCGCATTGCGCGACTGATGGACCGCCTGGGCGCGCAGGAGGGCGAGATGCTGACGCACCCGCTCATCACGCGGTCCATCGAACAGGCGCAGAAGCGCGTCGAGCTCCAGAACTTCCAGAGCCGCAAACGCCTGCTCGACTACGACGATGTGATGAACCAGCAGCGCGAGGTCATCTACAACCTCCGCGCGTTCGCGCTCGAGGGGGGCGAGGAACTCAAGGGCGAGGCCATCAAGATGGTCGAGTCGGCGGTCGGTCGTCGCATCGAGACGACGCTGGCCGATTTCGACGAGTCGCTGGACTGGGACCTCGACCTCGTGCGGCAGGACCTCCTGATGCACTACCTGCTGACGGTGCCCTGCTTCGAGCCCGACGGCACGAGGCCGCAGAACATCGCCGATGCCAAGGCCGAGGGCGCGACCGCCGGCACCAAGGCCTTCCACGCCAAGATTGCGCAGCTCGCCGAGCACGCCGGCCAAGTGCTTGCGCTGGTGATGCTGAACGTGCTCGACGAGAAGTGGAAGGATCACTTGTATGATCTCGACCAGCTGCGCAGCTCCATCGGATATCGGGCGTGGGGACAGAAGGACCCGTTGCTTGAGTACAAGCAGGAGGCGTACTCGATGTTCGTGGACCTGATGACCGACATCCAGCACACCTTCACCGAGCGCTTCCTGCGCGTGCAGCTGATGTACGAACCGCCCGCGCCACCGCCTCCGCCGCCCGAGCCGAAGCGTCGGTTCAATGCGCTCGGCGTCGCCGAGGATGTCGTGGAGGGCGAGGTGCTCGACATCGGTCCGTCGGAGACGCCGGGCAACGGTGAGGTGGTGAAGGCTGATCCGACGATTGTCGGCGCCGGCCGGGCGCGGTCGCTGAGCGGCGCGCTCGCCGGGGCGCCAATGGGCGGTGAGGGCGTGCCGGACTGGGCCACCGTCGGCCGCAACGATCCATGCCCATGCGGCTCAGGCAAGAAGTTCAAGAAGTGCCACGGGGCCACGATGTGACCTGGCGTGGTTGGGACTTTGCCGGCGACGGACTGACCAGTTCGGTGCGGATCCCCATTGCGCCGGAACACGCGCGGGTCAGAACTTGTTAATAGGGTGGCTGCAGGCCCGTCCAATGATCGGAGGGTATATGGCCCTGCTCCGAACGGTTGTCCTGCTCGCGGCTACCGCCGCGGGAGCCGCCGCACAGGTGGCGAGCCCACTCGAGGCGTCGCTTCGCCGCGGCGTCAGCGAGGCAAGCTTCTACGTCGATCAGCCGGCGTATGTCGCGGTCTTCGAGGTCTTGCCGGGCCAGGGCGTGCAGCAGCTCTTCCCGCGCTCCTCCTGGCAGGCGGCGAGGCCCGTGGAGCCGGGCGAGTACCTGCTGTCGCGGCCGTTTCGCTCGCAGTATGGGTACTACGGCTGGAACTGGTCGATGCCCGTGGCGCGCCCGATGTGGATGGTCGACAACCGCGGCCAGATCATCTCGTACTATTACACCACGGGGTGGACTGGTGCTGAGGCGGGCTGGGGGGCGGCCACGATTCCGCCGGTGCGCACGCTGCTGCTGGTCGCCTCGCGCTCCCCGTTGCGACGCGTCTCGACGCCCGACGCCGCCCGGAGCTGGCTGCAGAACGTCATCGGCTTCCGTGCCATCTCGAGTGCGGTCATCGCACCCTCGGACATGCTCACCGACATCGTGGACGCGGTCCTCCCCCTCGGACTCTCCGTGGACGATGTCGTCGTCGACGTGCTGGAGGTGACCGACGACTACAACGCCTACGGCAGGTACGCGGGGCAGAGCATCTCGTTCTACTGCCCGTACGGCGCGGTGAATATCCCGGCGTCGTTCTTCTTCGCCTCCGGCATTTTCTACTGTCCGAGCCGGACGCCGTATGACAACGGTCCGTCCACACCCGCCACGCCGGCGGGCGGCGACACCGTGCGGACCGAACAGCTTGACCTGCGGCCTCGCCGCGCGTCGCCCAAGTACAACGTGGACGAGAGTGCGGTGCCGCTGCGTCGCGGCGTGATTGCGACGCCGGTGACGCCGTCGCTGCTCCCCGAAGAGGGGGTCCGGCCGTACCGACCGCAGGGTGGCGCGCGTGACGAGGGGGTCCGACCCTACGGTCGCGGCGTCGGCACCACCGACGTCGGGCCGCGTGGTACCATCACGGTTGGCGTGCCCATCGATCCCGTCGGCGTGTCGCGGAACGGCGCGACGCCGTTCGCCGAGGCGTACGTGCCGCGCGCGGTGCGCAACGTGCCGACGGATGGTGCGTTGGGGTACGCGGGCCGATACGATGGACGGTCGTCGGCGGGCTGGACGGGCTCGTCCGCGTCCGGGGCGAGAAGCCAGGGTTCGGCGAACTCGGGTGCCTCAACGGTCTCGACGCCCACCTCGACGTCGTCTGCCCCGTCGGCCTCGCAGGCACAGGGGGCGCGCAGTGCGGCATCGCGTGAGGCGGTGAGCGCGGCGCGTCCGGCGCCGTCGAAGCCGGATCCGCGGTAGAAACTGGTTAGTGCGGGTCGCGGGGCCGCTCCGAGATTATCGGACTCAATCAGTTGCGCCCGCGCGGATTCGATGATGCACGGCGTCGCACCGGGTGTAGTCTCGGGCATGACAATCGCCGCCTTGACACCGCAGGGCCTTCTGCCCCCTGATCGTCCCCGTGAACGTCTGCGCGCCCTTGGCGCGCGCTCCCTCTCCGCGCCGGAACTGATCGCGCTGGTCATCGGTGCCGGAACGCGTGGTCGCTCGGCCCTGGCGCTCGCACACGATGTGCTCGCGCGTGCCGACGGCTCGCTGCGCCGGCTCGGCGACCGACCCGTGGCTGCCCTCGCCGACGTGCCGGGACTCGGTGCTGCCCGTGCGATGGCGATTCACGCGGCGCTCGAACTCGGCCGCCGACTGTCCGCGGAGACCCCGGGCGAGGCGCGACCGCTGCGCGCGCCGCGCGACGTCTGGCGCGCGTTCGCGCCGTCGCTCGAGGATCTCCCCGTCGAGGAGTTTCACGTCGCCGTGCTCGACGCCCAGCATCGGCTGGCCCGCGACGTGCCGGTCACGCGTGGCATCCTGAACTCCTCGCTCGTGCATCCGCGCGAGGTCTTCCGCGAGGCCATTGCCGAGCGCGCGGCGGCCATTATCCTCGTGCACAACCACCCGAGCGGCGACCCCACGCCCAGCGCGGACGATCGGAGCGTGACCGAGCAGTTGGTGGCGGCCGGGCGGTTGCTCGACATCCCGGTGCATGATCATGTGATCATCGGGCGGGGGAGATACCTGTCCTTTGCGGAGATGGGCATCCTTTGACGCGGGAACAGGGGGCGTGCCGCACAGGGCGGTGCGGGGGGCGGGGGAGGATATGATCTCACGGCCTTGCATTCATCCAATTTCGGATTGACGCAGCGCTGACGGGTGGGGGCCAGCTATCGCGCGTGTTCACCGTTCGCGTTGCATGGAATGCCGCCGCTCGCGGGATCGGGGGTCGTGCCGCCAGATTCTCTGGCGTGAAGACCCCGCGCCGATCGTGAGTGCTGCTGGAACTGTCGCCAGCGTGATGACGCCTGCGGGGTCGCCCGGCCGGATGGCGTTGCACACCCTTGGTCGCCTGGAACTGGTGTCTGCCGAAGGCGCGGTGCTGCTCGGTCCGGGTAAGCCGCTCGCCCTGCTGGCCTACCTGCGCTCGCAATCGGTGCATTCGGCCACGCGGCCGCAGCTGATTGATCTGCTGTGGTCCGACCTCGAGCCGGAGCGCTCGCGCGCGAACCTGCGGCAGGCGCTGCTGGTGCTGCGGCGGCTGCTTCCGGGCGACTCGATCGTCTCCGACGGCGATCTCGTCGTGCTGCGGGACACGCTGGCCTTTGATCGCGAGGCCTTCATCGCGGCCGTGGATCACGGCGACCTGGCCGCGGCAATTGCGATCTATCGCGGCGACTTCATCCCGGACCTCGCGGTGCCAGGCGGTGCCGAGTTCGAGATGTGGTGCGACATCGAGCGGCGGCATCTGGCGGCGCTCTTCACGCGGGTGCTCGAGACGGTGGCGCGCGCCGAACTGGCAGCGGGGCATGGGGCGGTGGCGCTGGGTTACGCGCGTCGCCTGCGTGACATGGACGCATCGCGTGAGCGGTCATGGCGTCTGCTGATCGAGGCGGAGATCGCGGCGGAGGGCGTGGCGTCGGCGCGGCTCGAGGCCGATCGCCTAGCGGAACTGCTGCGCGGAGAGGGACGGCCACCCGAACCGGCGACCTCGCAGCTCTTCCACCGGGTGCGGGAGGTCGCGCGGCAGGCGCCGACCGCGTCGGGACCGCTGACGACACCCGACTTCGTGGGGCGTGAGACGCAGCTGGCGCGCGTGCTGGCGGCCTGGAGCACGGTCAGGCGCGGACGCCTGCAACACCTGCACGTCGAGGCGCTGGCCGGAACGGGGAAGACGCGATTGCTCGACGAGTCGTGCGCACGCCTGCAGGCCGCCGGCGCGCGCGTCGTGCGCTGCGGGGCACGGCGCGATGAACGCGATGTACCGTTTGCGCTCGCGGCGAGCGTAGTCACGGTGTTGTCGCGACTTCCGGGGAGCATCGCCGTGGCGCCGGGTTCCATGGCTGCGCTCGTCGCGATGGCGCCCGACGCCTCGGCGGTCTTTGCGGCCCATGCCGATCCCTCCATGGGCGACGAAGCGATGCGCCGGCGCGCGGTCGCCTTGGCAGACCTTCTCGGCGCGGTCTCGCACGAAGGGCCGGTGGTGCTCGCAATTGACGACGCGCATTGGGCGGACCGTGCGTCGCTCAATCTCCTCCAGCTGGCGATGGGACGCCTCGCGCCCGAGACGCGACTGCAACTGCTCACCGCCGGGCGCGAAGCGTGGGTCGGTGAGACCGGGGTTGAACGAGTCTCCCTGCCGCCGTTGACGACGGCGCAGGTGGACGCGATGCTGCAGTCGCTCGCCGGCGCCGGAGCGGCTGACTGGTGGGATGCCTTCGTGGCGGTCCTGCGCGACGCGGCGGCTGGCGTGCCGTTCCACGTGCTGCAGCTGTTGCATGCCGTGGTGGAGAAGCAGCTGTTGATGATCGACGCCGAAAACTGGTCGGCGCCGAATGTTCCGGCACTGTTGGCCGCGATGAATGACGGCGAGGCCGCCCGGCTGCGCCTCGCCCAGCTGTCACTGCGGACACGCGGCGTGCTGCGCGTGCTCTGCTTCGGAGTGGTGCCGAGCGCCGGCACGGTTGCCGCCGCGGTCGCGGCGGATCCGGCGAGCATCGAGACGGAGCTGGGAACGCTGGAGGTGCGTGGTTATGCGCGCCGGCTGCCCGACGGCGGCTGGACCACGGCGCACGATGAGATCGCCGACCTGGTGGTGGCGCAGAGCGATGCCCCGTCGCTGGCGGCGGCGCGTCGTGGACTCGCGCTCGCGCTCGCCGCCGCGGGCGGGATCACGGTGGTGGAGATGCGGCGCATCGTGGCGCTGCTCATCCAGGCCGAGGCCGTGGACGAGGTGGCTGACGTGCTGCGGCGCTGGTCGCGCGGCCCCGACTTTCCCGCGGTCGCCCTGCGGGCCGAGGACTTGCTGCCGCCGGGGCTGCCCGAGGCGCAGGCCGTGCGGCTGGGACGGGCGGTTCGCCGCACGCTGCCGCGCGTGCGGCGCGAGTACCGCGGGCACTGGGCGGCGGTCGCGCTGATTGCGATGGTCTCAATGGCCTCGTGGTACCTCACGCGTCCCGCGAAACTGGTCCTCGTGCAGGCGCCGATCCCGAGCAACGGCGAGGAGGTGCTCGACCGTGCCGCGGTGATCGGCGTGCACGACCGGCTCGGCCGTGACCTGCGAGTCACCGGACTGCGCGTGTCGGTGCGCGGCGGGCCACAGCAGACACCGCACGGCCGGGTGACGGCGGAGACGCTGGACGGCGAAGCGACGTTCGACTCGTTGATCATGGGCAGCTCAAACGCCGTCCAGGCGGAACTGAACTTCGAGTCGCCGGGACTTGCCGGGGTTCGATGGCTCTTTCAGTGGATAAGCGGTGCGCAGCTTCGCCTGCGGTCAGGGATCATCAACGGGCAATTGCTCTCCGGCCCAGTGCCTGTCGTGCGCGTGCGGCCGGGCGAGCCCCTAGAGGGGCGGGTGAGCATGCTCTACACCAGCCTCTGGACCACGGCGACCGTCTTCCTTGGCGCCGCGGCGTCCTGGGAGCGACGAGAGTCCGACACCGTCTCGGTGCGTTCCCTCGTGACGCCGCTGGATTCCGGCCGCATCGAGGTGCCCGTGCGCCGCGTGGCACCGACAACCCCGGGTCGGTATCTCCTGCTTTGGGCTTTCGGCGCGGAGCCCCGCGCCGCCTACATCTTCTCGAGTACGAACTGGACCTGCGGCGAGCCGATGTGGCGCAATGGCGACGACGTGCTCGACATGCCGTTCGATTCCTTGCGCGCCGTGGCCACGCGTGGCACGGCCTACTGGAAGATTCGCCGATGCTGGAAGGACCGCGCGCCCACCGAGCCGTACCAGGTCGAGTCGCCGATCGGGATCGCGGCCGTCGAAGTCGAGGTGACGCGCAACTCCCGCTGACCCCGATTACGTGAGGATGCCGTCCGTTGGCGGCGATTCACGGCGGACTGACGCGCCCGTGGAGAATGAGACCTAGGCGGCGACCTGGCCGCCGCGTGTCCCGTCGTCGCGGAGTCCTTCCATGCGCAGTCTCCGATTGCTCCCCGTCATCCTTGCCGCTCTGCTGGCCGGTTGCACTGCCGGCGATGCGACCACCTCCGCCAGCACCGAACGACTAGTCGGGGGCCGATCGCCCATGGCGGCGCAGGATCGGCTCGACATCCCGCAGTTTGTCGCCCTGCGACTCGGCGGGGGACGGGCAACGCTGACGTGGCGGCCGGTTGCCGCAGCGAAGGGGTACCAACTGGTCAGTTGCGATACCGAGCCCCTGCCGACAGTCGAGAAGACATCGCCGACGGACACGGTGCAACTCTATGCCGGTCTCACGCCTGGACATTCATACGGGGTAAAGCTTCGCACGCGGAAGGTGACCGGGACGTCTGGTGGTGATGCGAACAACAGCAAGTTCTCCGAGTGCCAGCGCTGGGTGGGGGCCGAGCCAGTCGCCACGGTCCTTCTCTCGCCGCCGTCCGTCGACCTGGTGGTCGGAGGGACGGTGCAGTTCACGGCGACGCTCCTGGATCGGTTCGGCGGCGTGCTCACCGATCGCGAACTGTCTTGGACGAGTTCCGCGCCCGCCGCTGCGACCGTGAGTACGACCGGGGTTGCCACGGCGGTGGGCGCCGGCAGTGCGACCATCACGGTGGCAAGCGAGGGCGTGACAGCGAGCGCCACGGTCACGGCGCGTGAGCCGGTGGCGTCGCTCAGCCTGTCGCCGGCGATCGCTCAGCTCTACGTCGGGCAGACACTGCAGTTCGTGGCGATCGCGCGAGATCGGTTTGGCAACGTGCTGGTTGGGCGGGTAGTGCAATGGAGCAGCGCGGTGCCCGCTGTTGCAGTCATCAGCGCCAACGGACTAGTGACCGCGCTGGCGCGGGGCAGCACCACGATCACCGCGACGAGCGAGGGCATCTCGGCCAGCGCCAGCATGACGGCGCAGACGCCGGGCTGGCAGCTGGTGGCAGCGCGCGGCACTATCCCGGCGAGCCTGACGGCATCGGCGTACGCCGCGGCAAGCGACGCCATCTTCGCTGGGGAGATGCCTGATTTCGGTACCGGATCGCTCTGGCGCTTCGATCTTGCGACCAATCGCTGGACGCGCCTGACGGCGAACAACTGGCCCGCTGGCAAGTTCCGCAAGCTGATCTACGACGACGTGCGTCACCGCCTGCTCACGTATTGGGACGGTCTCGGGCAAGTCTTCAGCATTCCCGAGACTGGTGGGACGTGGAGCTTGGAGGGCGGGACTGGAAACTCAGACAATTACTACGAGGCGTTCGCGTTCCAGAACCCAGTGAGCGGCAGGCTCTCGGTCTTCGGTGGATACGGCCACGGCGCCTTCCGGAACACCCTGTGGGAATGGAACGGGTCGAACGCGTGGCTCGCGATGCCGGTCAGCGGACAGATTCCAGAACCGCGGTTCGGCTCCCAGGGAGGCGTCGCGGTTGATGCCGCAAACGCCCGCGCGTTCTTCACCCAGCGTTCACTGGGCGGGGCGCCCGGCAACTATGACGACCTCGTCGCGCTGGATCTGCGCGGTTACGGCTTCCGCACGGTGATCGGACCGTCCACCGCAAGTTCGGCGCGTATCGGCAGCGCGATGGCATACGATCCCGCCTCGCGAACGCTGTATCGTTTCGGCGGGGTGACGCTCTACGGGACCATTCCGCAGGCCGATTTCGTGCGATGCGCGCCGGATGCGGCAATCGTCGCGTGGTCCACGATGCCGGCCTCAGCGCTCTCACCCAGCGCGCGATACCTGCCGGGACTGCACTTTGACGTGCTGCGACGCCGCCTCGTGCTCGTGTCTGGATTTGACGGGGCCAACTGGACCAGCGACGTGTGGGTGCGCGCCGTGCCCTGAGAGCCGCGTTCGCCCCCTTGACTCCCCGCCACCGACGGGCAGTTTCAGGGGAGAGGCCAGCCAACGGGGTCCCGCCGCGCTCGCGGTGGACCCCGTTGTTCGCGCGTGGCGATCGTCATCGTCAATCGAAATCGCGAATCGCGCTCCTGAATCCCCGTCCGGAATCCATATCCCCAATCGTAGTGTGATTACTCCCGTCCTCACCGACATCATTCCCAAGTGGGAGCTCAGCGCCGATGCCCATCCCGAACGGCTCGACGCGGTGCTGCTGTCGCGCGCCTATCGCTTCAGCGAGCGGGCGCACGCGGGGCAGACGCGGCGGAACGGCGACCCGTATGTCACGCACTGCGTCGAGGTGGCCAAGATCCTCGCCGAACTGCAGCTCGACACGGTGACCGTCGCCAGCGCGCTCGTGCACGATGTCATCGAGGACACCGAGGCGACGCGCGAGGATGTGGAACGCGAGTTCGGCCGCGAGGTCGCGCAGATTGTCGATGGCGTCACCAAGATCGGCCACCTGCCCACCGGCTCACGGGAGGAGCGCCAGGTCGAGAACTATCGCAAGCTGCTCCTCTCGATCGCCAAGGACGCCCGCGTCATCCTCATCAAGCTCGCGGATCGCCTGCACAACATGCGGACGCTCGAGCACCTCCCGGAGGACAAGCGGCGCCGCATCGCCACCGAGACGCGCGACCTCTACGCGCCGCTCGCGCACCGCTTCGGTCTCGCGGCCATGAAGGCGGAACTCGAGGACCTGGCGTTCCGGTACCTCGAACCGGAGGAGTATCGCGCCCTCGCGCGCCTCGTGCAGCAGAAGCGCGCCGACCGCGAGGCGCTCATCCAGGAGATGGTCGGTCCGCTGACGAAGCGGCTGAAGGATGCGGGTGTCGTGGTGCACGAGGTCAGCGGTCGCCCCAAGCACCTCTGGTCCATCCACAAGAAGATGGTCAAGGGCGACAAGTCGTACGACGACGTCTACGACCTCTACGCGATCCGCGTCCTCGTCGAGAACGTGCCGGAGTGCTACCACGCCCTCGGCGTGATCCACGGTGCCTGGTCGCCGCTGCAGGAGCGCATCAAGGACTACATCGCCCAGCCGAAGTCCAACGGCTACCAGTCGCTGCACACGACCGTCTTCGGTCCGCGCGGAACGCTGTTCGAGATCCAGATTCGCACGCTCGAGATGCACCGCACCGCGGACTACGGCATCGCGGCGCACTGGCGCTACAAGGAGGGCGACAAGCGCCCCGGCGACGACCTCGATCGCGCGCTGCACTGGTTCCGGCAAGTGCTCGAGTTGCAGCTCGACGCCGAGACGCCGGACCAGTTCCTCGAGTTCCTCAAGCTCGACCTGTACCAGGACGAGATCTTCGTCTTCACGCCGAAGGGCGACGTCATCCAGCTGCCGAAGGGAGCGACGCCGATCGACTTCGCGTTCGCCGTGCACTCGGAGCTCGGCCTCCACGTGCAGGGCGCGAAGGTGAACGGGCGCATCGTCCCGCTCTCCCGCGAGTTGCGCAACTCGGAGACGGTCGAGATCTCGCGCTCCCCCACGGCGCGCCCCAGCCGCGACTGGCTCGCGCATGTCCGCACTGGGCGCGCGCGGCACAAGATTCGCCAGTGGCTGCGCGTGGAGGAACACAAGGCGTCGCGCCAGATCGGGCGCGAGATCCTCGACCGCGAGCTGCGGCGGCGGCGCATGGCGAAGTTGACCGACGAGGAGCTGCAGTCGGCGGCCGACGCGCTCAAGCTGGGCGATGCCGACCACGTCCTCGCGTCGATCGCGCAGGGCGACGTCAACATCACGCAGGTGCTCAAGGCGATCTTTCCCGACGTCGAGGAGCATCCCGAACAGCATCAGCTGAAGGCCAGTCCGCTCGAACGCCTGCTCGACCGCATGAAGCGGTCCGACACCTCGCGCGGCATCCGCGTGCAGGGTGCCGACGGCCTGATGGTGCGCTACGCGCAGTGCTGCCAGCCCGTTCCGGGCGACAAGGTGGTGGGGTACGTGACGCGCGGCCGCGGGGTGAGCATCCACCGCGCCGACTGCCCGAACCTCCTCTTTCTCGTGCACGAACCCGAGCGCCGGCTCGAAATCGACTGGAAGGAGAGCGCCGGCGAACGCTTCATCATCCGCCTGCACATCGAAGGGAACGACCGTCGCGGCCTGTACGCCGACCTC
>JAKAJN010000236.1 GCA_021813725.1 bacterium | reverse complement strand
ACGACGCGCCGATCAGCGATCCTGTTTTGCTGAATGCGCCGATTGTTGTTCCTGATGCTCCCGCAGTTGAAGTCTCACCGGCGGCTCCCGAGGTCGCCCCTGCATCCGAAGAGGGCTGACCCATGACCGCACCCGGCAACTGGAAACCGTTCACCCCGACCGCGCAGGCGGTTCGGATCATGGCGACGACGGACCCGACGCAGAACAAGCGCCTGGCCGTCTTCCTCGACCAGCATCGCAACGCGGCGGCGGGCTTCCCTGATGGGCGCGCGTGGTGGGGCTACGTCGAACGCGCCGCGAACGGGGCCGACATGCCCGGCCTCGTCGGCGAGCTGCAGCCCGTCTGCGCCGACTCCATGATCCGCGGCAAGTTCTACAAGGGCTGGCAGGCCCCGTGGTATCCCGACTCGAAGTACATCAACCGCACCATCGGCCTGATGGACGGCAACCATTTCGAGATCGACTACGCGAGCATGGAAATCGACTACCGCGCGGCGGAAGAGGCGTACTACCAGTTCGCCATCACCGCGGCCTTGGCCCACGAGTTGCCGGTCCCGACGATTGGCGGGCTCGTGGACTACCGCGTGCGGGCCATTGCGGGCAAGCCGCCCCGGTCCCCGCGCATCGCGCAGGCCGCGAAGGTGGGGCACCAGTGGCTGCTCGGCTTCTCGGACGAGAAGGACGAGTTGCTGGAACGCCTGATTTCGGCCGCCTCGGGCCATTTCGAGATCCCGACGCCGGACCAGATGCGGAGCACGGCGGACGACACGGCGGCGCTCATGCAGCAGGTCAAGGACTTGCAGGCCCAGATGCAGGCGTTGTTCGCCAAGGCGGGCGACGACGTGCTGGTCCCGTCCGACGAGAAGCCGAAGAAGAAGCGCGTCATGTCTGAGGCGCAGAAGGCCGCGCTCGCGAAAGGGCGCCAAGCGCACGCGCAGAAGTCCGCGCTCGACTTCGCGCCGGGAGGCGCACGGTAAATGCCAAGTACTTGGGCAAGCTCCGACCTCTTGAGTCGCTGGAATACGCTCGCGGGTCGCCCCGCGACGGGCGACTCGCTGTCCGACGCCACCAAGTATCAGTACTTGTCCGACGCTCAGCAGGAAGTCATTGCGGACCTGTCGGGCATCGCGCCGTGGACGCTGTACCAGAAAGTCGCCTACGGCTCGATGCCCACGCTGACCACGACGGACAATCAGGTCTTCACGTTCGGGAATGACGTGAACGGCAACCCGTTGTTCCCGCAAGGCAAGGCGATGATCTATCCGTCGCTGACGGCGATTCCCGATAGCCCGTGGCGGGAAGGCTGGGACTACCTGAACGAAGGCACCCAGATCCGCATCCCGAACAACGGCACGTATAGCGGCACGCTCTACTGGCGGGGCATTGCCCCCGTGCTTGACATCAGCAGCACCAACCAGCCGTCACTCCTCCCCGTGGCCTCCCGCATCCTCATCGTGTACAAGGCGGTGTGGCAGTACGCGCTCGCGGGGAACCGGAAGCCGGACCTCGCCGCCGCGATGGAACGCCTCTACGAGAAGCGGTGGCCGGAATGGTGCCTCGTGTGGAAAACGCAGTTTGTGAACGGCGGGGCGCTCGGCAGCGTGACGGGCAAGGATCTGGCCGTCGCGGGCGCGGGCCTCGGCAACTTCGGCAGCATTTAGTACGACCCATTTACGGAAGCACAGGAGAGCACGATGCCCACCAACGCAACCCCCGCGAACATCGGCAAGGCGTATCAGGTGACGACCGCTGATAACGGTGCCACACTGTTTCTTGGCGATGCGTCCTCGAGCCGCACCAGCGTCAAAACGATCCATTGGGTGCCGGACGGCGGCGTGATCGGCGACGGCTTCACGGTCGTCGCGCGCATCTATGGCCCGACGGTGGACACGAACGGGACGTCGTTTCTCCCGATTCCCTACCGGCGCGTCAACCTCGCGGGCGCGGCGTCCGACCGCGCGCTCGTGAGTGACACGCTGCCGATGGAGGGCTTCCTGATCGAAGTGCCCGCCAACGGGCAGACGATTGCCATTATCCCTTCCGTCACGTTCGGCGGCGGGTGGCTCTACACCTGGGATAGCGTCGGCTCTCCCACCTGATGTTCCTGTAGGTCGCAGTTCACCATTAGCGGAGTAACCCACGATGTCAGGCATTCAGACGCTCACGACCCCGAACGGCTCGGTCGCCCTGCTCTCCTCGCGGCAGATGTTGGCCGCCCTCGGCAAGTTCTACACGGTGACGGAGCCCACGCTCGGCACCGGCGTCGCCTACGCGCTCAAGACGGCGACGAGTGCGACGGACAACGGCTTCCTGTGCGTGTCCAACAACAACGCGATCGGCGGCCCCAACATCATCTTCGACCGCCTGAGCATCACCGAGACGGCGACCGCGCCGACCGGCACGCTGCGTATGACGTTCGAAGCGATTCAGGAGACGGGCATCGTGGCCCTGACGGGGTTTGTGGCGACGCGGACGCCGGTGCAGGTCAACAACGCCTACTCGTCCAGCACGCGGGCGACGGTGCAGGCGTTTTCTGCGGGAGCGGCGACGGTGC
>JAKAJN010000235.1 GCA_021813725.1 bacterium | reverse complement strand
GTCGCTGTTCCAGAACCAGCGCGAGTTCTACCTGCAGGAGCAGCTGCGGGCGATCCACCGCGAGCTGGGCGATGAAGAGGGCGACGACCTCGCCGACCTCGAGGCGCAACTCGGCGCGCGCGCCCTACCGGAGCAGGCCCGCGCGCGCGCCGACCGCGAGCTGCGCCGCCTGCGCCGGATGTCGCCGATCTCTCCCGAGGCCGCCGTCGCGCGCAACTATGTGGAGTGGCTGGCGGCACTGCCGTGGGCCGAACGCACGGACGACCTGCTCGACGTGACCCGCGCCCGCGCAATCCTCGACGAGGACCACTACGGCCTCGCCGAGGTGAAGGAACGGATCGTGGACTACATCGCGGTGCTTTCCCTCGTCGGGAAGCTCGAGGGGCCGATTCTCTGCCTCGTCGGCCCGCCCGGGGTCGGCAAGACCTCGCTCGGGCGCAGCGTCGCCCGCGCCCTCGGGCGCAAGTTCGTGCGCATGTCGCTCGGCGGCGTGCGCGACGAGGCGGAGATCCGCGGACACCGACGCACGTACATCGGGGCCTTGCCGGGTCGTATTCTGCAGGCGATGCGCCGCGCCGAGAGCGTGAACCCCGTCATTCTCCTCGACGAAGTGGACAAGCTGGGGAGCGACTGGAGGGGCGACCCCTCGGCGGCGCTGCTCGAAGTGCTCGACCCGGAGCAGAATCGCACCTTCAACGACCACTTTCTCGAAGTGGACTACGACCTGTCGCAGGTGCTGTTCCTCACCACGGCCAACTCGCTCGGTGGCATCCCCGAACCGCTGCGCGACCGCATGGAGATCATCCGCCTGCCGGGCTATCTCGACCAGGAGAAGATCGCCATCGCCCAGCGACATCTCATCCCGCGCCAGCTCGTACAGCATGGCATTGCACCCGAATCGGTGACGTGGGCGGCCGATGCGCTCCCCGCCGTCCTGCGGCAGTACACGCGCGAGGCCGGGGTGCGCGAGCTGGAGCGGCGTGTTGCCCGGCTCTCCCGCAAGATCGCGCGCCGGCGCGCCGAGCATCCCGGAGAGCCGACGCCGCACGACACGATCTCGGCGGCGACGCTGCGCGCGCTGCTCGGCGTGGCGCCGTACGACCCGGATGAGGTGGCGCACGAAGATCGCATCGGTGTGGCGCAGGGCCTCGCCTACACCCAGGTGGGAGGCGAGCTGCTCGAGGTCGAGGTGAGCGTCGTCCCCGGCCGCGGGCGCGTGATGCTGACGGGCACGCTGGGCGACGTCATGAAGGAGTCGGCGAGCGCGGCGTTGAGCTTCATCCGGTCACGCGCCGATGCGCTCGGGGTTGCGGCAGACTTTGCGCGCACGCGCGACGTGCACGTCCATCTCCCCGCCGGCGCGACCCCCAAGGACGGGCCCTCGGCGGGGATCGCGCTCGCGGCCGCCATCGTGAGCGCACTGACCGGCACGCCGGTGCGCGGCGATGTGGCGATGACGGGTGAGATTACCCTGCGCGGACGAGTGTTGCCGATCGGCGGACTCAAGGAGAAGGCGGTGGCGGCACATCGCCATCACGTGCACCACGTCATCATCCCGGCGGCCAACGCGCGCGATCTCGAGGAGCTGCCCGAAGAGGTGCGCACCGGCGTCCAGTTTCACCACGTGAAGACGATGGACGAGGTGCTGGCGCTCGCGTTGCGTGCGGCACCGGCGACGGCGCCGAGCCGGCGGCGATCGGCCGGCACCGTGGCGCGCCCCGCCGCGTCGGCCACTCCGATCGTGACGCAATGAGCGGCGCCAGCACCGACCGCGGGCGATCGTCGGCGAATGATCCGCTGATCATCCGCCACCTGGAGTTTCTCGGCGGGATGGCGAAGGCCGGCGGGTGGCGTCCGGCGGCTGGACTGCCTGAGGTGGCGTTCAGCGGCCGGTCCAACGTTGGCAAGTCGTCGCTCCTCAACCAGCTCGTGCGGCGGCGGGCGTTCGCGCGCGTGAGCAAGACGCCGGGACGCACGCGCGAGATCAACTTCTTCGGCGTAAACCGCGCGTTCATCCTTGCCGACCTCCCGGGGTACGGGTACGCTCGCATCTCCAAGGAGCGGCAGGGCGAGTGGGTTCAGCTGATCGAGGGCTACCTGCGCGGCAATCCACATCTGCGCGGCGTGGTGCAGCTGCTCGACGCGCGCCGCGAGCCGACGGACGACGACCGGCAGATGTTCGACCTGCTCGCCGAGATCGGTGTGCCCGCCCTTGTGGTGATGACCAAGATCGACAAGCTCTCGGCGCCGCAGCGGACGCAGCAGTTGAAGACCCTTGCGGCCCGCTGTGGGGTAGAAGAGGATCAGGTGATCCCGTGCTCGGCCGTGACGGGCGAGGGTCGCGATGATCTCGCGGCGTCGCTGGCGGCCCTGCTCGATCTCACGCCGCTTTCGGGGGTCTGATGCGCCATGCTCGCCTCGTTCTGCCGCTAGTCGCTGCGCTGGCGCTTGCGCTGGCCGCGTCTGCGGCGCGCGCGCAGCAGGCGATGGCAGACACGGCGTCGTTGCCGGCGGGGTATGGCACACTGCGCCAGGACGACATCGCCATCAAGGTG
>JAKAJN010000234.1 GCA_021813725.1 bacterium | reverse complement strand
CGGCGGCGGCGGCGGCGGCGGTGGGGCCGGCGCAGGCGGCGGGGGCGGCGGCGGCGGCACGACGACGACGCACGGCGACGTGCCCTTGCCGCCAAAGAACCGACTGATGCCGGCGCGCAGGCTCAGCGTCTGCGTGCGATCGCCCGTCGGGACCTGGTCCGACGGATCCTTGAAGTCCATCACGCCACTGGTACGCAGCGCCCAGTTGTCGCCCAGGCAGAAGCGCACGCCGATCTGGGCGTTACCACCGGAGTCGTACTGGTTCTTGGTGGTGTCGGTCCGGTACTGCGAGCCAGTCCAGCCACCGCCGAGGAAGACCGACCGGCGCGCCCCCCACGGAATGTGGTAGAGCAGGTCGAAGCGGTGATTCACGGCCGTGAGATCGCCAACGCGAGTGCTGTTGGTGGAACCAAAATCGCCCTCGTACTGGAAAGCGATGCGCTTCACGAGCGGAATGCTGATGAGCCCGCCGAACCCGAAGGCCGGGTCGAGCTTGGTGACATCGGCAAACTTGGTGTATTGCCCGTACGCGCCGATTTCCACCGGCGTGAACGCCTCTTGCGCCGACAGCGGCAGGGCCGCGACGACCGAAAGCGTCAGTGCGAACGAACGGAATCTCATATGCGCGTTCTCCTGATGTGGGGTTCAGGGTCTGTGTGAGGCACGAGCCAGCATCGGATCGCCATCACGCGCCACGGTCAGCCTCCGCCGTGGTGGTCCTCGGAGCAATATAGCATCTTTCGGAGCGATCGTCGCCCGAAATGCCCCCTCAGACTACCGAAACTCTCGCGACTTGGTTCCCGGATCACTGTGCGCGCGATCACAGTGCGATGGGGCGGTTCTTTGCCGCGGTCGCTGCAACGGGCGGGACACCGACGGCCGAGGCGCCGTGGCCGGCATGGCATGACTGGTCGGTGCGCGAGCGCGAGGCGTTCTGGTCGGCGTTGTGGCGGTGGGTCGGCGTCATCGCCGAACCCCTGCCGGGGGGTGGCGAATGGGATGCCGTGCTGATCGGGCGCGACCGCATGGCTCCGCCGGACCCGTTGCTCGGCCCGCGTTGGTTCGAAGGTGCGGAGCTCAACTTCGCCGAGAACCTGCTGCGGCGTCGCGATGACGGCGTGGCGATCATCGCTCGTGACGAGCGACCCGGGTTCTCGCGTCGCCTGACGCATCGCGAGTTGGCGGACCAGGTGGCCGCGGTTGCCGCCGCGATGCGCCGCAGCGGCCTCCAGCCGGGCGACTGCGTGGCCGGCTATTTGCCGAATGTCGCCGAGGCGGTGATCGCGATGCTCGCGGCGGCCTCCGTCGGCGCCCTCTGGACCTCCTGCTCGCCGGACTTTGGTGTCAAAGGCGTGCTCGACCGCTTCGGGCAGGTGGCGCCGCGGCTCCTCTTCTGTGCCGACGGCTACCGCTATGCGGGCAACGAGATTGACTGCCTCGCACGCGTGCGTGAGATCGCCGAGGCGCTTCCGACCGTCGAACAGGTCGTGGTGGTGCCACTGCTGCGCGATGCGCCCGACATGGGGTCCATTGCCGTGGCAACGAGTTGGGCGGAGTACGCGGCCTCCGGGCGCGGTGCGCCGCTCGCGTTTCAGCGGCTGCCGTTCGATCATCCGCTCTACGTGATGTACTCGTCGGGGACGACGGGACTGCCCAAGTGCATGGTGCACGGAGCCGGCGGGACGCTGCTGCAGCACCTCAAGGAGCATCAGCTGCATCTCGACCTGCGGCCGGACGAGCGGCTGTTCTACTTCACCACCTGCGGGTGGATGATGTGGAACTGGCTCGTCTCAGCGCTGGCGAGTGGGGCGACCATCGTGCTCTACGACGGCGCGCCAATGCCGCCGGCGCGCGAGGGACTGCTCTGGGAGATGGCCGCCGAGGAGGAGATCACCGTCTTCGGCACGAGCGCGCGCTATCTGGCGATGTCGGAGAAGGCCGGTCTCGCGCCGCAGCGCACGCTCAACCTCGCGCCGCTGCGTGCGATCCTCAGCACGGGCAGTCCGCTCGCAGCGCACTCGTACGACTACGTCGCGCGTGCCGTGAAGCCGGGGGTGATGCTGTCGAGCATTTCGGGCGGGACCGACTTGATCTCGTGCTTTGCCCTTGGCAATCCCATCCTTCCGGTGCACCGCGGCGAACTGCAGTCCGCCGGGCTTGGCATGGCCGTTGAGATCTGGAATGCGGACGGCGTTCGCGTGATTGGCGAGCCGGGCGAACTGGTCTGCACGGTGCCTTTTCCCTCGATGCCGGTGGCGTTCTGGGGCGACCACGATGGGGCGCGCTATCGCGAGGCGTATTTTGCGCACTTCCCCGGCGTCTGGCGACACGGCGACTGGGCCGAAGAGACGGTGCGCGGCGGACTCGTGATTCACGGGCGAAGCGATGCCACGCTCAATCCCGGGGGCGTGCGCATCGGCACGGCGGAGATCTACCGCCAGGTGGAGCAGGTGCCCGAAGTGCTCGAGAGCGTGGTGATTGGAGAGGAGATCCCCGACGGTGCAGGCGGGCGCGATGTGCGGATCGTGCTCTTCGTGCGTTTGCGACCGGGGGCGGTGTTCGATGCCGGGCTGGCGGATCGGATCCG